>JBFIJV010000183.1:0-1015 GCA_041600575.1 Gammaproteobacteria bacterium | reverse complement strand
CATCTAGAATTCCAAACATATTTTCCCAAAGTGACGATTAGTCTCCTGATATTGGAAGGCATCAACGATCTCTTCTAGTGCAAAGACTTTATCTAAAACAGGTTTCATTTGGTTAATCTCAATTGCTTGCACCATCTCTTGCTGCTGAGTACGGCTACCAACAAGTACGCCCTGCAATCTTGCCTGTTTTATAAACGATTTTACAATATCGATCTCACTTGTTATTCCTGAGAGAACACCTATAAGAGAGATTTGCCCACCAATTTTAATAGCATTTAACGACTTATCTAAAGTTTCTGCACCACCAATTTCTACTATATGGTCAACTCCTTTACCCTCTGTAATGTCCATTGCCATTTCGTCCCAGTTTGGTTCCGTACTGTAATTGATGGTGTGGTCTGCTCCCATCTCTTTTAAGCGTTCAATTTTTTGTTCGCTCGATGAGGTGATAATAACTTTAGCACCAGCCATTTTTGCAAACTGTAGTGCAAATATGGACACTCCTCCTGTTCCTTGTAGCAGGACTGTTTCACCTGGTTTAAGAGGGTTGAAACACATCAAAGCACGCCATGCAGTTAAGGCTGCTGTAGGCAGTGTCGAGGCCTCTACATGTGTCCAACCAGCGGGGGATTTAGTAAATGAGTTTGATGATGCTGTAACGTACTCGCGAGCATAACCATCGATGCCGTCTCCTGGTACTGTAGAGAATCCATCAACAATTGGCTCACCATTTATCCATGTCGGAAAGAATGTGCTAACCACATTGTCTCCTACTTCAAAATCGGACACGTTATCGCCAACTTCAATCACTTCTCCGGCACCATCGGCCATAGGAATTCTTTTCTTTTCTGGCGGCCACAATCCTTTTACAACTGCGTAGTCGTGATAATTGAGTGAGTTAGCATGAAGCCTAACCCTGATTTCATTAGAACCAGGCACCTCTGCTTCTTGACTATTTAATTCAACAGTCTCAAAACCACCGCCTGCTTCAACGAACATTGCTTTACCTTTCATT
>JBFIJV010000182.1:0-1065 GCA_041600575.1 Gammaproteobacteria bacterium | reverse complement strand
GGCGGGCATACTGAAAACCCGACCTACGAACAAACCTCTTCTGGTAGAACCGGCCATTATGAAGCTGTACAGATCGAATATGATCCTGCGAAAGTGAGTTATCAAAAATTGCTCGATGTCTATTGGAAGAATGTTGATCCCTTCGATGCTCGCGGACAGTTTTGTGATAAAGGACCACAATATCGCGCAGCAATATTCACCAAAAACGAAACAGAAAAAGAATTGGCAGACAACAGCAAAGCTGCATTAGAAGGAAAGTTAAAAAATAAGGCGATGGTTGTAACCGAAATTCTTCCGGCTAAAAAGTTTTATGCCGCTGAAGATTATCATCAGGATTATTATATAAAGAACCCAATACGTTATAAATATTATCGTTATGCCTGTGGTCGAGATGAAAGACTCGAAAAAGTAGAGAAAATAATCAATCCAAAGTAACGTTGTTACGCATTTGCTTGACGGTTGTAACGCAGTATCTGTCCTTTAAATTCTTTTTCAAGATAGTTTGTATCTACTGGTTGTGACTGGCTGTGTGAATAGCCAAGTAAGACCATTTTTTTACTAAAGCGGGCGTGTCGTCCTCTGCCGGGATCAACAATGATTACCTCGCATTCTGGTTTAGCATGTTGATCTATAAACTTTGATAAAAGATCGGCATGCTCGTCTTCATAGATAATGTCGCTACCCAGTATAAGATCAAATTTGCCAAGATCAGTTAATTCATCGCCCCAGCCCGTTCTTGTAAAGGGTATCGTTCTGCCTTTGTTAAGCAAGACATTTTGTTTGAGAAAGTTTTCTGCTTCAGGGTGGTAATCGGTTGCGGTGATATCAGCGCTGCGTTGATTAAGGACAAGACTGGTTAAGCCAATACCACAACCTATTTCCAGGATACGTTTGCCCTTCACTGCAAAGTCAGACATTAGGTGTGCAAGCACCTCACTGGAAGGCCAAATTACACCAAACAATGACCACTGGGCGGAAGATATGCCAAGTTTTTCGGCAATACCATCAGCATCGAGAAATTGTTGTTTGTCACGCAGGGTACGTAAATGAATATCAACATCGCCG
>JBFIJV010000181.1:0-1143 GCA_041600575.1 Gammaproteobacteria bacterium | reverse complement strand
ATGAGTGCGGGCAAGAAGTCACGCAGACAAGCGTTAGACTTTATGATAACGAACTCAGGGCATGATCGGCAGTCGGTTTGCTTTGAATATCACGAGTACGCAGCAAAGATATGTGATCCTAATAATCCTGTTGAAGATGATTCCTTTTTTGGTTACGTCTGTTCACTTGATGAAGGTGATGATCCTTTTAAAGACGAATCATGCTGGATTAAAGTTAATCCCTCTTTACCTGACACACCAGGCTATGACTATCTAAGAAGACAGGTCAAAGCAGCACAAGGTATGCCATCTAAAGAATCAATAGTCAGACGGTTAAACTTTTGTGAATGGGTTGATGCGGCGGATCCTTGGATCTCACGAGATCGATGGATGGCTTGCGTTAAGAAAGTTGCAGATCAAGAAGGTGATTGTGTTGCGGGGATAGATTTATCTAAGACAACCGATCTATCTGCACTCACTTTAGTATTTAACGGCGAGAAGAAAACAGCAATATCACGATTCTGGACACCAGAAGACACCGCAAGAGATCGGGAAAACAGGGATAGAGTCCCTTATACGCAATGGATCAGCGAAGGTCATCTAATCGGTGTTCCTGGCAAGTCCATTGATTACTCATATATCGCCGAAGAAATTAGATCAATCAACGACATTACACCTATAAAGATACTCGCTTTCGATAGATGGAGAATACCCGATCTGATTAAAGCATTAGATGAGACAGGCGTGGAATGTTACGAAGCTGAAATCCAGATCAAAGATGAGATGGAAGTAGTCGTTTCAAAGGATCGCGGGGGCACAGGGATAGCGTTACTTCCTCATGGTCAAGGCTTTAAAGACATGGGTATAGCTGTCTCAGGGTTAGAAGAAGATATATTGAACGAGAAGATCGACATTCAAGACAATCCTGTTATGACGATGTGCGCGGCAAACGCTGTACTCGAACAGGATGCGGCAGAGAACAGGAAATTCACTAAGAAGAAATCAAACGGCAGGATAGACGGCATGATCTCATTATCAATGGCTCACCGAGTATCAAGATTATTAGAGTCCGTCAATCAAGGCACTATTTATGACACAGAGGAATTGTTTGTAATATGAAAGTAGATGCAATCGACATTATATTTACAGTTGGCCTCGTGTCTT
>JBFIJV010000180.1:0-1146 GCA_041600575.1 Gammaproteobacteria bacterium | reverse complement strand
TAAATAAATATTGTGGTGGGCGAGCAGCGAGTATATTAAGTTTTGGTATCAAAGGCGGCGCGAAAAGCGGCGCTAAGTTTATTGATGCTTTGGAGCTTTTTACGCGGCTGGTTAATATTGGAGATGCTAAATCATTGGCATGTCATCCGGCAACCACTACTCATCGACAACTATCCCCCGAAGAGCTTCAAAAATGTGGGGTTTCAGATGATCTGGTTAGACTCTCAGTGGGTATAGAACATATTGATGATTTGCTTGCTGATATTGAACAGGCATTATCGAAAGCATAATTAACAGGATATGCGGCCAGTATTAACTTTAGCCATATTGACCATTATTTCTGCCTGTGGCGATAGCGATAACCCTAAAATATTATTTGAACAGGGAAAGTATGAGGAGGCCTATGCCTTGTGGTTACCTTTAGCGAATGATGGCGATTCGATAGCGCAGAATTATATCGGTATTCAGCATTACCTGGGACTAGGAAAGAAAAGAGATTACAAAACAGCGAAGCAATGGTTTGAAAAAGCAGCCCGCAATGGTTTTGCAGATGCGCAATACAACCTCGGCGTGATGTATGAAAATGGTCAATCTGTTAAGCAGGATTATGTCACTGCTTATATGTGGTTATATCTTGCAAATAAGCATGGTAATCGCAATGCGGCTAAAAGAATGCAAAGCATGGGTGATGACCATAAGTTATTTCCCAACCAGATGAATCGTGCTATTGAGCTTTCGAAAGATTTTGATAGATGATTTTAATGAGTAGGTTTAATTAATAAATACCGATAGGTGAAGAATATGCCACTAGTAAATGTATCAATCCTGAAAGGCAAGTCGCCAGAATATATTAAAGCAGTCGCTGACGGGATTAACTCCGCAGTAATTGAAACGATGGATTTTCCTGATGATGACCGCTATCAAATAATCCATGAATGCGAACCGCACTGTTTACAATTACAAGAGCGTAAGGGTGACAGGGTGATGATGCACTTAACCATGCGTGCCGGGCGATCGAATAAATCCAAGCAGGCTTTTTATGCCAAAGTTGTGAAGAACCTGGAAAATAATCCGGGAATTGATCCGGCCAATGTCTTAATTACCATAGTTGAAAATCATGATATTGACTGGTCCTTTCGTGATGGC
>JBFIJV010000179.1:0-1206 GCA_041600575.1 Gammaproteobacteria bacterium | reverse complement strand
TCGCTTACTAAATCGATTTGCCAAATAGCCGCACAAGGCCGGATAGAGCGAGAGATAGGCGATGAATATATAGGTGAATATCAGTGCTCCGACTATATTGATACCACCAAATAAATTGATACTGATATGCAGCCAGTTTACACCAATACCGAACATCGAAAAACCAAACAAGTATCCGAGAATAAACGATTCACAGGCGGAATCAGTTATTGACCAAAGATAAAAAAGAATAGAAAGTGAAATTACAACAAGAAAAAATAATTCGAATGGTGCATAGGCGAGAGGCACGAGGCCACCGGCAATAAGAGCAGATAATCTTTTTACAATCTTCTTATTTTGTAAAAAGTGTTTCACCAAAGACTCCACTCTATCAGGCAGCTATTAAACTACTTTTGCTCTGCGGTTTCGTCAGCTGTTTGTTCAGACTCCAGACGGCTAAAGAGTAATAAATGAACACGTCTTTTATCGGCTCTTAATATCTTGATATTAAAATTCATGAATTCGATCGATTCACCTCGTTTTGGTAAATGCCCAAACTCGTTAATAACCAGGCCACCCACGGTTTCATATTCATCGTCATTAATGTCCGTTTTAAAGTACGCATTGAATTCGTCTATTGTCGTGAGCGCTTTAACAGTATAACGGTCATTATCATGTGTATTGATGTTGGTTTCATCTTCTTCAAAATCATGCTCATCTTCAATTTCACCAACAATTTCTTCTATGACATCTTCAATCGTAACCAGACCAGCAACGCCGGTATATTCATCAATAACAATTGCCATATGGTTTCGACTGGTCCGAAATTCTCTCAACAAAACATTAAGTCGTTTACTTTCTGGTATGAAAACAGTAGCACGCATCATATCTTTGATATCAAAATCTTTTTCCGGATTTGCATAATAATGTAACAGGTCCTTGGCTAACAGGATGCCAACGATTTCATCATTTGTATCACCAACCACAGGAAAACGTGAGTGTCCAGATTCAACCACTATCGAGAGTATATCTTCAGGCGCAGCATCATTATCTATTACAATCATTTGTACGCGCGGGATCATAATGTCACGCACCTGAATTTCAGAGACATGTAATGCCCCTTCAATCATTAATAGTGCATCAGCATCTAACAGATTACGATGTTCGCAGTTCCTTAAAACTTCGATTAAAGCATCACGATCCGCTGGTTCACGAGTGAACAGGTTG
>JBFIJV010000178.1:0-1212 GCA_041600575.1 Gammaproteobacteria bacterium | reverse complement strand
ATAAAGTAACTGAGCTGCTTGCTTGAACGGTGTGAAGTCAATTGTGACAATGTCGTAACCCTGATCGGAAACTTGATTAACAAAGTTTTTAAACAAGGTTTCGTATTCTTCATTACCAAAAAATTCAAGATCGGAATCGGCCGGGACTCCGACCTTTAGCAATGTCTTGGTCTCAATCTCTTCAACAACACGTGAATAAATATCTTCAGGATCATAACAATCCATAATTTCAAATACGGTAGTCGCATCGTTCGAGTTCAAACTAAAGATACTGATGCAATCCAGACTACGGCAAGCCGGTACCAAACCGGATGTACTGATTCTGCCTTTGGTAGGTTTTAGACCAACAAGATTATTCAATGCAACCGGCACACGCCCGGAACCTGCTGTATCTGTACCTAATGCGAAACTGACTTGTCCAAGCGCAACCGCAACAGCAGATCCCGAGCTGGAACCGCCAGAGATATAATCAGGATCAAATGCATTTTTAACTGCGCCATAGGGGGAACGTGTGCCGACAAGTCCCGCTGCAAATTGATCCAGATTCGTTTTCCCTATTGGAATAGCACCGGCATCAATTAATAATTGCACTGCGAATGCGTTAGTCTCAGGGACATAACTAAATTCCGGACAAGCTGCAGTCGTAGGCACTCCTGCAAGATCGATATTATCTTTTATTGCAAATGGAATTCCATAAAGCGGTAATTCGTCAATATTTTTATTTTCTAGCTCATCCAGATAATATTTTATTTGGTCTTTATCAAGAACACTGATCCAGATATTTTTATCACTCTCTGCATCAATACGACTCATGATGACATCAATCATACGTTCAGGCGCAATATCACCTTTTTTATATGACTCCCGTAACTGCGCTATTGATAAATCCAGTTCTTTATTAATCTTCATTCTGCTGCTCCAGAACTATCAGGTTCTGCCCTTTACTAACCATGGCATTTGATTGACAGAAAATCTTTGTGACAGTCGCATCAAGCGAAGCTGTCACTTGTATCTCCATTTTCATCGATTCCAGTATCATTAATATTTCACCCTGTTTTATAAGCTGGCCCTCTTCTACTTGTAGTTGCCAAATACTGCCGGTAACCGGCGCTTTAATAACCGTCTCACTTTCACTCGGCATATAAACTGCTGCGTCAGCATCAACAACTTCAACACTATCATTTGACTGTGTTTGGTCTTCGCTTTTCCACT
>JBFIJV010000177.1:0-1216 GCA_041600575.1 Gammaproteobacteria bacterium | reverse complement strand
CGCCTGGTTGGCGGTGTATTAGCCGTATTAGCCGGTATACTTGCGCAGGGTAGTAGTTCATCGATATCACGTACTGCCGGACAGGTTGGTATTATTGCTGGTGGTGCGGCAGTCGTCAGTGGTATGAATAAACGTGAAGAAGCTAAAATTCATATTGAGGCATTACAGGAAATCTCGGCTTCTCTTGATGCTGAAATAGAACCACATACGGTCAATCTGAAAGAGCGCACAGTCACACTTAGTGGATCTGTTAATGAACAATATGCACAATGGCGCGAAGTACTACACGAAATATATAAGTCAGAAACCGGAAGTATTTAACAGAATTATGCATTGCAATGCGCATGGAAAATGATTCAGACAATGGTTTTAAAGAAATAAAGCCAGTTCCTTTTCAACGCACATCAGAAAATGCGGGATCTGATTCAGCCAACACCAAAAGCATCAGCTTCAAAACACTTGTCATCGGCGCAGGTTTTCTATTAATTCTGATCAGTCTCGTTATTGTCATTTTCTTCTTACCTGCCTGGGTTAAAAAACCTGAAACCATTACTCCAAACAAACAAGCGAATGATTTTTCAATAGAGACTACGACTACACCTGATACAACAACTCAAGCAAATTCGCCAGATGAACAAATCAAGGACATGGCCTTAAGAAAGGAAGCACAATCGTATTTACAACAGATTCTTGAAAAACAAAACATCCTCAAAAAAAATAATGCTCAAATCTGGGCAACTGAAGAATATACGCAGGGGCTAAAGCAGGTTGAAAGTGGTGATAGATATTATAACCAACAACAATTTGCGCAAGCTAATAAAGAATATCAAGCCAGCCTGGCAATTTTTAATAACCTCGTCGATCAAATTGATGTTATCTACAATAAAAATATAGAACAGGGACAGAACGCGCTCGATACAGGAAGTACAACACTGGCATTAAAGGCCTTCAAGACTGCAGCTTTATTTGCCGATGAATCACAACTCGCAGCGAAAGGACTTGCGCGCGCGCAAATACTAGACGACGTCTTTGTCCACATAAGGCAAGCTAATGCAGCACTGGAAGACCATCGCCTGGCTGATGCAAAAAAGTCTTTTCAGGCGGCACTTGATATTGATCCTGATACTAAAATTGCCAGACAAAAACTACAGGAGACGAATGAATTATTAGCAAATAAACAATTCAGTTCAAACATGACAGCTGGCTATGCTGCGCT
>JBFIJV010000176.1:0-1218 GCA_041600575.1 Gammaproteobacteria bacterium | reverse complement strand
CATCTTCTTGCACGGCTAGCGCACATAGACTGACAGCACCACCAAGTCGTTCGGCGTTATAAATCGGGCCGAATCGAGTAAGTAATTTTTCATCTAACATGCACTGCAAACGTAAAATCAATTCAGCTTCAGTTGTTTCGAGTTTAGCGGCAACGACAGCAAAAGGATGATCGCAAACTGGAAAGTTTTTTTGTAACTTATTAATAATTTTTCGATCGAGATCATCCATTATGAAAGCCCATTGTATTCAAAATATTTTGCCCCACATTGTTTGAAACGTTGACGGGAAAAAAGTATTTCATGAGGAGTATTGTTCAGCGCAAACTTTTCTATGAGACGCCCAATACAATCCATTACTTCATCACGGTTCTTACCGTGGATCATACTGAACAAATTATAGGGCCAGCCTGGTTTGATTCTTGGGCGTTGATAACAAAGCGTGACATCATCCTCTGCACTTAATTGTTTTCCCAGCTTGTCTACCTGATCATCCGGCACATCCCAGACCAGCATGGCATTGGCCCTGTAGCCTATTTCGTGATGACGAACGACAACCCCCATACGTCTTATTATTCCGGCGATTTGCAGTTCACTTATTTTACTAATCACCGTTTCTTCAGAAAGACCGAGTTGCTCTCCAATAGCAAAATAGGGTCTTTCGATTAATGGTATTCCAGCCTGGATAGCGGCAATCAATTGCTCTTCTTTTGTAGAATCAAAATCATGCTGGTTAATTCGTTCATCATTATTATGGTCAGCTTTTTTTCCGGATTTCGTATCCATCCTGAACCCCAGATCAATATAATATTCTTTTAACAGTGGCAGATTCATAACTTCGTAACCACTACGGCTCTGTATTTCATCAAGTACAGCATCAAGTTTATTCTGATCCGATGCCACGGCTACAAACCATAAGTTGAGATGATGTTCACGTTCATAATTGTGATTAACCTCAGAAAAATTATTTACCAATGCAGCAACTTTTGATAGTTGTTCTTCAGGCACGCTCATAGCTGCCAACGTACTGGCACCTATCATATTTGGTTTAAACACCGGGCCAACACGGCTGACCTTGCCATGAGAATTTAATTCACTCAGCATATTTAAAACTGTTTGTGTATCGGTTCTTAATTCATGTGCGATAAGCGTATAGGGCTCTGGAACAAGCGGAAAATCACGCTGATAATCATTCAATAATCGCTGTTCAATATTTTTCAT
>JBFIJV010000175.1:0-1296 GCA_041600575.1 Gammaproteobacteria bacterium | reverse complement strand
TTGGTAATGCCTGATCCGTAAGCTTCATAACGTGACTTGATATCACCCCTTAAAAGACCATCAACTAAGAACTCAGCAAAGTATTTATCATCATTGACTATTAAATCTCTGCTTACAGCTTGTTCCCATCGGACAAACCAAGGACGCATAGTGTGGATAACAAAATCTAAACTCTGTTGCTCGATGTTTGAAAAGGCTGATTTAGTTAGATCGCCTATCATGTGAGGTGGAACACGAAAGATTCTGGCTATATCGTTTACATTGTATTGCCGTGATTCGAGAAATTGAGCGTCTTTGTTATTAACGCCGATCTCTTGGTACTCCATGCCGTCTTCTAATACTGCTGTTTTACCTCTATTAATCCCGCCTTGTGCTGATTGCCATTGAGTAGCAAAGTTCTTTCTTTGTTCTGTGTCTTTAAAGTGTCCAGGATGCTTTAATATGCCGCCTGGTTTAGCATCGTTCTTAAAGAATCTTGAAGCGTAATCATTCGCTGCTATAGATGATCCTATAGTCTCTGCGTGTTGTTCGATCACGCTCATTCCTACGAGGCCATCAGATGACATCCCTCTAACGTGGAATACTTCCTCTTGTTCTAATATGATCGCGCCACTTTCGGTTTTTACTTCGTAATAGATCGACATATCAGATCGCATTACAGGCTTAACTTTGTCAGGGTGTAAAGGGATTAATTCCTTGACGTTGTTCATGCCTCTTAATATCTGTGCGTATGCGTTGCCCCTCAATAAAACGTGGTAGCAAAGCATTTCCCTGAACTCCATCGAGGTTTGCCATCTGTTCGGCTTGTGATGAAGAATAGGATATAAATAGTTGTCAACTGCTCTAGTCTTATTATCTCCGTTCCGTTCATAAAGAATAAAAGGAAGTGAAGATAGTGTTTCGGCTATGACTTTTACACAGGCATATACTGCTGTAACTCTCATGGCTGAGTCTGTTGTAACTCTTGCGCCTGATTGCGTTGGCATTACTGGCATTGCTTCATACCAGAAATCGTCTTGTGGTGCGGGTGTTCCTGCCGCTATTGCTCTGAGTAGCCCCATTATCTAGATGCCATGACCGCGAATGATACAAGTGCGATCCCTGCTGAATAGATAGATGTGTATAATCCGTGTTGCATATACGTTCCCGCGATTAAAGACACGAGGCCAACTGTAAATATAATGTCGATTGCATCTACTTTCATATTACAAACAATTCCTCTGTGTCATAAATAGTGCCTTGATTGACGGACTCTAATAATCTTGATACTCGGTGAGCCATTGATAATGAGATCAT
>JBFIJV010000174.1:0-1297 GCA_041600575.1 Gammaproteobacteria bacterium | reverse complement strand
CGATGGCTCTGAATAAGTCTATTCATTAGCAGGAATGTTATAATCTGCACCTTTAATTATCTTCTCTATAAAACTACTACGCGTAGATAATAGAAATCATCGGGACATGACAAAAAATACAGATTATCGCCCACTTGCAGACCGTATGCGCCCGGCATCGATCGAGTCTTACATTGGTCAGGAACATATACTGGGAACCAATAAGCCTTTAAGACTGGCAATAGAACAAGGCCGTTTACATTCGATGGTCTTTTGGGGGCCACCGGGCACAGGCAAAACCACATTGGCCAGATTAATTACCAAATCCTGTGATGCTCAATTCCTGTCTGTCTCTGCAGTATTAAGCGGGGTAAAAGATATACGTACTGCAATAGAACAGGCAAAACAATATAGAGACGTTTATGGCAAGGATACGGTGTTGTTTGTCGATGAAGTGCATCGATTTAATAAATCACAACAAGATGCTTTTTTGCCGTATGTCGAAGACGGCACAATAACCTTCATTGGTGCAACAACCGAAAACCCTTCTTTCGAATTGAACAATGCCTTGTTATCCAGAGTGCGTGTTTATGTTTTAAAAGCACTGGAAATTGAAAGTATAAAAATTATTCTTAAGCAGGCACTTGAAGATGAAGAATTAGGTCTTGGTAAATTAAATTTAAGTCTGGATGACGCAGCGCTGGTTAAATTAGCAAATGTAGCCGATGGTGATGCGCGACGCGCGCTTAATTTACTGGAAATAGCTTCTGATTTAGCCGAAGAGGGCGTAATCACTGAAAGCTTATTAAATGAAGTCTTGGTTGATGGTTCAATGCGTCGTTTTGATAAAGGTGGCGAAGCCTTTTATGATCAAATCTCGGCCTTACATAAATCAGTCCGCGGATCTAATCCAGATGCTGCGCTATATTGGTTTGTGCGCATGATTGATGGTGGTTGCGACCCGTTTTATATTGCCCGACGTGTCGTGCGCATGGCATCGGAAGACATTGGCAATGCCGATCCCAGAGGTTTGCGACTGGCGCTGGATGCCTGGGAAACACAGGAACGGTTGGGATCACCGGAAGGTGAACTGACTATTGCACAAGCCATCATTTATCTTGCTTGCGCTGCCAAGAGTAATGCAGTCTACAGCGCCTATAACACAGCGATGCAGGATGCTAAACAGTCCGGCTCAAAAGAAGTGCCGTTGCATTTACGTAATGCGCCAACCAAGTTAATGAAATCTCTCGATTATGGTAAAGATTATCGTTATGCGCATAATGAAACGGATGCTTATGCTGCAGGAGAAAATTATTTT
>JBFIJV010000173.1:0-1315 GCA_041600575.1 Gammaproteobacteria bacterium | reverse complement strand
AGAGTTTTCCTGACGTAGTGACGCTGGCAAAAGCAAAGCGGGATGAAGTGTTACATCATTGGACGGGTCTGGGTTATTACGCACGTGCCCGCAATATACATAAAGCCGCAGGCATCATAGTTGAAAAATATGAATGCCAACTACCCATCACAGTAGAGTCCTTGATGAGCTTGCCCGGAATTGGTCGTTCGACCGCAGGTGCAATATTATCTTTAGCCTGCGAACAACGGCAAGCAATTCTGGATGGCAATGTTAAACGGGTGTTAAGTCGTTATCATGGTGTTGAAGGCTGGCCTGGCAAGAGAGAAGTTGAATCGATACTCTGGTCTTATGCCGAACAACACACGCCAAACAAATGTTCAAGTGACTATACCCAGGCGATTATGGATCTGGGCGCAACATTGTGTACACGTCGCAATCCAGACTGTGAACATTGTCCTTTACATGATGAATGTTTTGCTTTCAAAGCATTACGACAACATGATTTTCCGGGTTCGAAACCAAAATCAAGATTACCTCATCGCGAAACAATATTTGCTATTATAGAAAACAACCGGGGTGAGATTTTACTCGAACAAAGACCACCGGCGGGTATCTGGGGTGGACTCTGGTGTTTTCCGGAGTTTTCAAGCGATCAATCCATTGAATGTTCCATTCAGGAACAATACGGTTACAAGATTAAAGATAAGATCGAATATAAAAATATTAAACATACTTTTAGTCATTTTCAGCTATTGATAAAACCGGTTCATATCAGGCTAAAAGGACAGACAAACAAGATAAATGATGCAAAACTATCAACCTGGTTAAAGCTTGATAGTAATCATAAGCTGGGTTTCCCGGCACCAGTTGTAGCTATGTTGAAAGATTTAAATAATAGAAAGAGGACAGTTTTAAATGAGTCGTAATGTACATTGTATCAAGCTCGATAAAGAGGCCGAGGGTCTGGCGACGTTGCCGTATCCGGGTGAATTAGGAAAACGTATCTATGAGAATGTTTCCAAGGAAGCCTGGCAAATGTGGTTAGGACATCAAACGATGTTGATAAATGAATACCGTTTGACGCCGATAGAGCCCAAAGCGCGAAAATTCCTCGAAGAAGAGATGGAAAAGTTCTTCTTTGGTGGTGGTTCAGAGAAGCCAAAAGAGTTTAATGCCCCGGAGTAATAAACCTCAGCTTGACGAAACCCGTTCAGACCGGTTTAATACGCGTCTTTTTTGTTCATCACAATTCAAAGGCCAGATAGCTCAGTCGGTAGAGCAGAGGACTGAAAATCCTCGTGTCGGTGGTTCGATTCCACCTCTGGCCACCATT
>JBFIJV010000172.1:0-1334 GCA_041600575.1 Gammaproteobacteria bacterium | reverse complement strand
TTCGGGGTTGGTTTTTATTCCTGTTTTATCGTTGCCAAAAAAGTGGAAGTCATTACCCGACGTGCCGGACACGGCAAGGAAGAGGGCGTCCGCTGGGTTTCTGAAGGTGAAAATGACTACACTATTGAAACGGTTAATCAACCCAAGCGTGGTACCAAAGTAGTCTTGCATCTGCGCGATGATATGTATGAGTTTTTAAATGACTATAGTTTAAGAAAGATCATTACCAAATACTCGGATCATATTTCTTTACCCATCTTAATGGATGCCGAAGTTAAGGAAGAAATAAATGAAGATGATGCAGAGCAAGATAAGGACAAAAAGGCGAAGACCAAAACCAAAATCGTAGAAGAGACTATCAACAGCGCTACGGCACTTTGGCGCCGAAGCAAGAAAGATATTACGGAAGAAGAATATAACGAATTCTATAAACATGTGGGTCATGATTTTGAAAATCCAATGGCACATATTCACAATAAGGTTGAAGGTAAACTCGAATACACGTCTCTCTTATACATACCCTCCCGCGCGCCATTCGATCTTTTCGATAGACAACGACGTCATGGTGTAAAGTTATACGTAAAACGTGTGTTTATTATGGACGATGCAGAGCAACTTATACCAAGCTGGTTACGTTTTGTACGTGGTGTTGTGGATTCCGATGACCTGCCTTTAAACGTGTCGCGTGAAATATTGCAGCATAATAAGGTGATTGACTCGATTCGTTCCGGTTGTACAAAGAAGGTTCTTGGGCTATTGAAAACGATGTCTGAAAAAGAACCGGAGGAATATGCTAAATTCTGGAAGACCTTTGGAAAGGTGCTCAAAGAAGGTGTTGTTGATGGCGATGATTATAAAGATGATTTGACCAATCTATTCCGTTTCAGCAGTACTCATGATGATCTTGAAGATCAGAAGGTCTCTTTTAAAGATTACATCGAACGCATGCAAGAGGGACAAAAGGCAATCTATTATATGTCTGCTGATACCTTTGCCATGGCGAAGAATAGCCCGCATCTGGAAATTTTCAGGAAGAAAGGTATTGAAGTATTGTTAATGTCTGATCCGGTTGATGAATGGGTTACCACGCATTGGGTAGAGGTTGATGGAAAACCATTACAGTCTGTTAATAAGGGTGAGCTGGACCTTGGTGATACTCAGGCTGAGGATGAAAAGAAAGAAGAAGAGGAAAAAAATAAGGACCATGACAAGCTCGCAAAACGGATTAAGGACGTATTGGGCTTAAAGGTGAAAGAAGTCCGTGCTACTTCACGTTTGACCACGTCACCGGCTTGTTTAGTTGCGGATGAAAATGATATGGGTCGGCAGATGGA
>JBFIJV010000171.1:0-1404 GCA_041600575.1 Gammaproteobacteria bacterium | reverse complement strand
TTATGGCCGAAAGAAGTCATCGTAAATAAATTCAAAAATGCCGATTAACCATAACGCAATCTACTCCATGGTAAATAAAATACCGGAAGGTCGTGTTTCTACCTATGGTCAAATCGCAAGCCTGGTTGGTTTCCCAAAACATGCTCGACAAGTTGGCTATGCTCTTGCAGCACTGGATAATAATTCTTCCATACCATGGCATCGTGTTATTAATGCCAAGGGTAAAATCAGTCCCCGAGGTCTGAATGGTTGCGACGACTACCAACGGTTATTATTGGAAGAAGAAGGTATTGCTTTTAACGATAATAACTGTATTTCACTCAAACAATTCCAATGGCAACCAATCGGTAGAGCTGAATGATGACAAATGAATTAGAAGATATTGTTAGAACGGAGATTGAGGATTTGCATAAATTCTTTGTTGGCTGGTTTACTGGTACGCTTGATGTTAATAGTTTTGAATCCGATTTTCTTTCACGGTTTGATTCTGACTTTTTATTGATCCCACCCGCAGGAATAATACTATCTCTGGATGCATTAAGTACCAGCATCAAAAACACATACGATACCAATCCTGATTTTAGTATCGCTATTCGAAACGTGAAGGTACAACGCGTACTTGAGAATGAAATTATCGCGACCTATGAAGAATGGCAACGTAATGCTCTCGCTTCTACTCCGCCCAATAATGGCAGAGTGGCAACTGTAGTTTTTAAGAAGACAGAACCATTACAATGGTTACATGTACATGAAACATGGATGCCTGAGTCCGTTATAGCAGCAGAACCATTTAATTTCTAATGTGCTGACGTAACTTCTTACTCATCCAGATGTTTAGTAATATCCATTCGCTGATGAAGTATCCGAACAATAAAAATACCATCGTCCTGAACTTGATAAAAAATAACATGACTTTTATGTATAAAACGTCGGTAGGCAGAATCAAGATCAACAGCATCTAAACCCATTTGAGGATTATTGTCCAAAAGCTCAAAACAATTTTTTAATGAACTATAATAAACTTCTGTTTGCCCGATACCAAAATCGCTAATCGATCGTTCAATCAGTATCTCAATATCCATGGCTGCAGCCTCTGAGAGTTTAAGCATCTAACTATCCCTTGGTTTTTACATCCTTCCATATTTCATCAAGTGTGCGTTTTGAAACACCACTTCTCTCACCTTCGGTTAATGCTTTAAGCAAAGCTTCGCGCTTGTCTTTATACTCTTGATCTCGCCGGATTAAATCGCGAATATAATCACTCACATTACTGTAGTGTCCTGTTTCAATTTGGGATTCAACCCATTTACGCATCAGATCTGGCAGAGAAACATTCATAGTTGCCATAGTAATACCTCCAGCAAAAGATTGGCATATATTGGCAATCTTTGTCAATCATTGCGT
>JBFIJV010000170.1:0-1420 GCA_041600575.1 Gammaproteobacteria bacterium | reverse complement strand
TAATGTCCGTATATGGACTCCTCCTCAACTGCAAGTACTCCGTTTTCATGGTGGTTGGGTACGACTGCTCACGTATATTCGGCCTCATATAACGCATCGCTTTTGATGCAGGGCCATAATGGGCTATTCGCGCGTTCACTCCCTATCGCTTCTTCGTGTTCATCACACATAGACATTATCGGGTTTTGTCAACGCCGGTTCGACCTGTTCACCATCATGCGGTTTACTTTGCAATCGTGATTGAAGTTACTCCTATTGGTTAATCGGTTTAATTAATGCGTTATAAAATTAACATCATGCTACGGCAAGCGCCGGATCATAATCCATGTCACGTTGTAACATTGCCCAGGCAATACGCGCTGTTTTATTAGCAAAGGCCACTGTTGCCACATTCATATGTCGTCGCTCAGCAAGTTTCATGACCCATTGACTTAGTTGATCTTCTTTTCCTTTCGCCGCATAAATAGCAGAGCGTGCACCGTGAATTAATAATGTACGAAGGTACGCATCACCTCGTTTACTCATACCAAGTAATCGTTCTTTACCTCCCGAACTATGTTGTCTTGGTGTTAAGCCTAATGATGCAGCCATATCTCGACCATTTTTAAATTGTTTACCATCGCCAACCGCAGCAAGCAATGCGGTTGCCACCATCGGTCCGACACCACGAAGTTGTTGCAGTCGTTTTGCAACAGGGTCGTTGTTTGCAATCAGCATTATCTCGTTATCCATTTCGGTGATACGTTGATCGAGTTGTTGAAGATCTTCAAAGAGACTATTTAACAACCGACGGAAGCGATCGCTTAATCCATTCTCGGCATCTTCCAACCATTTTGGTATGGCGATACGAAGTTGAGTGATTTGTTGTGGGGCAACCAAACCATACTCTGCTACCAGTCCTCGTATCTGATTACCTTTCGCTGTGCGTTGGCCCAGAAGTTCTGAACGTATGCGATGTACCGCTTGTATCTCTTGTTGTTCAATCGTCTTTACTGTGACAAACCGCATGCCTGGTCGACTCATTGCTTCGCAAATGGCTTCGGCATCATTGGCATCGTTCTTATTACTTTTTACATACGGTTTGACAAATTGTGGTGCAATTAATTTAACGGTGTAACCTTTTGATTGAAGCCGTCGAGCCCAATGATGTGCACCGGTACATGCCTCCATACCAATAACACAATCGGATTCAATCTTATTGAGTAATACGTTGACCCACTTATCGCGTTTTAATCGACGACGCCATATTGTGTTTTCTGTGCGATCTATTCCGTGACATTGAAAAATATTCTTTGCCAAATCTATACCTACTCGACTAAGTTTATACATGGTGGACTCCTTCTTTTCATTTCTGGAAAGTTACATTCCCAGTTTGGCACTTAGATGCCGGTTAAGGGAGGAGGAGTCCATCCCATTGCTT
>JBFIJV010000169.1:0-1450 GCA_041600575.1 Gammaproteobacteria bacterium | reverse complement strand
GTTGAACTGAGCGAGGGTTTTGCCTCGTTGTTTCAACATGTGAATGGTTCGATGAGTGTGGCGCAAATTCTGGCGCAATTGAAGCAGATTGGCGCACCTGAGCAGATGCTGGAGGGCGTTCAATCGGCCTTCAGACAGCTATTGGAGTATGGCATGTTAGAGTTTGTCTAGATAAATACACCTCAGAAATTATGCGATCCCTTGAAATTTTGGTGATCGGACCTAATGAATACAGTGTTAGCTGTACTGAATTTGAATGTCTTGTGTCATAATGCCGCCCTTTTCAAATATAGAGTCTTATAAATGTTAGATTTTTTCATAAATAGTGCCTGGGCAGCGCCCGCACAACAGGATGCTGGTCTGGCCAGTTTTCTACCATTAATCATTTTATTCGTTATTTTTTACTTTTTTCTGATTCGTCCGCAGTTAAAACAGGCGAAACAACATAAGCAGCTCGTATCCAGTTTGGCCAAAGGCGATGAGATAGCCACTAATGGTGGTTTGCTTGGAAAAATAACAGAGTTGGGCGATAACTTTATCGTAGTAGAGATAGCGAAAGATACTGAAGTGAAAATACAAAGACAGTCAGTTTCTGTGGTTTTGCCAAAAGGCACATTAAAAACTCTCTAGGTTACATCATCATAATTACAATAATTTTAAGCGGGCTAAGGTCATGAATCGTTATTCTTCCGGGAAATACATATTAATATTATTTCTGATTGGTTTGGGGATGTTGTTTGCTTTGCCAAATATCTACGGCAAAGACCCTGCATTACAAGTTTCTGCTTCACGCTCATCCGAGATTAGTGAGTTAACTGAGTTTCAAGTCAGTGCTGCTCTGGAAGAAGCAAAAATACCTTATAAATCGATAGATATAGGCTTGGATAATCTCGTAATTCGATTTAAAAACGAGGAAACCCAGTTAAAAGCGCAATCCGTCGTCAAAAAATCGTTGGGTCGGAGTTATATCGTCGCACTTAATCTGGCTCCCGCGACACCGGATTGGTTAAGTAAGTTCGGTGCTGAACCCATGTTTCTGGGTCTCGATTTGCGTGGTGGTGTTCATTTCTTGATGGAAGTCGATATGGATGCAGCCATTAGTAAGGCAGAAGATCGTTACATTTCCGATATGCGTAGCAAACTGCGCGAAAACAAGGTTCGTTATAAAACGATTAGTCGTAACAAATCAGGCGGTTTACTGATTCGTTTTAAAGATGATGCTGAACGTACTAAAGGCCAGTCATTAATTGAAGATGAATTTCCGGATATGGATGTTACGTCGCCAGCGTCTGCCAGTGATGAATTCCAGTTGGTAACGACATTAAAACAACAAGTAATACTTGATACCCAAAAACTGGCCTTACAACAAAACATTACGACCTTAAGAAAACGTGTGAATGAATTGGGTGTCGCAGAGCCTGTCATTCAACAACAGGGACTCAGTCGGGTT
>JBFIJV010000168.1:0-1485 GCA_041600575.1 Gammaproteobacteria bacterium | reverse complement strand
GAGAATCGGTTATAGGTGATAAATCAGAAGACGATGCGGCAGTAAAAAAGGTTTATTACAGTAGTTTGTTTGAACAAGTTACAGATGTTGCGGCGAAAGACATCAATCAATCAACACTAAATTCATTAGCAGCTGATCGTGCCATCGCTATCGTTGATTACATAACTGGAATCGAAGCTTCTCTGGCAGATCGTGTTACCTACACGGATGAACTTGTTAGCGCACAAGCTGATACTGACACAGTGAACGTAACACTCAAGCTGGATACTCGGCGCTAGTTTAATTGTTGATATAGTGTTGCCAATCAAATTCTATATCTGCAATGACAAGGAATTCAGGGTTAAGTATTGATGCTTTTGTATTGTACTCCAGGCGGTTAAAGTTCATATCTACAACCACGCCCCCGGCTTCCTCAACAATTGCCTGTGCTGCACCGGTATCCCATTCTGATGTTGGTCCAAAGCGTGGATAGATATCCGCTTTACCTTCCGCCACCAGACAAAACTTTAATGAACTGCCGATAGCAAGAATCTCAGGATCGTTGAGCCTTTCAATGAAAGCACTTTGTTTTTTACTGCCATGCGATCGGCTTCCGGCAATAGTGATTTCGTCTGCATTCGTTTTCTTTACAAAAATTTGACTCGTGTTTCCATTTTTTTCATGTTTAAAAGCGCCGTGATTCAGGCAAGCCGTATAACTAATCCCGGAGACCGGGATATAGATCGCGCCAAGTATGGATTTTTGGCCTTCAATTAAGGCAATATTGACGGAGAATTCGCCATTACGTTTAATAAACTCCCGCGTTCCATCGAGCGGGTCTACCAGCCAATATTGGTTCCAATGCCGTCGTTCGTCAAAACTTATATGAGATGATTCTTCAGACAGTATGGGTATGTTCGGTGTCAATGATGATAAGCGTTCACAAATTGTATTATGTGCTGCCATGTCGGCTAATGTGAGGGGTGAATTATCATCCTTCCTTTCCACCGTAAAATCAGTTTCATAGATTTCCAGTATCTTATCGCCAGCAGCATGACAAATATCTTTGATGTCTGATAAAAGATTTGGTAAATCTGGATGTTTAATTTCGTACATTGGGGGGTAGCTTTGTTATCCTTGATTATTGTCTAACTATTCTACCTATCTTGAAATTACATGAAACCTGATATTAACTGGAATTCAATTAAAACTGTCTTGTTGGATATGGACGGTACCTTGCTCGATTTATATTTTGATAATTATTTCTGGCAAGAATATTTACCCGAACAATGGGCTAAATTAAATGACATGGATGCGCTTACTGCTAAAGCGATGCTCCATGACTGGTATACGAAAGAAGCAGGGACGTTATCCTGGTACTGTCTGGATTTTTGGACAGAACGATTAAAATTTGATGTTTTAAAATTGAAAGAAGATGTTGAGCATTTAATACAATATCGTCCACACGCGGAATCGTTTCTTGAACGGCTGGGTAATTCAAACTAT
>JBFIJV010000167.1:0-1541 GCA_041600575.1 Gammaproteobacteria bacterium | reverse complement strand
ATGCGCGATCATGCGTGATAAAGATGACAGCACCGTTAAAATTGAGCACACGATTTTCCAACCACTGGATAGTACTGAGATCAAGATGGTTGGTCGGTTCATCGAGCAATAATAATTGCGGGTTACTTACCAGTGCCTTACCGAGCGCAACCCGGCGTCGCCAACCACCTGATAATTGGGTGAGTTTCAACTCAGCCGGTAAATTTAGATCGGATATAACGGTTTCGACACGTTGATCAATATTCCAGCCACCCTCGGCCTCGATCTGCTGTTGCAGGTCTTGCAGTTCGCGTAAGTTAGCCGGATTTGTATCATCATATTGATGTGAAAGGTCTTCGTACTCTTTGAGTAACTGTTGTAAATGGCTGAGCCCCTCAGCCACATAGTCGCGTACCAGAATATCCCGTGTCTGTGGCAGTGATTGCTCCAATTGGCTTACCCGGAGATGAGATTGTTTAATGATTTCACCGCTATCAGGTTCAATCTTTTCAGCAATAATATTGATCAAGGTCGATTTACCGGCACCGTTACGCCCTATCAGACAGACACGCTCGCCCGACTCAACCGCCATACTGACGTTGTTGAGGATGAGTTGATCGCCGAATTCGAGGGAAACCTCACCAAAAGTGATTAAAGCCATTGCTTACCGGGGGACTAAAAAAGGAGCGATTATATAGTATTCATCAAAATCCGACAGGATTTGTCACAGGCCTTAATCATGGTAAGTTAGCGAGAAATAAATCGTGGGCAGTTTTAAACCTGTCTCCCTGACAAAGCAAAAGTGGAGCGACACCATGTTAGATAAGATATTCGATATGCAGACAGAACTGAATGATTATGTCTTTAGTAAAAATAAACTTAAGGATAAATCGGGTCAGGATTTGACGATGCAATCGATTATAAAGGCAGTTGCCGAGAATAAATCGGGCGTTAATGAATTGCCAAATGAATGGTTGATGAATTACTCAAAGGCGATGAAGGAAGAATTGATAGAACTGGATGAAGAATTGTTATGGAAGTGGTGGAGTAAGGATGAAATAGATATGCAAAATATCCGGGTTGAGCTAATCGATATTTTACATTTTCTGGTTTCGGCGATGATGTGCGCCGGACTTGATGCCGAGAAAGTGTTTGATATTTATCAACAGAAACATACTGTCAATCTTAAACGTCAGGATACAAATTATAAGAAAGATACCAAAACCGAAGATGACAATAAAAATATTAATTAACTGTTTAATTCTTCAAGCAAGGCGTTAATTTGTTCTAAAGTCGATTCTGATGGTTTGATAAAACTAAGTCCTGAATAAAAATTCTGGCTATCACCTGAATCACTGGCCCAGACTTTATGAGCAGACAAAAAAATTCGGTTTAATCGTTTTTCATCTTTTGTTGCGCCAAGCCAAAATTGTATTTCCTGATCATCGGGTAATGGCATTTTGGTTAATATCATCATGCCTTCAGCATGAAGATTACGCGCATGACCTATGAATTGATCTGTCTTTTGGGAATGAACCTTCAGCTTAACCGGAAATCGTTTT
>JBFIJV010000166.1:0-1546 GCA_041600575.1 Gammaproteobacteria bacterium | reverse complement strand
GAGCTAAATAAGACTTTGTTAACTGAATCAAAAGGGAGTGAGGTTGCCGAAAAAAAGATCAAACGTTGGCAAGCTATTCCCGGATGGCTGGTTGTCACCTGTGAAAGATCTGACGACGAGTTATTGTCTCAGGAAAACTACGCAGCATGTTGCTGTGTGATACAAAATTTAATGCTTTACCTATGGGAGAAGGGAATCGGCACCAAGTGGTCTACAGGTTCAGTAACACGAGACGATCAATTCTATGACACGATATGGGTTAATAAAAATCTTGAAAGTGTTGTCGGTTTAATCTGGTACGGTTATCCGGCTGCAATCCCACAGACGATAAGGAAGCCATTGGGACAAGTACTGACTGAATTGCCTTAATGTGATTACTGGAACAGGTATTTATTCAACAAAGAATAAAAGCTGGCGTTTAATTAAATTCTTCCGAAGCGGCGCCTCGGCCAATTTGCATGGCGACTTCTCGCCATTTTCGGCCTTCAATGTATTGATGCATAGCGGCAGACTCTTGCTCCAGTTCAGACATACGTGCACTAACGATATCCGTGATACTAATCACGCCAACCAGATCATCATTGCTATCGACCACAGGTAAATGACGAATGCGTTTCGAGCTCATCACCGACATCAATGTCGCTAAACTATCATCAGGATGGCTTACAATTACATTGTGAGTCATGAAGTCAGTTGCCTGTCGATTTAATATTGGCTGATCAGCGTTTGCGATGCCATTAACAATATCGCGTTCAGACAGGATTCCCGCTATTTTGCCTTGCGGGTTTAGTGCAATAACACTACCAATTTTAAACTCGGTTAATATTTTGCTCGCTTCATAGATCAATGTCTCTGGCGTTATCGTATGAATTTTGGAACCTTTGTTTTTTAAAATCGTTGCTGCTGTGATAGACGCATTAGCATTTCGTTGATGAATAATCTTGGCCAGGTTATCGACTAATTGAGTTGAAAACAGATTAAGAATCGGAATGATTTGGTGGTTGTTTAGGAAAAACCCAAAAGGTCCGTACTTTGGCGTATATTCATAACGAATTTTGATCACCACATTTTTTTGTTTTTGTTCCATGCTGGTGATGCGACGCAAATAAGCGACTGGTAAGAGATAATTTTCACCACTTACTTGCATGGTGAAATGCGATTGCGGTTCCCATTCAATACATTCTTCCAGCCAGGAACCGCTGGTTCGATGATGAACACGTCTTATCATGCCAAGACCTTCACCGGACAGCACTTCCACGCGCACAATATCCGGACCTGCGTCAGTGAAACATTTGATATCAGTGAGTACTTCCCAAATGCTTTCCAGACTGCCTTTTACCCGTTTATCGTTTTCCAATACCAGCATGATTGTAGTTGTCGTTAACGGTGGTTAATAATAATCTTTATAAGATTGTAATACCTAATCCGTATAATGGATATCTTGATTAATTAACGCTGTCGATTTAAGCCGTTATGGCTATGATATAATTATCCTTAAATTAATAATGAGTTTCTGGAATATCATAGCAGAATGATTACCGTCCTG
>JBFIJV010000165.1:0-1549 GCA_041600575.1 Gammaproteobacteria bacterium | reverse complement strand
CACTGCGTTTAACTCGACGTTGATTCCCGCGATGGATCCCTTGCAGTCATCTTTCGAAGAGATGGTAGAACAATACAGGGGCTTGGGATTGCTATTTAATGAAATGAATCGTGCGATGGGGTTGCTCGACCTGGTTCCTGTAATACATACTCCAAAAATACTGGAGAAAATTAGATTCATTCATACACTTCTGCGCAATACAGCGAAACCGCTAGCGATCAAATATTAAAGGGTCAGAGTCTGATAAATAGTCATAATCCCCATTTATTGCTTTAAAACTGGACGCAGGGCTCAGGAGATTTAATACTACACCATGGTAGAGAAAATATACGGAGCGACCAAGCAGCTAATGTTAGGTTTGGCTTTTTATCTTTCCGGCAGCCTCAGTTAATTTTTTCAATATAATCTGCAACCCGTTCAAATCTGAACCCGGTTTTATCGTGAACTAATACACAATCGTTCTCGAACCAATCACCAAGTACAAACCGCGTTGCCATTTCTCCTTGTAGATTGATTGCATGTTTTGCCTGACGATGTGTATGTCCATGGATTAATGTTTTGACATTAAACCTGCTCATTGTATTTATAACGGTATCTTCAGTGACGTCGATTATTTCCGGTGCTTTTTTTTGTACTGCTTCCGCCGCGTAGCCACGTACACCATGTGCGATTCGCTTGCGTAGCTTTAATGGCATTACGGAGTAAATCCATTTGATGACTGGATTGGTTATGAAGTGACGCCATCGCTGATATTTTACGTCATCAGTACAGAGGGTATCACCATGCATAATTAAAATTTTCTCGTCATTGAGAATTATCTCGGCAGGATCATCGATTAATGTGCAGCCAGTTGCATGGGCAAATTTATCGTTGAGATGAAAGTCTCTGTTGCCACGCATAATAAATAATCTAGTAGAACTACAGTTGGAGTAATCGCTTAATGTAGTGATGACTTCCGGATTTGGTGAATGTTGATCATCGCAACCAATCCAGAAGTCATCAAATAAATCGCCAAGAATATAAAATGCTTCAGCCTTTTTTGCCGGGCCGGTCATTAATTTATTAAACAGTGCAAGTTTCTCTGGTCGCTGACTACTCAGATGCAGGTCAGAGACGAAGAGTGTTGTCATTGTGTTATGAAATTAGAGTTGATAGATAATCAAGCTTTGCTTTACTCAATTATTACGGCCTTTTCAATCTGGATGATTTCTTCAGGTACGTCCTGGTGGCCATTGCGTGTGGTAGTTTGTTTTTCTTCAATGCTGTTGACGACTTCAATTCCATCAATGACTTTACCAAACACACAGTAACCCCAGCCATCTTGTGATTCAGATTTGAAGTCCAGGAAAGGATTGTCATTTGTGTTGATGAAAAACTGGGCTGAAGCTGAATGTGGATCTGAAGTTCTGGCCATTGAGATAGTGCCATATTCGTTTGCCAAGCCATTATTTGCTTCATTCTGGATGGAGGCTCGTGTTGCTTTAGAATTCATATCTTTATCCATGCCACCACCCTGAATCATGAAGTCCTTGATGACACGATGAAAAAT
>JBFIJV010000164.1:0-1561 GCA_041600575.1 Gammaproteobacteria bacterium | reverse complement strand
GTCTTGATCAAGCCAGCCAATTTTTTCACGTAACTCATGAATTGGGGCGTTAATGGCACCGCTAATATGATGATATTTGTACTCTGACTCAAATCGTACATCCATCCACACAGCGCCATTCGCAACGCGTTTTTTTGCCTCCTCCATTTTCACCGTGTTGACGACTGGTGTTTTCAGGAGCTCGACAAAGTCTTCTTTCTTCAATCGCAATAATTGGCCATCAGTTTTCATGGTAACGGTTGCATTACGTTTGGTATCAGATGCTAATGCTTCTTCGCCAAAGGCTTCACCTTTAGAAATTTCAGCTAATTCTACTGGCGGCTGACTCATATCATAAACACGACTCACTACTGCAACTCCCTCATGAATCAAGTAGTAATAATCACCCTCTTGACCTTGAGTAACTATAATTTGACCGGCCTCTACATTTACACTGGTTAATCGTTTGAGCAGCGTTTCGATATTGGCAGCAGGCACTTTACTGAAGACACCATTTTTAAGTTTGAACGCGTTAAATGTCTCACCATCTATATGTGTACGATGCTCTTCATCTGCAGTTTTTTCCGCTGGATCATCGGATGAAAATCCTGAGATTTGATCCCATGTCAGCATAATATCCAATAAATCTAAATCTATTCTAACCACTTCAATTGGCGTCAAAGCGATAGTATCTTTGATGCGTAATTTTTCTGAATCAATGGGATGTTTTGCTGCTGGGCTGCCGCCGCGTAAGACTAGTTTTTTACCATTTTCATAGCGTATACCTAAATCACCTTTTACCAGATATAGTGCTTCCATACCCTGCTCGCTCATCCGTGTCGGGTCTAAATCTTTGCTAACTTGTTCTATGATGACAACATCGGCTAATTCTTCCAGACGGCCTTTTGACAATTTAGATATTGGCGATAAGTTCGCTAATATAGTCTTGCCTGCCATTAATGGTTTATTGTCGCTTTTCTGATCCATAGTCTTGTCTTTATACCATTTTGTTTATATTAAAGCTCAAAAACTTGTTCGTTTAGCAAAACTTTACAATGTGCAGTCTTAGGGTGTTGCGCTATTTCATGCATAATTTGTTCGCCTGCGCCCGGCTTCAGGTGTGTAATATAAACAATTGGTTGTTGATGTAAATAGTTTAATTCGTCAGCAAGTGTCATTGGACATAAATGTTTCGACTCGGCCGCTAATGCGGCATCTTGATTACTAAAAGCGGTTTCGATAATTAGATATTTTAAATTTTGGATAGTATTCACTTTATCCCACAAGGCTTTACAACCCGCTGTATCGCCAGTAAAGACTAGGCTATTATTGCCACTATCAAGTTGATAGCTGACAGCTGGAACACCATGATTGGCTGGTAGTGCAGTAATCATTCTGCCTGCCAGCTTCACCGCATCGCCTACATTCAGTGTCTTGTAGCTCAGCAATGGGTTTTGTCGATTAGGAATTAAGTTAAAATTCGGCCAGATTAACCAATTAAACACATGTTCTTTTAGTATCTGTATGACTTGCGCGCTTGCATACACATTGATTGTCTCATCTCGCAATCCCAGCACTGAAT
>JBFIJV010000163.1:0-1752 GCA_041600575.1 Gammaproteobacteria bacterium | reverse complement strand
TGAATGTTTATATAAGCCACGAAAATTAATAACCGCTTATAATGGTTAGGTTTTTAACCTAAATTGAAATAAGATGGTACGCAATTAAATTAAGCACAATTCTATTTGTTCTTAATCAGCCCCACATGAAAGGAAGACGAGTTATGTCAAATCACGAAAATCTTAAATTAAATAATCAGCTTTGTTTTGCGCTTTACGCCTCTACCAACGCGATTACTAAATTATTTAATCAAAAATTATCGAAATTGGGGCTCACCTATCCACAATTTTTGATCCTGCTTGTGCTTTGGGAATCAGATGGATTGACGGTTAAAAACCTGTCACAAAAGCTGGCACTTGATTCAGGCACTGTCACACCGGTACTCAAAAGGCTCGAGAAAGGAGGGTTTTTATCACGAAAACGCAGCACGGTTGATGAACGTGTAGTTAATGTTTTTCTGACAGAGCATGCAAAAAATCTTCAACAAGATGTCGCCGAGATACAAAAGAAAGTGGCCTGCCAGACAGAATTAACCAACACAGAGTTTGTTGAACTGCGTGACACACTACATGGCCTGTTGAATACGATGACGCTTAAGTTAAAGGACAGTGACGCCGCATGATTATCGTCTCATTATTGAGACAATAATTGATCTTTGATAAAGATAAGTTTTATAAATAGAGGCATCCATACTAAAAAGATATAAAAAGGGTTGTTTCATGCCAAATCTATCTCTCTTGAGCCTGTATACCCACAGTTAAATTAACCATTTTGAGTGAAATATAAATTAAAGTGTGAGATCAATCACATATTGATAATAAAAAAACAAAATAAGCACTATTTTTAATAATTTAGGTACAAAAATTGCGCGCAATAAGGTTATTTTGCGGTTGTTGGAAGATGATCGCCTATAACTCAAGTAGCAATACATCTATGAGAATATAAATGCTTAATTATATAAAACAGAGAATTCGACACTTAAAACCGACAAGACCAAAGCTTTTCTACGAGGGGGCAACATCGGGCTATGCCTTGCCAAAAATGACGGTAGCGGATTCTGTTCAAGCCCTTGAACCGCGCATCATGTTTGATGCCGCTGGCGTCGTTACCGGAGCAGAAGTTGCAGCAGATGATGTTGCTCAGGATCAAGCCGATCAAGTACTCTCTGCCGATAATCTCGAAGCCCAAGCCGTTAGCCAGGATAACGAACAATCCGATGAATTAATCGAAGCCCTAACAGATCTTGTCCCACCTGCCGGTCGTAATGAGCTCATCTTTATTGATAAAAGTGTTGAAGATTATCAAAGTCTATTAGCAGGTATCAGTAGTGATGCGGAATTAATTTTCATCGATTCAAACTCAGATGGTCTCGAACAAATTGCGAATGTTCTAAATGGACGTAATGACATTGATGCGATCCATATTGTCTCGCATGGCGATGCCGGTCAGCTTCAATTAGGCAACACGGTTCTCACTCAGGAATCCATGCAGGGTGAGCATGCTGATGAGTTAGCAACCATTAAAACAGCGTTAAGCGAATCTGCTGATATTCTGATCTACGGCTGTAATTTTGCAGAAGGCGACTTTGGCAAGGCAGCAGCAGAATCACTGGCAGAAATAACCGGTGCTGATATTGCGGCATCTGTTGATCTAACCGGCGCCACCAGTGGGGGCGGTGACTGGGAACTGGAACAAAAAATTGGCACGATAGAAACGGAAGTTTTTGCATCAGCAGAGTCTTTGGAAGCATTTAGTGGCACCCTTGCGGCGGT
>JBFIJV010000162.1:0-1781 GCA_041600575.1 Gammaproteobacteria bacterium | reverse complement strand
TAAGGCACTGGTAAGTAACCCGCAATTATTATTGCTCGATGAACCGACCAACCATCTTGATCTCAGTACTATCCAGTGGTTGGAAAATCGTGTGCTCAATTTTAACGGTGCTGTCATCTTTATCACGCATGATCGCGCATTCCTGCAAAAACTGGCAACACGCATCATTGAACTGGATCGCGGTAAGCTTTCCAGTTGGCCGGGAACCTATCAGGACTACCTGATGAACAAGGAAAAAGCGCTGGAAGAAGAAGCGAAAGCAAATGCCTTGTTCGATAAGAAAGTAGGTGAAGAAGAGATCTGGATTAGAAAAGGCATCAAAGCACGACGAACACGTAATGAAGGTCGCGTTCGTTCTCTGGAAAGCATGCGGGCAGAAGTTGCAAAACGTTTAAAACCACAAAACAAAGCACGTATTACTATTGAAGAAGCGGAGCAATCCGGACGCAAGGTAATTGAAGCACACAAAATTTGTCACAGTTATGGCGAACAACCGTTGATAGATAAATTATCGTTAAAGATCATGCGTGGTGATCGGATTGGTCTGGTCGGTAATAACGGTGTCGGTAAAAGTACCTTACTGAAAATCATGCTGGGCGAGCTTGAGCCAAATTCAGGCACCGTCAAGATTGGCACCAACCTGGAGATAGCCTACTTCGATCAATTACGGCGTAACCTTGATCCGGAAAAAACAATTGCCCAGATTGTCGGTGATGGTGGCGACTATATAAAACTAAATGGCAAGGAACGACATGTCATTGGCTATCTACGTGGCTTTTTGTTTTCTGCCAAACGTGCCATGACCAAAATCAAGGTCTTGTCAGGTGGCGAGAAAAACCGTGTCATCCTGGCAAAGTTATTAACCCGGCCGAGTAATCTGTTAGTACTCGATGAACCTACCAATGACCTTGATGTAGAAACGCTGGAAGTATTGGAAGACCGGCTCATGGAATATAAGGGCACACTGATCATCGTGACGCATGATCGGGAATTTCTGGATAATGTCGTCAGCAGTATTCTGGTATTTGAAGACTCCGGCAACATTCAAAACTACGCCGGTGGTTTTAGTGATTGGCACAGACACGGTAAACACCTTGCCGAAATGGATAACCCTACATCAGAAAAAGAGAAAAAGAATAAATTGGACAGTGCTGATAACAAGCAAAGAAACAATAAAAAACTGAGTTATAAATTAAAACTAGAGCTTGAAGAACTGCCTGGAAAGATAGAAACACTGGAACAGGCTATTTCTAAACTGGAAGAACAAACCAGCGCTGATGACTTTTACGTCAAACCCTATGAACAACAACTACCGATACTTGATGAACTCAATATAAAACATAAAGAATTGGACACCGCTATTCGCCGTTGGGATGAACTTGAAACAACGGCAAAAGAATTACAAACGCAATAAATATGCATGTTGATAAACGCTATCTGATTCATGGTTTCTTGCCTGCATTTTGTTCTGCCTGCTGCTTTTCAGTTATGGCGGTCTGCATTAAAATAGCCTCTTCTGAATTACCCGCCGTTCAACTCGTCTTTCTACGTAGCATTATTGGTTTATTAATCATTCTGCCAATTGTTTTGCCGCGCGGAATTAATTTTATAAAAACACCGATCATACATCTTCATATGGCGCGAGGCTTCATCAGTCTTTGTGCCATGACCTGTTTCTTTTATGCCATTTCCAAAGTCGGTTTGTCTGAATCAACGTTACTGAATGCCTCGTCACCGTTATTTATTGGCTTGCTAGCAATGCCTGTATTAAAAGAAAAGAT
>JBFIJV010000161.1:0-1807 GCA_041600575.1 Gammaproteobacteria bacterium | reverse complement strand
GCGATTAAAGTAGCTGGAGACCCGTTTTTTCAGGTTTTTGGCCTTGCCAACATATATCACTTTGCTTTCTGCATCCTGCATACAATAAACACCAGGCAAGCTGGTTAATGATTTCAGAAATTTTTGTGAATCAAACGGCATGGAATCTAGGCTTTAAGTCGGGTCTTTATCTGCACAAAAATATCATTAAACATCTCTGTCGTCAGTCTTCTGGTGTTAGTGTTATAGCGACTGCAATGATAGGAGTCGGTAATTATTCGGCCGTCTTCCAACATATGGTCTTTGCCATGTTTGAAGACATAGTCCGATTGTTTTAAAGCCAGTGCTTTGATCACCGCCTTATGCGATATTTGACCTAAACACAGAATCACCGCCGCCTTATTAATCATTTTAAGTTCTTCTACCAGATAACGATTACAGGTATTTATCTCCTCGCCGACGGGCTTGTTTTCCGGTGGTAAACATTTAACGGCATTCGTAATCCGACAGTTCTTTAGCTTCAAACCATCATCCAGGTGAGTCGAGATTGGTTTATTGCTGAAACCATGTTTATGTAACATCTCATACAAGATAATGCCGGCATGATCACCCGTGAAGGGTCTGCCGGTGGCATTAGCGCCATGCATGCCCGGTGCGAGTCCGACAATAAGCAGTTTTGGTTTATTAACGCCAAAAGCCGGTACGGGTCGTGCATGGTAGTTGCTATATTTTGTGCGCGTTTCTTTAAGAAAACGGCTCAATCTTGGGCATTCAGTACAGTTAAGATTAAAAACAGAAAGATTTTCAGGCATGCGACAATCTTACGTTACCAATCCAGATTTGTCGGTATTTCTGTGTTGTTTCTTTCATGTCTGTGCGTGGAACTAGCCTCATAAACTTCCTTTCTAATTCTATTCAGTTCACCTATAGGTCGATGTGCTTCCAGACTATGCCATGGAGAATAGGACAGGTTCTCACAAAAATTAAGTTGTTCCGGACGGGTAAATTCTTGTTTGGGTATTCTGATTTTAGCAATCGGCATAAATGGAGAATCGGATTCGAGCCACTCAATACTGGGATCTTCTATCGGCATATATTTATCGGGATCTTGCAATTGCACCATAAAATCAAAACAGCCTTCGGTCTGTTGCAACTCGTCCGCCAGTACCTTTTGCAAGAAATCCGGTTCCGTTGGCTCAGCCTGCGGTTCACGTTTTGGTGTTGCGCAGGCGCGCGCAGAAAACTTTATATTATGTGGTCCAAGTTTGTAGGCGGTATTGCTGAAATATTGCGTCCATAGTGGGCTTAAGGGTGGTGGCTTTAATGTTTCAAGTGCATGTGTTAATTCTCTTAAATGCCAATTGAATGGATTAAAACCTTTAACAAAATATAATATTTTGTCTTCACTCTCCAGAAAGCGATTATAGTCATTTATATTAGCGGTAAAAAAGACCGGGCTGTCATGCATTAGAAAGTCCTGCGTTTCAGTGCCCCCCGCTGTTTTTAATAAATGCTCAGCATCGATATTAAATAATTTTATTGCCATACCATGTGCATCTTTATCTGTGTCATGGTTATCTTTCATGCCTGCGCTGGCATTCGAAAAACGTATCCAGCTTTTATATATCCTGCCCGGCGTGTTGAACACACCATGTTGTAGATAGGATGGGATGGACTTATCGATTTCAAAGTAAGCTTTGACACAGCCATGTCCTTTCGAGTGAGCGCCACGAGCAAGATAAGAGGTTTTATCTTCTTCGATATTTTTAATGAAGGTGCTGATTGAACGTTCTGTCTGTTCTGCTTCATCGGCCCGCAATATTTCATC
>JBFIJV010000160.1:0-1809 GCA_041600575.1 Gammaproteobacteria bacterium | reverse complement strand
TTTGGCCAACGCTTTGGTGGTGTAGTGATGAAGTTTGTTGACTGGTTATTACACGGTGTAATACGCCGTATCATTCTCATTGTCGGTGTTCTGATTGTTACTGTATTAATTTTGCAAAATCTAACACCAAAGGCCGAATACTTACCTGAAGGTGAAGAGAAAAAAATCTTTACTTCGATCTTTGCGCCGCCCGGCTACAACATCGATGAAATGCATGCGATTGCAAAAGATGTGAATGCGCACTATGTACCGTATTTAGGGATGGACCCGGCAAGTTATAAAGGTGGCGAAGATGAAATGCCGCCACTGGATTATATTGTGATGTTTGCTGATTCAGCTCAGACACGCTTTGTCGTTGAGGTTAACTCGCGTCGCCACCTTAATAAATTGATCAAGCTTACTCAGGATTATGTTCGAAATTTTCCCGGCGTTATTACCTTTGTCTCTCGTGGCAGTATTTTTTCCGGTAATTACGGTGGCACACGCAGTATCAATCTTGATATCAGTGGTTCTGATCTGGAAAGTTTATATGCTGTCGGACTAAAGGCCTTCAGTCGATCTAAAGAAATATTCGATAAACCCAGAGTTAAACCGGACCCATCTTCTTTAACATTGGGACAACCGATGCTTGAAATACATCCGGATTGGGTACGGGCAGCTGAACTTGGTATTGATGCTGATGAGTTAGGTTATACCATCTGGGCTTACTCCGATGGCGCCTTCGTTGATGAGTATTATAAAGATGATAATAAGATAGATATGTTTCTTTATTCTGCTAATGGCGTTATCGATTCTCCCGATGATATTAATCATCTTATGTTGTACTCACGAGAGGGCGGTATTGTGCCACTGAGCGCGGTTGCCAGTGTTAAAGATACGGTGAGTACAGACACCATTCGCCGGGTTGATAGTCGTCGTACGATCACCTTATCGATAATCCCACCACAGGACGTTCCACTTGAAGAGGGTGTGCAAATCGTTAAACAGGATTTGATCCAATACATGAAAGACCAGGGCCAATTGCAGGCTGATATGAGTATGCATATCACTGGCGCCAATGATCGACTCGAGGCAACACGGGAAGCCTTGCAAGGTAATTTCATCACCGCGATCTTCATTGCCTATCTGTTGATGGTGGCCATTTTTTCCAACTGGGGCTATCCCTTGATAATAATGACCTCGGTACCGATTGGGATCAGTGGTGGTATTGTCGGACTTTGGCTAGTCAATTTTTTTGGTGGTCAACTTGATAAGATTGGTTTGCAAAACATCACGCAGTCTTTCGATATGATTACCATGCTCGGTTTTTTAATTCTTATCGGTACCGTAGTTAATAACCCAATATTACTGGTCGAAAGAACAATGGCGAATATACGCGAGCGTAGTATGGATTTTATTTCCGCAATTCGAGAAAGCACTGAATCAAGATTGCGCCCGATCATGATGTCGATGATTACGACCATTGTCGGCTTGTCACCATTGGTTTTTAACCCGGGTGCAGGTACAGAGCTTTATCGAGGTCTGGGTGCTATCGTTTTGTTTGGACTTTTATTTTCAACAATTATTACGCTTACGTTTATGCCCTGTTTGTTATCGTTAGTATTGCAACTGCGTGCCAGGTTTGGTGTAACAGAAAAAGATCATAAGACTCAACTCGAACCAGAGCAGCTTAAATAACGGTATACAATAATTAAGTTTGTCTACTATGCTCAATTTTAAAGAAGCAATCCCACTCTCGCTTTACATTCACTTGCCCTGGTGTATTAAGAAATGTCCCTATTGCGATTTTAATTCACATGAATTTTCAGA
>JBFIJV010000159.1:0-1818 GCA_041600575.1 Gammaproteobacteria bacterium | reverse complement strand
GGGGCTGTCACAATGCCACCAACCAGATTACCAATCGCCTTTTGAATGACCGCGTCAATCTCGAATTCAGGGTTGTTCAAATCACCTTTGATGGGAAGCATAATGTCAATCTTGCCATTATCGTCTTCCAATAAACTAATCGCCATGTCGAGCGGGAGGTCCATTGCATCAGGACTTTTAACTTCTTCCCCCAGCACCAGACTTTCCAACAGAATATTATTACTACCATCCAGATTGTCATTGGCAATCTTATAATTCAGGGTTAAAGATAAACTACCGGATTTAATCTTGCGACCGGCAAACTTCGCTGCATAGGGAGAGAGACTGTTGGTACTGATATTTTTAAACGCCATGTTAATCTCGCTTTGTTTGCGATAATCAAATGGCTGCAACTCTCCGCTTATTGCAATAGAACCAAACTCATTGACCCGTCCATTAAGCTCAAGCGATGTGTAACGTTCAGGATCTGAATTCAAGCCCGATGCGGTTCCTGTTAATTCATGCATACGCACTGAAAACTGTGGCGTCATACTTAAATCTGCAAAATCCATATTGCCTTGATCTATATCGATACGATCTAACGCCAATGTGTACGTTGATTCAGAATCAGAGTTTTCCTGTTTCAAATCGCTGTTTTCGCTATTTGTAGATTTAAACGCATTCAACAGGTTCAGGTTTTTCTGCTCGTCAATATGTACATTGGCATATGGCCCGGAAAGTTTGATCTGCTTAACAGTTATATTGGGTGGCGACAACGTAAAACCGAGGCCAGCGATGTTCATAGCTTCAACCGCAATTAAACGAGTATCATTACTTCTATCATTTAGTTGCAGATTGTTTATCCCCGCTTTGGCACCACTTATTGATAGACCATTCTTTCCGGTTGCATTGCTTATTTTGCCATTGAAATCGAATATACCTGAAGCCAAAGAAACATTTGAATAACTCTCGAGATACGGATTCAAATATGCAAAATCTATTTCACTCAAGCCAAGTTCCAATTCCGCAGCCGTTGATACAGGTGCTACCCAACCTACCAACGATAACGTACCTCGATCATTAATGGCTGCATTAACATTCAGTTCAATATGAGCCTGCTCATCATTAGAGATATTAACTGCCTCTAATTCAATATCGTGTAGAAAATGTTGGACACTGGTCTCAGACGCGTTGTCGGTTATTTTGATATCAAAACCCTGAGTGGTGAGTTTATCTAATGTAATTTGAAACGCACTTTGCTCATTAATAGCCGCATTTTTATCTTCAGTGCCAGTATCTGTAGTGAGCAATTGCAATACATTTAATGAGCCGGCTTTATCCAGCGTAAGGTTTATTTTTGTATCGTCTAATGCTAATGATGTCAGAGCGACGCTCGACTGAGAAAGATCAATGTCTGCTGATATCAATACTACATCCTTCAGACTTAGCAGTTGATCATGGCGTTCTGGTAGCGCCGAATTAAACAATGCCAGTGACGTTTGTGCCAGATGTAATTCGCCGAGTTCAATATGAAAATCCGCGGAACTCGTTTCTTCATCAACGTTTGATTTATTCGCATCATCGCCTGCCATTTTGAATTCGGGTAATATTAAATGTTCAGCCGCATCTGTTTCCAACAGGTAATGGTTATCAACTAACTCAAGCTTGCCGATAACGATATGTTTAGTATTGCCATTAAAGTTAATGTCATTGACTGTTGCCCGACCGAGCTCCGCTAAAGCTGCTGTATCATCACGCGGCGCAAGCTTCAATTCACTCAGTCCTATGGCAGACAAACCTAAAACCGCAGATTCAATATTATACTTTACATCAGAGAGT
>JBFIJV010000158.1:0-1854 GCA_041600575.1 Gammaproteobacteria bacterium | reverse complement strand
CGATCTGTTTTTGTCGCGGTATGCAACTCGGCAAGACTACGCCCCATCTGTTCTTGCCAATCAGCAGCGGGAGCTCCTTCAATAAATGTTTCTATAACAATAAAGTCATCACTACAGGCTATGGGTTTCGGTACATGAATCACGCCCGGTTCGGATAACAACAGCAGTGCATTGTATTCGGTTTCAAATAGACCGGGGCGGGTTTTTGCTTCAGGGTTTGTTTTTACAAAAAAATGCCGCCCATCTTTTAGGGTCACAATACGACTATCATTGATACAACCTCCTGATGCTGTTTTGCTATCAGCAAACGCTGCGTCTTTTCCTGTCCTGGATGAGATTGCCGCTTCAATACGGGACTGGAGCGTCATTTGTTGTTTAAAATTTCAAGACAATGCGACATCATCATTGGACAAGCCGATTCGATCATATCTAACACCTGCTCGAACCCGGCAGTGCCACCGTAATAAGGATCGGGAACGCAAGGTGCTTCGTCATTATCAACATAGCCATCGAGGAACGTTCCTAATAGACGCACATGTTGTTTGGGGCCGTTCACCATAGCCTCCATATCAATCAGGTTATCCCTGTCCATGGCGACGACCAGATCAAAAGTGTCCAGATCCTGTTCGGTCACTTTTCGTGCACGCGATGTAAGTTGATAACCCCGCCTGGCAGCGACCTCACGCATCCGCGCATCGGCTGGTTCGCCTGTGTGATAGGCAATAGTGCCAGCTGAATCTATATAGAATTGTTCTGCATAACCCTGATCAGCAACATAATGTTGAAACACACCTTCACCGGATGGCGAACGACATATATTGCCCATACAGACAAAAAGCACACTGATCTTGTTATCTGTTTTCATTATTTAACCTAATCAACGATGGGTTGTACCAGTACCCAGGGCTTAATCACGACAGCCCAGACGGTAACCTTGCTCTCATGCCATGCACTTGCCTGTTCATCACTAACATTCGCAACTAATCCACTTTTCACCCATTCTTCAAATTGGCTTTTATCATCATCCGATAACACTCTGGCAACTTGTATCAGGTCCAGTTTATGTGAGACATAGACGGCAAGACCCGTTGCAAAAAATGGCAGCAACTCGGTCCAGGCGATTTTGGAAGTTTCTCTATTTAATTTTGCCAACAGTTCTGCTGGCATTTCATTGTCAATATTCTTTGTCATGTTGATCAAATTAAAATTTCTATTTGAATAGGATTATAACAAGCAGGGAAGTGTTTAATAAAATTAAACGCGTGAAATCATACATTATGTTTCTTATTGATGCGTTATTCAGCATTAAGACTACTCCAGTAATAATAACGCTCATATAAAGTGCAAAACTCATTTTTACCGCATATTGAACTAGACTTATACTTATATATACATACTGGTGAACTGGAGAATGATTAAAGGCATATTTTTTGATATCAGTGGTGTTCTGCTTGATGGTGACAAACTCATTCCAAATGCAGACAAGGCTCTGAATCGGGTAAAGCAACTTGAACTCCCCTATCGCTTAATCACCAACACCTCCCGGCAAACCTCGACTATGCTGTTACAACAACTAAACAACGCCGGGCTGGATGTTAAAAAAGAAGATATCTATACCGCACCGTTGGCTGCGAGAGATTATATTCTGAAAAAGAACCTTCAACCCTATTGTTTAATTCATCCCGACCTTAAACCCGAGTTTGCCTGCATCGAACAAAGCAATCCTGACGCTGTCGTTATTGGTGACGCTGCAGATGATTTTAATTATCAATTATTGAACAAGGCATTTCGGCTCTGCATTGAAGGCGCACCGTTGATTGCGATTGGTCACAACAAGTATTTTAAAAAGAATGG
>JBFIJV010000157.1:0-1874 GCA_041600575.1 Gammaproteobacteria bacterium | reverse complement strand
ATATGGCCCGTTTCCAGTGTATCGGTGATACGTTGCTTGAAACGTTGGATGCGTTCCTGATTAATTGTATCAGCCGTCGGCATGTGCATACGCTCGATCTTCTTGCCAGTCACTCTTTCTATCATGCTCAACAAACGTTGTTCACGGTTTGTTACAAACAAAATAGCTTCGCCATCACGGCCAGCTCGTCCCGTTCTACCGATACGATGTGTATAAGCTTCCGGATCGCTGGGAATATCGTAATTGATTACATGGCTTATACGATCAACATCAAGTCCACGCGCAGCAACATCTGTTGCGATGAGCATATCAATCTTACCGGACTTTAATTTACTGATCGTTTGCTCACGCAGTTTTTGTGTAATATCACCATTCAATGCAGTACAGGCATATCCACGAGCCGATAGTTTTTCAGTTAATTCCATGGTTTCAATCTTGGTGCGCACAAAGATCAAAATGGCATTAAAGGTCATGCTTTCAAGAATGGTGGTTAGGGCATCAAGTTTCTGTCGACCATTGACCATCAAGTAGCGTTGGCGAATCGTATCGGCCGTAATACTTTTTGTCTTGATTGTGATTTGTTCAGGATTGTTTAAATATTTTTTAGAAATTTTGCGAATCTCGGCTGGCATAGTCGCGGAGAACAAAGCAATCTGACGTTTTGTCGGCAACTGCTCAAGTACCCATTCAACATCATCGATAAAACCCATACGTAACATTTCGTCCGCTTCATCCAATACCAGACAGGTTAATTTTTCCAGTTTCAAAGTACCGCGACGCATATGATCCATAACTCGTCCCGGTGTCCCAACCACTACATGAACACCACGCTTGAGTTGTCGTAACTGCACACCATATTCCTGCCCGCCGTAAATAGGCAAGACATGGAAACCTTTAAGGAAGGACGCGTAGGTTTGAAATGCTTCTGCAACCTGAATTGCTAACTCACGTGTCGGTGCTAAAACCAAAACCTGGGGCGTTGTCAGCTTGAGGTCAATCTTGGATAACAACGGCAAAGCAAAAGCAGCCGTTTTACCGGTACCCGTCTGAGCCTGTCCAATCACATCACGACCATCCAATACATGAGGAATAATCTCTGCCTGAATAGGAGAAGGCGTTTCATAACCGACCTTATTGAGTGCCTTCATAATAGGCTCAGGAAGTGATAAATCATTAAAACTCAGATTGGGGACGTCAGTAGTGCTCATGGGGTTACCTTTGGATATATGGGGGTATTAACAACTCATTAACCAATTTTAGTGGATTTTGGCAATAAGCGGGCGGGCAAGTATACGGCCTTATCGGCTTGATACAAGCCAAATATTGTTGCCGGGCAGATATAGCCAATTTATTAAAGAAGCCTGAAATGGGCTTTGTTTTCAATAAAACCAGTCTCGGCAGGCACGATATCGCTAGTATCGTTAGCGTGAACTTTAACTTTGCGCGCTCGAAAACCATCCCTTTGTTTTATTACAAAATGCGACTAAAGCAAGCATTAATGGGACTTCGATCAAAACTCCAACGACGGTGGCAAGTGCTGCGCCTGATGATAAACCGAATAACATGACTGCCGTGGCAATCGCGACTTCAAAATGATTGGAGGCTCCGATCATCGCTGTTGGCGCGGCATTCTCATAAGAAAACCCCATAAAGTGTGCAGCAATGTAAGTAATAGAGAAGATGAACACTGTCTGAATAAATAACGGAATAGCTATCCAGAGAATTGTTAACGGATTGGCAAGAATGACATCGCCTTTGAAAGAAAAAAGTAATATGAGTGTTATTAATAATGCTGAAATTGTTACTGGCGTCAGCCTATGTAAAAATTTCTCTTCAAACCAGACCTGGCCCTTATTAGCGATAATCCATTTTCT
>JBFIJV010000156.1:0-1890 GCA_041600575.1 Gammaproteobacteria bacterium | reverse complement strand
TCACGCACCTGAATTTCAGAGACATGTAATGCCCCTTCAATCATTAATAGTGCATCAGCATCTAACAGATTACGATGTTCGCAGTTCCTTAAAACTTCGATTAAAGCATCACGATCCGCTGGTTCACGAGTGAACAGGTTGGTAATGTACTTTAACCATTTTTTGAAATTTATAGATTTTTTCTTACTCATGATTATTAGTTTTTTTCATATGGGTTTGCATAGCCTATGTTTTTCAAAATTTGAATTTCCAATGATTCCATCTCACCGGCCTGTTTATCTGTCACATGATCATAGCCTTGCAAATGCAAAACCCCATGGACTATAAGGTGTGCCCAGTGTGCATCAAAATTCTTGCCTTGATCACGTGCTTCCTGTTCTACAACAGGGGCACAAACGACAATGTCTCCCAAAAGGTTTGGTGCTTGTTCTAACAGTTCCCCAACAGGAAATGACAATACATTTGTAGCATAGTTCTTTTTGCGCCAGGTTTTGTTCAGTGCCAGGCCTTCATCCTCGTCAACAATTCGAACTGTTATTTCGGCTTGTTGATGTTGTTTATCAAGCGCATGTTCTGCCCATTTTATCATCAAATCATCTTCAGGAATTGATTTCAGAACGGATGCTTTCTGAATCTCTATCATTTCACTCATCATAGTTATTAATGATTATATTTTATCGTCGGTATGATTTTGTTCATGTTCCTCATAAGCATCGAGGATTCTTGCCACGAGCGGATGACGCACTACATCTTTCGATTTAAAGAATGTGAAGCTGATACCGGTTTGATTATTTAATATATCGATAACATGTCTGAGTCCAGACTGTTTCCCATTCGGCAGGTCAACCTGGGTTATATCACCGGTAATAATCGCTGTAGAGTTGAAACCAATTCTGGTTAAAAACATCTTCATCTGTTCAATTGTTGTATTTTGAGCTTCATCAAGGATGATAAATGCTTCGTTAAGGGTGCGTCCGCGCATGAAGGCCAGGGGGGCGACTTCGATAACATTGCGTTCTATTAACTTGGCAACTTTTTCAAAGCCAAGCATTTCATATAAAGCGTCATAGAGTGGTCGTAAGTAAGGATCTACTTTTTGTACTAAATCGCCAGGCAGAAACCCGAGCTTTTCCCCCGCTTCAACAGCGGGTCTGACCAACACCAATCTTCGTGCGCGGTCTTGTTCCATTGCAGCAACTGCACATGCCACGGCCAGATAGGTTTTTCCCGTACCGGCTGGACCTATTCCAAAATTAACATCATGTTCTTGTATATTGGATAAATAGCGTTTCTGATTCGGAGTTCGGCCACGAATAAGTCCGCGTTTGGTTTTTATTGAAACTTCATCAGCTGCATCTTCTTCCAGTTCATCTTCAAGCTGCATGCTTTGTAAATAAAGATGAATTCGTTCTGATGACAATGGTTCAGATTCAGTCGCGGCATACATATCTTTCAGCAACTGTTGGGTGAGTTCAATAGATTTCTGACTACCGCTGACATGAAAATTATTGCCACGATTGTTTATTTCCACGCCCATGTAGCGCTCGAGTTGTCGTAAGTGTCGATCCATCGGCCCACACAGGTTCGACAAGCGCTGGTTATCAGCTGGTTCAAGTAACAAATCGTTTGAAGTTATAGTATTGATAATGAATTAAATCTGATTCGATTAAAGATTGGCTGCTTGATCAAGCCAGGTGGATTCAGGCAGGCAGCCGCGTAGTGAATTTGGTAATGCTTCGGTAATTTCAACATCAACAAAACTACCAATTATGTTTTTTGGGCCTTTAAAATTCACCACCCGATTATTTTCAGTTCTACCACGCAGCTGGTCGGCATCTTTCTTGGACTGCCCTTCTACAAGGATAGTCTGGGTTGTCCCTACCATGGCGG
>JBFIJV010000155.1:0-1921 GCA_041600575.1 Gammaproteobacteria bacterium | reverse complement strand
TGTCAACACTATAAAACACCTTTTATTGTTAATGATGATCTCGATCTTGCTGCAAGCATAGACGCCGATGGTATCCATCTGGGTAAAAACGATATCGATATCAGCACTGCAAGAAAAAGACTTGGCAAAAAGATAATTGGTGTTTCCTGTTATAACGATTTAGAAAGCGCAGTAGTCGCTGAACAGCTTGGCGCAGATTATGTTGCATTCGGATCTTTTTTCCCATCAGCGACAAAACCTGACGCAGTAAAAGCAGACATTGAATTAATTATTCAATCTAAAAGTAAATTAACTATCCCGGTTGTTGCCATAGGCGGCATAACACCGGAAAATGGTAAGGCACTAATCGATGCAAAAGTTGACTATCTAGCCGTCATTAATGGGCTTTATTCAACTAATGACACGGTTATTGCAACACAACGCTACAAAAATTTATTTAAAAAATAACGTATAAATTATGGTTAACGAATTATTTAATGCAGCAAAAAAACATATACCGGGTGGTGTAAATTCACCCGTTCGTGCTTTCAAGTCAGTTTCAGGTACACCACTCTTCATTAAGCGTGCCTCTGGTTCATATTTGTATGATAGTGATGACAAGCAATATATTGATTACGTTGGCTCATGGGGTCCAATGATTTTAGGTCATGCACATCCTGATGTAATTAAAGCTGTTCAGGATGCCGCTAATAATGGTCTTAGTTTCGGTGCACCAACGGAAATCGAAACAATGATGGCGGATAAACTCTGTGAATTAATGCCCTCTATTGAAAAAGTACGGATGGTCAGTTCTGGAACGGAAGCGGCTATGAGCGCCATTCGACTCGCACGTGGCTATACCGGACGAGACAAGATTGTTAAATTTGAAGGTTGTTACCATGGGCATGCTGATTCATTACTAGTGAAGGCAGGTTCCGGAGCCTTAACGCTCGGGGTTCCAACATCACCAGGTGTCCCGGCAGATCTTGCACAACATACTATTACACTTTCTTTCAATGATGCAGAACAGGTAAGAACTGTTTTTGCAGACATTGGTGAACAAATTGCAGCAATCATTGTTGAGCCTATTGCTGGCAATATGAATTGCGTGCCTGGTGCGACTGATTTTCTGGAGGCATTGAGGGAAGTCTGCACGCAATATCAATCGGTATTGATCTTCGATGAAGTGATGACAGGTTTTCGTGTTGCACTCGGTGGCGCCCAATCAATCTATAACATCACTCCAGACTTGACCGTGCTTGGTAAGGTAATCGGCGGTGGTATGCCGGTTGGAGCATTTGGTGGCAAACGAGAGATCATGGATCATATTGCACCGGATGGTCCGGTCTATCAGGCAGGCACATTATCAGGAAATCCAATCGCGATGACGGCTGGGTTAACAACTCTCAATTTGATCTCTGAACCGGATTTTTTTGAAACGTTAACCGCAAAAACCGAACAGCTCATAAGTGGATTACAAGAAGCAGCAAATAAAGCAGGTACTCCATTCACAACTAATTATAGCGGTGGCATGTTTGGGCTCTTCTTTACCGAAGAGCAAAAAGTCAGCTGTTTTGAGCAGGTAATGAATTGCAATAGTGCCCGGTTCAATCAATTCTTTCATGGCATGCTTGAAAAAGGTATTTATCTGGCCCCATCAGCATTTGAAGCCGGCTTTATATCAATTAAACATACACAAGATGATATTGATAAAACCATTAATATAGCAAAAACCATATTTTCCACATTAAACTAAAGGAGCCATCCATGAATAAAATTTTTCTCTTGTTTATATTTTCACTGTCTTTGATTTTTCTTTCTGCCTGTGCCCCTGAAGTCGGAAGCGAAAAATGGTGTGAACAGATGAAAGAAAAACCTAAAGGCGACTGGACCGCAAACGAAGCCGCAGACTTTACCAAACACTGCTTGTTTTAAATCAGTA
>JBFIJV010000154.1:0-1980 GCA_041600575.1 Gammaproteobacteria bacterium | reverse complement strand
GCACCCAGCTTAAATGCAATACCAATGATTATAAAAATCATGCCATAAACAAGGTACATTCTGTTTGCATCATCCAGATTGATCTTGTCTGCAATCGTAATCAATTGTAATGATCCGGTTAATCCATAAATCATGGAAATACCGTATAACAACATGCCTGATGCTAATGCGCCAAGCACAAAATATTTCATCGCGGCTTCTGAAGCCGAACTTGAATCACGTTGCATAGCAACCATGGCGTATAAAGAAAGCGATAACAATTCAAGACCAAGATAAACAGATAAAAGACTATAGGCAGAGGCCATAATCATCATGCCAAGCACCGCGAATAAACCAAGCACAAAGTATTCACCTTTGAGACATTTATGCTCTTTCAGATATTCATGTGAATAAAGAAATACTACAAACGAAATGCCGCACATGAACGTCTTTAGAATGGCACTCATCGAATCACTGACAAAACTACCATAAAAGGCAACCTGAGTATTTTCAGGGAAATAATATAAGACCAGCGCTAGTACAACCAACAAACTTGCCTGTGCAGTCCAATATGTCAAAAGATGTAATGGATCTTTACTAAACGCATCCACAATCAACACCAGACATGCCAGTGTTAGCAGCGTTATTTCAGGTAAAGCTATGATTAAATCTGCGTTCATATTATCTATAAGATCTTTGGTTGTAATACATGTTCGATCAATTGCTCAATCGTCACATGCATAATTTCGAATATCGGTGCTGGCCAAATACCGAACGTTAATACAACGACGGCCAGCAAGAACAAAATAAACGCTTCCCGCCCATTAATATCTTTTAACTCGGCAACTGCCTCTTTGGTCACTTCACCAAAGACAACGCGTTTATACATCCACAAGGTATAAGCGGCGCCTAATATCAACGTTAATGCGGCAGTAAATGCAATCCAGAAACTGGCTTTGAAACTGCTGAGTATCACCAGAAATTCACCGACAAAGCCCGAGGTACCCGGCAAACCTGCATTAGCCATTGCGAACAACATCATGAACGCGGCAAAAGTCGGCATGGAGTTTACGACACCACCATAATCTTTAATCATACGACTGTGCATACGGTCATACATGACACCAACACAGAGAAACATCGCCGCAGAGATAAAACCATGCGAGATCATCTGCATCATGGCACCTTCCATACCCATGATCGCACCAGCCGAAGCACCGGTTGCAGCAACAATACTAAAAGGAATAAAGAAGCCGAGTGTCACAAATCCCATATGCGAGATTGATGAATAGGCAATCAGTTTCTTCATGTCTTCCTGAACCAATGCAACAAAGCCGATATAAACAATGGCTATCAGCGAGAGCACAATCATCGCTTGACTGAAGTAGAGACTGGCATCGGGTGTGATAGGCAAACTAAATCTAAGAAAACCATAACCACCCATTTTCAACATAATAGCCGCCAACACAACTGAACCACCGGTCGGCGCTTCAACGTGCGCATCCGGCAACCAGGTATGGACCGGCCACATAGGAATTTTTACTGCAAAGGCTAAAAAGAAAGCCACAAAGATTAATTTCTGCGCAGTCAGCGTCAATGGCACATCATGCAAGGCCTGGATATTAAAACTGCCGGCAACTGAATAAAGGTAAAGAAATGCAACTAGCATGAATACCGAACCGAGGAAGGTATACAGAAAAAACTTTATTGTTGCATAGACGCGATTAGGCCCACCCCAGATACCAATAATCAGGAACATCGGGATTAGCATTGCTTCCCAAAACACATAAAACAAAATGGCATCAAGCGCCAGAAATACACCATTCATCAAACCGGTGAGAATCAGGAAGGCACACATATAATAAGAGATGTGTTTTTCGATCACTTCCCAGGCGGCCAATATAACCAGTATCGTCGTGAAACAGGTCAACATGATTAATGGCAACGCAATACCATCGGCACCCAGATGATATTTAATATTAAACGCGGTTATCCAATCTG
>JBFIJV010000153.1:0-2066 GCA_041600575.1 Gammaproteobacteria bacterium | reverse complement strand
CGTTAACACCGATATAAGGTGAGCCTGATGTTGTATTGGTGGTAATGCGAAAACAGCTTGCAGTTTCACGATTCACGTTGAGTTTGTCGGCTATATCAGAAAGAAGAATTAATGCCTGGGCTCTTTGATAGGATTCCAGTTCTGCTGTTTGAGCTTTTACCTGCAGCGCTGCTATGCCGAGTAAGCCTATTAAAATAATGATCATAGTTACCAGGGCTTCCATTAATGAAAAGCCTCGAGAGGATGAAATTTTATTGATTGAATTCATTAGCTGCACCCATTAGCCGTATTAGTGTCATTGTCCAGTTCAATGAGTGGTTTGCCACTCAGACTAAGGACGAGACAGCGCATCTTCACCTTGGTATTTCCGTTTACAAAGAAACGAAGTTCGGTCGCTCCAGTCGAAGAACGCCCCGTTCTTAAATACCCAATTGTTCCTGTACATGCGCCACTGCAAGTAACAGAGACCGAGTCAGCCAGCGCATCTTGTTGGCGTATCACCGTTCCGCCATTTAATATTTGCCAACCATTCTTCCAATCAGATGACATTTGGGTGACATTGACAGTGCTGCCACGTTTGATTGCTTCGCTTCTGGCTAATAACAGGCTCAAGTGAGCATCCGAAGCAGCGGTTCTTACTCGTTGTGTTAACAAAAAATCCCGCATCTGTGGTACTGCAACTGCCGCCAAAATCCCGCCAATTGCGACTACTATCATCAGTTCTAAAATAGAGAACCCTTTTTGATCCTTGTATCGACGAGCAATAGATTTTGTAGAGGAAATAATCATAAAATTTGCCTTGGGCTGTTTAATACCATGTGCCAGTTTTTACGCCAGTACTATTAATCGATAAATTACCAAAACCTGCTTGTGCGCCAGTTGCAGTTGCGGTTGCTGTGAATGAGGGTGGTGTAGTTACTGGAACCGCTATGGTTACAGTGTAAAAATTATTGCTGCAATTTGCTGTTGTACAAGTCCAGCCGTCTGGTGGTGAGATGCGTAAGACAGTTGGATCAGTTGTATAGCTTCTTGCATCGAGTAAATATTGCTCTTGTCTGTTTGCTATATCCAGCAAGACTTGTTCTGCTGCGGAAGCTCTGCCGCGTTTGATGTAATTGTTATATGATGGCAATGCAACAGCTGCTAGAACAGATACTATTGCAACAACTATCATTAGCTCTATTAATGTAAAACCGATTTGTTTTTTCATCATGAGTACCTTTATAGCAAATAATTGAATTTGTATTTATATTAAAGGATTGAAAGGTAAATTTATCCGATAAACGGTATTTAAATTATCACATCCCTATTAAAAGTGTGAACTAATTAACATTCTTCAGTATGACAAAATTCGATTTTATTATTGTGGGCGGTGGCATCATTGGCATGACTACTGCTCGAGAATTGGCACTTCGCGGTGCCAGTGTGTCCATATTTGATAAAGGCGAATTAGGGCAAGAGGCGAGTTGGGCTGCGGGCGGCATACTTTCTTCGATGCGTCCCTGGACGGAGAATCCGGTTTCCGCTGAACTGTCTGAGCAGGGCAAGTTACTCTATCCACGCTATACAAGTATATTAAAGTATGAAACGGACATTGATCCTGAATACATTAAATCAGGATTGACCATTATCGAACCCGGTCATATTGCTGAAATAAAATATTGGGCGTCTGGCAAGCGCATCAATGTGAAAGACTATTCATTTAATAACAAGCATAACTTAAGGATTCCTCAGCAAGCTGTTCTACTGCCTGACATAGCACAGTTGAGGCCGCCACGATTATTAAAGGCTTTATATGCGAGCTTAAAATCCTTGTCTGTTTCTATTTTTGAAAATACCGAAATCACAAAACTGGTTACAGAAAAAGGTCGCTTTCAGAACATAGAATTTGGAGGGGAAAAGCTGGTTGCAGATGCAGTCATCATTACGGCTGGTGCATGGAGCAAAACACTATTAGATGACATTGCTGACGATATCAACATAAAACCAATACATGGTCAGATGCTGTGTGTAAAACCCGCTGAACAGATTCTGGAATCAATCATTCTGGATGGCGGGCATTATTT
>JBFIJV010000152.1:0-2071 GCA_041600575.1 Gammaproteobacteria bacterium | reverse complement strand
TTAGAAAAATTATTAAATAAATAGAGCGTTTAGTATTTGGGTTGTAAAGGTGGCGCTTACTGCCATTTAGGATTCTTTGGGGGTTTTATGAACGTTGCTGGACAAAACCTTGCTGAAAACAATTTGTCTGACTCTGCAGGCACAGAAAAAACAGCAAGTCAGAAATTTTTAGCTCTTATTTTATCGATTATGCCTTGGGCCATCGTTGGCGTGCTTTTATATGCAGGCCTTTTTATCAAGCCAACACCCGTAATTGAACAAGTAATTCCTCATGCAATTGACCGCAGGGATATCCTTCTTGGTGCTGCCCACGTAAACGATGACACCTACCTTGCTGCTGGCAATTACGGAAAAATCGTTATATCGAAAGATAAGGGACACACCTGGGCCGTACAAGAGTCAACTATCGATACGCATATTCAGGATATTGATTCCTGGGACGAGCAACATGCTGTCGCAGTTGGTAATCTGGGCCGCGTAGTCGTAACGGCTGATGGCGGTGTAACTTGGAAAGAAGTTACAGCCCCTAAGTCTGACATCTCAAACAAACTTATCCGTGTTCATGCCTACGCTGGCGGCGAAGCCTTGGCTGTTGGTGAAATGGGTATGATCATACGTAGTACTGATTACGGTAATACATGGGAGCGTCTTCGCGAAGAAGAAGATATTTTCATGAACGATATTGTTCGTGTTGATGAAAATACCATCATTGTTTCTGCGGAAGCACGAGAAGTGACTGAGTATGATGGAGAGTTAGCTGATGAAAATGCAGAAGAGTTAGACGCCACAACAGGTGCAAGAATTTCTGCGCGTATTTATAAATCAGTTGATAATGGCCAAACTTGGGAAACTATCTACACAGACAGCCCTAACAGTTTTACCGCGATTAAATTTAGAAATGCACAATATGGCGTAGCAGTCGGCTTGGCTGGTGCTATTGTTGCTACTCGTGATGGCGGCAGCACATGGACATTCTATGGAAGTAAAGTTTCTGGTATGACAGAACACTTGATGGATGTTGCTTGGTCTGAAGAATTAAAAGAGTGGGTCGGTATCGGTAACAAAGGGAAATGGATTACTTTTTCACCCAATATGAGCAAGTTCGACACCCAAAACCTCTCCACTAAAGATTTTACCTCTCACTCAGAGATGGCGCTCGTAGGAGATGGGTTTATCGCTGTTGGTGAGACAGAAGGTTATATGGATTTGAAAACCAAGACCTGGACTCTGTTGCACGAATAGAAATAGAGATAAAAAAAGAACCAATCAACTATTAAAAAAGTCGCCCATCCATACTATTGCGGGTGGTTGGTGGAGGATAGAATGTTAGAAAAATTCGCACTTGGCTGCATTAAATTCAGAAAGATTGTTCTGGTGATTGTTCTGGCGCTGACATGCGTTTTTGGATATTTCGCCCAGAATATTGAAGTTAAAACTGTATTTGATGATTTGATGCCCTCATCGCATCCTTATATCAAGATTCACAATGAATATAAGGAAACTTTTGGTGGTACCAACATTATCACCTTCATGATCAAAGCTAAGGAAGGCGATATCTTCCAGATGCCTGTGTTGGAGAAGATCCGAGATCTGACGCAGGGCCTTTATAAAATTGATGCTATCAACGAATTTCAGATTTACTCTATAGCGGGTAAAAAGCTGAAAGAAGTACGCGCGTCAACTGAAGGTATCGAAAGTTTCCCCTATATGTGGCCAAGTTTGCCAAAAAATCAGGCAGACATTGACTACCTCCGGGAAGCTATTCTGCGGAGCCCCTTAGTCTATGGTCCATACGTATCTAAGGATCTGACAGCAACATTGATCACTGTGGACTTCTTCGATAACTTGCTGGATTACAACTTAGCTTATGAGCAAGCCTATGCTTTAGCTGAGAGTCTGGATGATGACCTCGTGGATATTAGCCTTAACGGCAACCCCATTCTGTATGGCTGGGTAAACCACTATCTTCCAGAAACCATGCGGTTAATCATGGTGGCAGCGCTGATCTTCCTCGTACTGTTGTTTCTCATCAACAGAACTTGGCGCGGTACGCTTCTCCCAATGCTAGCCG
>JBFIJV010000151.1:0-2170 GCA_041600575.1 Gammaproteobacteria bacterium | reverse complement strand
GTCGGCATAGTGAGAAACATTGGCAAAGATCTCTGCATAATCCAGCGTGTTAAACGTCATCAATACGGCGGCAATGCCTAATAGGAAACCAAAGTCCCCTACTCTGTTAACCAGAAACGCCTTCATGTTGGCAAAGATGGCGGTCTCTTTTTTATACCAGAACCCAATTAATAAATAAGACACCAGTCCAACCGCTTCCCAGCCAAAGAACAATTGCAGGAAGTTGTTCGACATGACCAGCATCAGCATGGAAAAAGTAAACAACGAGATGTAACTGAAAAAACGTTGATAGCCGGGATCGTCATGCATATACCCGATGGTATAAATATGAATCATCCAGGAGACGAAGGTTACGACGACCATCATCGTGACAGAAAGAGGATCAATCAGAAAACCAATCTTGAAATCGATACCACCACTACTCAGCCAGGTATATAAGGTTCCATTATAAATAGCACCACCATCAAACATATGATGCTTGTAAGCAATCATGGAAAGAATACTGGAGATCGCTACACCGATTATGGTTACCCAATGTGCGCCACTTCTACCAATAAGTTTACCGAACAAGCCCGCAATGAGGGAGCCGGCTAATGGTGCTAATACAATAGCGAGATAGATTTGTTCCATATTATTCATCATTCACTATCCCTTCATGCTATCCAGCGCATCGACATTAATCGTATCTTTGTTACGAAACATCACAACCAGTATCGCCAGCCCAATTGCAGATTCCGCTGCAGCAACCGTAAGAATAAAGAAGACAAATATCTGTCCGTGTATGTCGCCAAGAAAATGCGAGAACGCAATAAAGTTCATATTGACTGATAACAGCATCAACTCAATACACATCAAAAGAATAATCACATTCTTTCGGTTTAAAAAAATGCCCGCGACACTAATACAAAATAACAAGGCGGCCAGTGATAATACTTCGGGTAAGGTAATCATGAGTCAGATCCCTTTGTTTCAGACTGCATTTTAACGATACGCAATCTATCCTGCTTTTTAACAAACACCTGATCTTCAGGTTTTTTCGATTTGGTTATCTTTGACTTATTCATACTGAGCGAGATTGCTGCAATTATCGCAACCAGTAAGATTGCACCGGCAATTTCAAATTGATAAAGATATTCGGTATAGAGTGTCATACCCAATTCTTTGGTATTGCTGTAGTCCGGCCCAACTGACTTAATTGCCATATAGGTATCAGACATAAAATAATCTGCACCAACAACAAGCCCCATTGCCGTTACCATTAATACTGCAACGGTAATACCGATCGGTAAAAATCGTGCGAAGCCTTCGCGTACTGTTACCAGATTTATATCCAGCATCATGACAACAAACAGAAACAACACCATCACCGCACCGACATAAACCAGCACCAGCGCAATGGCCAGGAATTCTGCTTGTAACAACAACCAGATTGCAGCCGATGCGAAAAAGGACAAGACCAGAAATAAAGCAGCATGGATCGGATTTCGCATCACCACGACCATAGACGCAGACAGCAATAAAATTCCGCCAAAAAGATAAAAGACTATTTGTTCTATCATTTACTTTATTTCTTACTTTTATTAATTGTTAGTGTGTCGTTAATTAACGGTATATGGCATCTTTTGCGCGATCTTCAGCGAGTTGTTTTTCTACCATGTCCCCGATTTCAAGCAATCTTGGTTTAGTCATCAACAGATCACCACGCTTCTCGCCGTGGTATTCAAATATTCTGGTTTCAACAATAGAATCTACCGGACAGGATTCTTCACAGAATCCACAAAAAATACATTTAGTCAGATCAATATCATAACGGGTTGTACGTCGGCTCCCGTCATCTCGAGCTTCCGATTCAATTGTGATTGCCACAGCCGGACACACTGCTTCACATAATTTGCAGGCGATACAACGTTCTTCGCCATTCGGATAACGTCGTAATGCATGCAGTCCACGAAAGCGATGTGACTGTGGGGTTTTTTCTTCGGGATATTGCACGGTAATCTTTCGCTTGAACATATAGCGACCCGTCAGTCGTAAACCTTTTAGTAACTCCCAAAGGAATAAACTGTTTATATAATTTTTAATTTTGTCAGCCATTATTTTTTAATTAAACCATGGTGGAGTATTAGTGATGACTAATGTTGACACGACTACCAGCCAAACGATGGTAATC
>JBFIJV010000150.1:0-2227 GCA_041600575.1 Gammaproteobacteria bacterium | reverse complement strand
GCTTGAACGTTTTCCAGAAGCAATCAACATAGTTTGTGAACGCTATGGCGAGGTATTTAACCGTAAGTCTCAAAACTTCAGGTTGCAAAAAAAACAACCCGCATTGATCCTGGCAAAAAAACATAAGGGTCTGATATTACCGACACCAAAACAATATGGCATCGGTGCGGAGCATAATTATTATTTTTCACATATGCTGAATTGTCTCTATGACTGTCGCTATTGTTTTTTACAGGGCATGTTTCAATCCGCACATTACGTGTTGTTTGTAAATTACGAGGACTTTATTGATGACATGGAAGTTTCATTAAATAAGCACGAGAACGAAACTGTACATTTTTTCTCCGGTTATGACTGCGATAGTCTTGCGCTTGATCCTGTCACAAACTTTACCACTGAATTCCTGCCCTTCTTCTCAAAAAAACCACAAGCCTTACTGGAGCTTCGGACCAAGAGTACGCAAATAAGAAATTTACTAAAACAGGAACCGATTAAAAATTGTGTCATTGCCTTTAGCTTCACACCGGACAAGATCGCCAGAGCACTGGAACATAAAGCACCCTCTGTCGAAAAACGAATTAATGCAATCATTGATTTGCAAAATGCCGGTTGGCAAATCGGTCTTCGTTTTGATCCATTGATATACACAAAAGATTATGCGACGGAATATAGTGACTTATTAAACAATATCTTTTCAAAGCTTGATACTAATCTGATTCATTCAGTCAGCCTCGGTGGATTTCGTTTGCCAAGAGATTACTTCCGCAAACTTGAAAAACTTTATCCGGAAGAAAAACTTTTTTCTTCGCCGCTGGTAGAAGAAGATAACAGTATTAGTTATCCCGCCAATATTCGTAATGACATGCTCGAATTTTGCAAAGATATTATTCTGCAACACGTTGCCAGAGATAAGTTCTTTCCGTGTCATGAGATGATCTAGTTCAATGAGCAATCAAAGCATTATATTGATCACGTTCATTGTTTACCTGTTAATGATGTTCTTTATCGGTTGGCAGGCATGGCGCAATACGCATAATTTTTCTGACTATATACTTGGTAGTAGAAAACTGGGAAGTTGGACAACCGCTATCAGCGCTGGCGCATCTGACATGAGTGGCTGGCTATTATTAGGCCTGCCCGGATACGCTTATCTTGCCGGTGTTGAAGCCATCTGGATCGCAATTGGTTTATTTGTCGGCACGAGTCTGAACTGGTACTGGGTGGCACCGCGGCTTCGTATAAATACTGAATTATTAAGCAACTCCTTAACCCTGCCGGAATACCTTGAAAATCGGTTTAATGATCACAGTCATTTTATCCGTATTATCTCGGCCGTGTTTATCCTGTTTTTTTATATGTTCTATACCAGTTCCGGTCTGGTTGCTGGCGGGAAGTTGTTCGAATCGGTTTTTGGCTTGCCCTACACCTGGGCCGTTTTAGCCGGTGCGGTAGTCATATTGAGCTATACCAGCCTTGGTGGATTTCTGGCGGTATGCTGGACCGATTTAATTCAGGGCTTATTGATGGTGTTGGCCCTAAGTTATATCGCCATAATATCGCTCTACAACCTGAATGGTTTTGATGCGTTATTCACATCACTTTCGATTAAGAACCCCGAATTAATAAATCCCTTTACATCAGCTTCTGGAGAAGCATTGGGATACATTGGCATTATTTCTCTGCTTGGCTGGGGTCTCGGTTATTTTGGACAACCACACATATTGATCAGGTTCATGGCAATCAATTCGGAGCGAAAAATACCCGGCGCACGCAGGATCGCACTTAGCTGGAGCTTGATAAGTCTGGTGAGTGCTTTAATGATTGGATTTTCCGGCAGTATATTGTTGGGCGATCAATTACAGGGCGGTGACAGTGAAAAAGTATTCATTGAATTACTAAACTTATTATTACATCCGATTCCAGCAGGAATATGTTTGTCGGCGATCCTCGCTGCGATCATGAGCACCGCTGACTCTCAGTTACTCGTCGCCTCTTCGGCCTTAACCGAAGATATTTATAAAACCATCAATACTAAAACCAGTGATAAACAACTTGTTTTGACCGGGCGACTAACGGTGATCTTGATAACAATTTGCGCCACTCTGTTCGCTTTAGCACCTGACAACAATGTGCTCCAGCTAGTCGCTTATGCATGGGCGGGATTTGGTGCAACGTTTGGTCCGGTAGTGCTTATGTCACTGGTTTGGAAATCGATGCATAAAAATTC
>JBFIJV010000149.1:0-2262 GCA_041600575.1 Gammaproteobacteria bacterium | reverse complement strand
GTGTCGTTGCAATTAGCAAATTGGTTGGTATCGAATCCGTTGAATCAGGCAGCGCTTGAAATAACGCTTGTTGGACCAACGATTGAGTTTAGCCAGAATCTTTCAATTGCAATTTGTGGAGCTGAATTTGATCAAATTCTTAATGGTGAACCGATATTTAATAATGAAACAATCAATGTCAAAGCGGGCGATTTTTTAGAGTTTAAACATTTACGACATGGTGCCAGAGCTTATATTGCCATCGCCGGAAGAATAAAAGTTGATTCATCATTTGAAAGCCAGTCAACGCACCTTACTGCGAGCTTGGGGGGTTATGAAGGTCGACAGATTAAGGTCGATGATGTATTAGAGATTGACGCCATACAAGAAATAAGAAGACGCAACCTGCCTGAAATGTATCGGTCGACGTACATTGGAAGTTATCTATTGCGGTGTTGTCATGGTATTGAAACAGATCGTTTTGATGAGGACACGTTAGATTCTTTTTATCATTCTACTTATAAGGTATCGAATGATTCGAATCGGATGGGGCTTCGTCTGGAGGGTAAGCGGCTTTCTACAAATATAGTAAACGACGTTGTCTCAAGTGGTTTGACTCAAGGCACGGTTCAGGTTCCACCCTCCGGCTTACCGATAATCTCTTCAGTTGATGGCCAGACTATCGGTGGCTATCCAAGGATCGCTAATATCATTAGTTCAGATCTAAACATTCTCGGACAATTAAAGACGGGTGATAAAATTGGTTGGTTATCAGTGACACGAGATAAGGCATGGCGGCTTCTGAAACAGAAACAAGCGTTCCTTAATAAATTGTTGTTAAGTTAATTTGAATCAGGATATCTGCTGCAGGTAATGCGTGCCGTAAGTGGATAGGTCGGTTAATTCCAGTTTGTCATCATCATGATTGATGATCATCAGGTGCAGTCTTGAAATTCGCTGCATCGTATCCATAAACTTGACCTTACATTCGCTGCCCCTACCGACCTTGTTTTCGCCTATTGTCATTAGGTACTCAGTATTATTGTCATCAATAAATTTAATGCCGTCTTTGACGATTAACTTGCATTGATAATTCGCTAGAAGAAGTGCTATCTCATCACCTTCTTTAACGTCAAAGGAAACGGATTCTCCTTTTTTCATGCTTGTCATACCTAATTCTTCAGCAAGGACTCTGGAATCGAAGTTTTCATCCAGATCCAGCTCGCCCGTTTTGAATTGAGAAACTTCACCATTTTCATTCGTACTATTTTGTTTATCTAATCGTGCTTTTATCGACTGAATCATTTCCTGACGGTTTGATAAGTATTTCAAGTAGGCGCTTAATGCTATTTGTTTATATTTACTAGAATTAGCAGAATGATGTTTTTTAAGCGCAAAAAATATATCTCGCCAACCATTATCATTAGAGAAAATTATCGAGTTGATAGCTTTAAGACTTTTAGTGATTTCACTATTTTCGGAAGGGTGGTTGCCTAATTCAGAAAGCTGTTCAATAGCAACCATAATTGCATTTGATTCCAGATCCAGTTCGCCCGGAGATGATTTAATTGCGTCAGTGACTTTATCCAATGGAATAGTCGTACGCGCACTAAGGGCGAATTCAAAGTCATCTATGGATTTAAACGTGATGACCTTGCCATCAATGTTTAACTCTACTGGTTTTGTGAATATTTTTTGTAACATAGGATTGTTATTATAGCCATTGAACAGATCAATATGTTTAGTTGAGAAGGCTGTTTAGTAATTTATAGTGTGATTAATTTCTCAAATTTAGAATCAAAAGCCCTTTTCGCTGGATTATTAGACTGGAGTACTCTTTCTGGTCAGTATTGGATAATGTATGAATGTGGATGAGATGAATAAAACTGAATTACCCAGTGCGGCGGTGGCCCTTGTTGTCACGCGCGAGACGCCGTCTATATTACTGGTGCGCAGATCGGATCGTCCTTCCGACCCATGGTCAGGTCAGTGGGCCTTTCCGGGAGGTATGATGGAAGAGTCAGATTCCGATCTATTAGCTACTTGCCAACGCGAAGTCCTGGAAGAGTGTGGTTGTGAGCTGAAAGCCGATCATTACGAACGTGCCTTGCCAGTTTCAAAGGCCGGTCGCCGGCAAAAACGCCCGGTTATCGTTGCACCGTTTCTATGGGAGATTCCTGAGCGGGTCGAACTGTGTCCCGATGAGACTGAGATTGCCTCGGCATGTTGGCAGGACTTATTTTATCTTGCTGATCTGGATAATCACGACACAGGTATTATCGC
>JBFIJV010000148.1:0-2273 GCA_041600575.1 Gammaproteobacteria bacterium | reverse complement strand
GTTTGAAGCTATGTGGAATGGTGAAGGTGATGCGGACACTATCATTGAGAACAAAGGCTTAAAACAAGTCACCGACTCAGGTGCGATTGAAAAACTGGTCGATGATGTCATTGCAAATAGTCCATCACAAGTTGCACAATATCAAGCTGCCCCCCCGGATAAACAAGGCAAATTGATTGGCTACTTTGTTGGTCAAATAATGAAACAATCACAAGGCAAGGCTAACCCGAAGCAGGTTAATGAATTGTTGAAGGAAAAGCTAAAAGCTTAGTATCCAGCGATACGTAGAGCTCGTATTGTAGTTCAACGCAATACCCGCTCTATATGCGGTAACTCTGAAAGCCTTTTTGAATGAGTTGAGTGTATGAGATGGCTGGAAAAAGAATCCTGAAGATAGCTCAGGTGCCACAAAAAGTCTGAGCAACTATTTCATCCACTAATGGTGGTGTCTCAAACTGAGCGTTAGCTGAAGTATGTTCAAATGGGTTTGCCAGCGATTTAGCAAAATGTCTAAACAGAGTAAAATCCCCATCATCTTCAGCTGCTCTTATTGCTTTTTCAACCTGATGATTACGTGCAATGAAGACCGGATTTGCCTGACGCATAGTTAATTGAGTCTCCGGCCTATCTGATTTCAGTAGTCGCCATTCATTTAGCCACTCGATACCTTTATCCCGGTCTGAGAATAACTCTAACAACGGGCTATCATCATTGCCCTGGTATATATTAGTCAGGTAATTAAAGAATAATGTAAAATCAATTTCCTGTTCTGATAAGGTCGTAAGTGATTCACTGATAAATGCTGAATGCCTATCGCCAGCTTGTTCAAAGGCAAACTTTTTAAACATGCCCTGCTGCAGGGCAAAATTAAATTTCGGTATGAATTTAGCGAGCTGTTCCTCAAGCGCCTCAACGGCTGCGTCTGTTTCGAGATCCAATAGAGGTAGTAATGTTTCTGCGAAGCGCGTTAAATTCCAAACGGCAATATTAGGTTGTTGATCCCATGCATAACGACCGTGACGATCAATAGAGCTAAAAACCTTGTCAGGTTTAAAAGTATCCATAAATGCACATGGCCCATAATCTATGGTTTCACTGACAATAGACATATTGTCAGTATTCATAACACCATGTATGAAGCCAACTAGCATCCACTGTGCAATCAGTTCCGCCTGCTGCTTAACAACTTCGCTAAGCAGTGTCAGATATTTAGCATCATCTTGTTCTAATTCCGGGAAGTGTCGTTTTATAACATAATCCGCCAGTGCCTTAATTACATTTATATCCTGCGTAGCAGAAGCGTATTGAAATGTACCGACACGGATATGACTGGCAGCAGACCGAACTAATATAGCACCTGGGCCAGGTTTCTCTCGCTGTACCTTATCCCCCGTCATAATCACAGCGAGCGATCGTGTAGTCGGGATACCTAAGCCGGCCATGGCTTCGCTTATTAAATATTCACGTAAGACCGAACCTAGCGTTGCACAGCCATCACCACCGCGAGAATAATGTGTTCGACCAGAACCTTTTAATTGCACATCAATTAAAGTGCCATCGTTGGTCTTCATTTGTCCGAGCATATGGGCACGACCATCGCCAAGTACAGGTACCCAATGCGCGAATTGATGCCCCGAATAAGCCATAGCTATCGGTGGAATATCAGGATTAATTTCATTGCCCGCCATATTTAATAAACCCTGCTCACTCATGAACCAGCTTTCATCAATACCATATTGGCCAAGCAATACTTTGTTAAGCTCTACCAGGGACGGGCTCGGGGAAGGTGCAGGTTTTGATTCCGCAAACATTGTAGCGGGCAGGACACGATAGTATTGATGTAATATCGGGCTCTGCTTTGATACAGATAAATTCACTTTGTGACTCCTATATATTTAGAAAGCTAATCCTCTGTTTAAGGTAATACAGTGTAAATTGGAGACTGACTAAAGTGTACTGAATAAGACAGACATTATATTTAATCTTAGTAAACAATCTTAATAAGATATTTGAAAACCTATCGTCAGGTTAAGCAACTGACTGGCATCACCCTTATTAACAGCAATTTCCACCAGTCCATTTGAGTTCACATACCAGAACGCCTGACCTGCTTTTACGTCCGAGAATGTTGCCGCATTACTGATTTTCTTATTACCAATTTTAAAAATAATATTTTTAGATACGGTATTTCCACGCATTCCTGTCATACAATTTCCAAAATGATCAATATAGATTATTTCGGACAGGTCTTCAGGCATATCATGCCTCTGCTT
>JBFIJV010000147.1:0-2423 GCA_041600575.1 Gammaproteobacteria bacterium | reverse complement strand
GTTTGGTAAATTGAGCGGCAAGATAGGCGGCAGTCCCCTGCTATTACCTGGACGCCATTTGTTAAATTTAGCCTTATTGTTGTTGACGATTTGGTTAGGCTCTGTGTTTCTTCATCAGGCTGAAACGGGTGGCGGAACACTGCCATTACTCTTGATGACCTTACTTGCACTAGCTTTTGGTGTGCATATGGTGATGGCTATCGGTGGTGCTGATATGCCAGTAGTTGTCTCCATGTTAAACAGTTATTCAGGTTGGGCGGCATCAGCAACCGGTTTTATGTTGTCCAATGACCTCTTAATCGTAGTCGGCGCACTGGTCGGCAGTAGTGGTGCTATCTTGAGCTACATCATGTGTAGGGCAATGAATCGAAACTTTGTTTCAGTGATTGCCGGTGGTTTTGGTACAGGTTCAGGAACCACAACTGCGGGTTCAGATGAAGAGCAAGGCGAAATCATTGCCATCGATACTGAGGAAGTGGCTGGGTTATTACTGGATGCCAAAGAAGTCATGATTATCCCCGGTTATGGAATGGCCGTTGCACAAGCACAACATACGGTTCATGAAATTACCCAGGTTTTACGTGAGAAAAAGATCAATGTTCGTTTTGGTATTCATCCTGTAGCCGGGCGTATGCCGGGGCACATGAATGTGTTACTTGCTGAAGCAAAAGTACCGTATGACATCGTCTACGAAATGGATGAGATCAATGATGATTTTCCTGATATAGACGTCTCCGTTATTATCGGTGCAAATGATATTGTTAATCCTTCTGCGCTAGAGGATCCAAATAGTCCAATCGCTGGAATGCCGGTACTGGAGTGTTGGAAAGGTAAAACGACAATTGTTTTGAAGCGTAGCATGGCCACTGGTTATGCAGGTGTTCAGAACCCTCTTTTCTTCAAAGAAAATACACGTATGTATTTTGGCGATGCGAAGGAAAGTTTAGATGCGGTGTTGAAAGCAATCCTGTAATGGGATTATTTCGATAATTGTAGATAATTTAAAAGCGCCCTTTGGGGCGCTTTTTCGTTGCTTATTATAAAATCTTAAATTAAGAAGGAGTTGAAAATGGCAGAAGCAAAAGGTTTGAGTAAACCGGTTAAATTGAAAAGTGATCTGGCTGGATTATTAGGTGCTACAGAATTACCCAGAACAGAGATCACCAAAAAGTTATGGGATTACATTAAAGCAAACAAACTTCAGACTAAAACTGAAAATGGCGCACCAATGAATGCAGGTAAATTCATAGTTGCGGATGCAAAATTGCTACCTATATTCAAAAATACGAAGTCTACAAGTAAATCGGGCAAACTTACCGATCTTACTCAAATGAAAGAAGGTGAAACAATCGACATGATGCAGATGGCTGCAATTGTCGGAGCGAATATCGAATAAAATTATATACAAACAGTAATAAAAAAACGCCCCTTAGGGCGTTTTTTTTGCTTATCGAGTAATGACTGTCTGATTATTCATGTACCGTCTTAGCGCATCAGGAATTGTAATATTTCCATCCTTGTCCTGATAGTTTTCCATCACCGCAATCAAGGTTCTACCGACGGCCAGACCTGAGCCATTAATTGTGTGTAGTAATTCCGGTTTGTTCGTTTCCGGGTTACGCCAACGCGCTTTCATACGCCTTGCCTGAAAAGATTCAAAATTACTACATGAAGAAATCTCCCGGTATTTATTTTGCCCTGGTAACCAGACCTCGATGTCGTAAGTTTTGGCGGCTGAGAAACCTAAATCACCGCCGCAAAGTGTCACGACACGGTATGGCAAGTTCAGTTTCTTCAAGATGTTTTCGGCGTGACTCGTTAGTTCTTCCAAAGCGTCATAAGACGTTTCAGGTTTTACCAGTTGCACCATCTCTACTTTTTCAAACTGATGCTGACGAATCATCCCACGCGTATCTTTGCCATAAGAACCCGCCTCACTTCTAAAACAAGGTGAATGACAAACATATTTCTTCGGCAATTCTTCGTTGTCCAGGATCTCGTCGCGCGCTGTATTTGTTACCGGCACTTCTGCTGTGGGTATTAAATAAAAACCCTGTTCTTTTATATGAAACAGATCTTCTTCAAACTTTGGTAATTGCCCGGTGCCAAAACAGCTTTCTGCATTAACCAGATAAGGCACATTGATTTCTGTATAACCATGTTCATCGCCATGTGTATCCAGCATAAACTGAACCAGTGCGCGGTGTAACTTTGCAATGCCACCATGCATAACAACAAAACGTGAACTGGTTATTTTGGTAGCCGTTTCAAAATCGATCAAGCCTAACGCTTCACCTAAATCAACATGATCTTTTGGCTCGAAATCAAATGACTTTGGTTCGCCCCATTTTCTGACTTCTTCATTATCTTCTTCTGTTGAACCATGCGGCACTGAAGCATGAGGTATATTAGGGATGCCACTT
>JBFIJV010000146.1:0-2467 GCA_041600575.1 Gammaproteobacteria bacterium | reverse complement strand
GATAATAATTAACAGGTATATAATTTCCATATTATGTTTCGTATTTAAGAATAGTCTGTAGTTGTTATTCTGGCCGCATTGATGACGACAATCAATGAACTTAGCGACATTCCCAGTGCTGCCATCCAGGGGGATAAAAAACCAGCCATGGCAAAAGGTAATGCGATAGTGTTATAGGCCAGTGCCCATGCATAGTTGATATGAATGGTGCGATTAGTTTTTGCCACAATTTTAAGCATTGTTTTAAATGACTCTAGTTTGTTATTCAACAGTAATATGTCTGCATTGAGTTTGGTGATGTCACTGGCGTTGGTCATGGCAATGGCAACATCTGCTTGCGCAAAGGCTGGCGCATCATTAATGCCATCGCCGATCATGCAGACTCGATAGCCTTGTTGTTGTAGTTGGGCAATATGCTTTAATTTATCTTCCGGTTTTAGTTCGGCGCGATAGTCATCGATACCCAGTTCATCTGCCATTTGCTTGACAACAGAACGGTGATCGCCGCTCATTAAAATGACTTTGTTTCCCTGTTCTTTCAGATAACAAATCAGACTTTTGCTGTTATCACGCAGTTCATCATTAAAATAAAATATAGCGATGACGGATTCGGTATTAGCCAATACTATTTTCCGCAAGGATTCATCATTTTCATTTTGATTAGCCACGGCAGCTTGGCAGCTGTGTTTAATAAATTGTTCCGTCCCGATGAACCATGGGCCATTAATGTTGCCGCTTACTCCCTGACCAGGATAATTTTTTATATCACTAGCATGTGTCTTATTAATACTGCTCGAAGCATGGACGATGGCTTTTGCCAATGGATGTTCCGAGGCAGATTCGAGCGCACACGCAATTTTTAATGCGTCATCCTCGCTGTAGCTTTTAGCCAGCACATCAATACTGACCAATTCCAGTTCACCTTTAGTTAATGTGCCTGTTTTATCAAATACAAAACATTTTGATTTGGAAATTATTTCGATCGCATCATTATTGATTAAAGCAATGCCATAGCGCATGAAAGTGCTTGCTGCAGATGAGAATGCCGTCGGTGTTGCAAGCGATAGGGCACAGGGACAACTGACTACCAGAACAGAAATGGTAATGGCCAGCCATTGCGTTTGATCAACATGGTACCAATAAACTGCGACAAGACCGGCAATGATGATTATTGCCATGATAAAGAGAGAGACAATCCTGTTAGCCAATAACACCGAGGTAGATTTATTACTGCTTACTTTATCTATAATTCGCGCTATGTTGGAAAGTACTGTGCGTTCGCCTATGTCTGTAACGCTGATAGTTAAAGGCGACTCAATATTGGTGCTACCGCCAATGACACGCATGCCGGCGGTTTTGATGATCGGCACACTTTCACCAGTAATCAGAGACTCATTAACCGATGAGATGCCAGCATCTATGACACCATCAACAGGAATGACTTCACCGGGTTTAACCAACACTTTATCGGAGACAGACAATGCATTTAAAGCAACGCTTTCATGAGTGCTATCAGCTTTAATTCGTGTTGCATAAAACGGCAACACTGATGTTAACTTATCCAGGTAGGCGGTGGATTTTCTGCGGCTCATGAATTCAAAATAGCGACCACCAAGAATGAAGAAAACAAACATGACAATAGAATCATAATAGACATGACCCAGTTGTTGCATTGTTGACCATAGACTCCCGCAAAAGGCAATTGAGAGACCAAGCGCGATAGGCACATCCATTCCTAAGCGTTTGTTTTTTATATCGCGGACAGCGCCCATAAGTAATGGCAGCCCTGAAAAAAACAATACAGGAATCGTTAACAATAAACTGATCCAGTGGAAGAAAACGCGGTATTGTTCCTCAATACCCGATGCCTCGCCAAAGTAGAGGACAATAGCAATCATCATTACCTGCATTCCGAACAATGCGGCAATACCGATTCGGATTAACTGGTTTTTCCGTTCATTGTCGTAAATTAATGCTCGTTTTTTATGGTTATAGGGCAGGGTGTTATAACCGAGTTGATTAATGGCGCCCAGAATTTCACTTAATGAGATTTCTGTGTCTTGCCAGTTAATACGGCAACGTTGTGTTGAGTAATTAACACTAACGTCTTTAATACCAGTTAATGAAGATAATCGAGACTCGATTAACCAGACACACGCCGGACAACTAATACCTTCGATGATTAATTTGGCTTCTTTGCTCGAATCATCATTAACACTAACAAATTCTGTTTGAACCTGCGGGTTATTGAAGACGTTCAATGACTTTAAATCATCAGGCACAAGTTCATCGGGTTTTTGTGGCAGCTTGGTACGATGTCGGTAATAATCGGACAAACCAAAATCGATGATCTGTTGTGCAACGGCCTTACACCCATAGCAACACATCTTGTGAGCCTGATTATCAAACTCAACGTTCAAGTCGAGGTTATCAGGGATGGGTTCTCCACAATGAAAGCAATATTCAG
>JBFIJV010000145.1:0-2485 GCA_041600575.1 Gammaproteobacteria bacterium | reverse complement strand
TGAATGGGAAGGTCATGTGACGCTGGAGTTTTCCAATACAACAACACTTCCGGCAAAGATTTATGCTAATGAAGGTGTGGCGCAGGTGATCTTTATTGAATCGGATGAGGTCTGTGAAATATCTTATAAAGACCGTGCTGGTAAATATCAAGGGCAACGAGGAGTGACCCTGCCAAAGACATAACAGTCATCCTTCCCTGTTCTATATCATCATAAAAGTGTTGATTCCATTTACACTTTTAAAATCGCATAATATTTTGTTTTCAACTCGGTTATTCAAACTAGCAAGATGATAGTAATTAGGTCTAACATTATTTTTAATCATTAATATTCATGAGCATGGCCAACTTTCCTATTTTTATAAAACTTCAAAATTGCCCATGTCTGATTGTGGGTGGTGGTGATGTCGCCAGCAGAAAAACACAGCAATTATTGAAAGCCGATGCCAGGATAACGGTAATAGCGCCGAAAATTAATAGCACCTTGCAGAGTCTGGTTCGAGATGGACAGATTACCCACCTTCAAAAAAACTATGAACAAATTGATATTGAACAGATGCAGTTAGTCATTGCGGCTACAGATGACCAACAATTAAATAATTTAATTGCCCAACATGCCAAAGCCAGAAAGATATTAATTAACGTTGTTGATAACCCCGATGCCGGTTCGTTTATTATGCCGTCTGTGATCGATCGCAATCCGGTCATGATTGCGGTGTCTACGGGTGGCGCATCACCGGTTTTGGCAAGATTATTACGCGCCCGTTTGGAAACATTAATTCCTGCAAGTTATGGCAAATTAGCAAGCCTTATCTCGCGTTTTAGACAAAGAGTGAAAGGTCAATTCCCCGATATAAGAGATCGGCGGCGATTTTGGGAACACATCTTACAAGGTCCTGTTGCGGAGATGTTATATGCTGGTCAGGATCAAAGAGCGCTGGACTCACTGGAAAAACAATTAACTGAAGAATCTCCTTATGCGGATTCTATTGGTGAAGTGTATTTGGTCGGTGGCGGACCAGGCGATCCTGATCTATTAACCTTTCGAGCGCTGCGTTTGATGCAACAGGCGGATGTTGTGCTATATGACAGATTGGTTGCTCCCGCTATTGTTGATCTGGTTCGTAAAGATGCTGAACGAATTTATGTGGGAAAAGAGCGTGATAAACATACCCTTCCTCAAGAGCAGATAAATCAATTACTGGTCGATCTGGCAAAGCAGGGTAAACGTGTTTTACGGCTTAAAGGTGGCGACCCTTTTATATTTGGTCGGGGTGGAGAAGAGATTGATCTGCTTTCCGAAAATAATATTCCCTTTCAGATTGTGCCTGGTATTACTGCGGCAAGTGGTTGTGCCTCTTATGCCGGTATTCCACTAACCCACCGTGATTTGGCCCAGTCATGCCTGTTTATCACAGGCCATCTGAAAGATGGGACGATGAACCTGAATTGGTCTGCATTAGTACAGCCGCAACAAACTTTGGCTGTTTATATGGGGACACATGGGATTGAGATATTAAGTCGGGAATTAATTAAGCATGGTTTATCGGAAAGTACGCCTGCTGCAATCGTTCAACAAGGCACAACTGGCGAACAACGCACCTATGTAACGACAGTGAAGGATTTGCCCGGCATACCCGAACAATATGAGGTCAAGCCTCCGAGCATGATCATTATCGGTGATGTTGTTTCACTACATAAAAAACTGGCATGGTTTAAAGAAACCTAGAACAAGAAAATTAAAATACATTGACCTTAGCATTGCCTTCTACTTTCATTATATTGTCAGTCTGCACAGCAAGCTCAAGCGCAAGTTCAACCGATTTCTTTAATACGGCTTTTTCATTACTGGCATTTAATTTATCTGCTGCAATAAGCCCGGTTAAAATTTGTGTGGCTGCCTGATAGATAGTGGGTTCAATTACCAAATCATTTTGGTTAAATGCAATTCGTGTCATCTCTGACATATCTCGATGTGCCATTGGTTCTCTCCTTTAGATAAGTTTTACAGTTATATTAATGCGGTTTATAAAATTTAATCTTTCTTTAGTTTTAATGATACTGAATTTATGCAATAACGCAGACCAGTAGGTTGTGGCCCATCTTCAAATACGTGACCCAGATGAGCATCACAGTTTTTACACATTACTTCTACTCGTTGCATGCCTATACTGTTGTCGGTCTCTGTCCTAATGGATTCTCCCTCAGGTTTCCAGAAACTGGGCCAGCCAGAACCGGAGTCATATTTTGCTTCAGAGCTAAAAAGTTCACTACCGCAGCAAGTACAGTAATATATTCCTTCTTCTTTACAGTTGTTGTAAATGCCCGTGAAGGCACGTTCAGTACCTTTCTTTCTGCAGATGGCATATTCTTCGGGCGATAATTCTTTTTGCCATTCTTCGTCAGATTTTTGTACATTTTTGTTCATATCAGTTTCCAGTGACAACATCTTTAAGTATATCGACGATTCGTCCCGTCGCTTTTTC
>JBFIJV010000144.1:0-2545 GCA_041600575.1 Gammaproteobacteria bacterium | reverse complement strand
TAAGTTTATTGATAGCTTTGCCGATAAGTATTTGAAGCCTATGTCTAAGCTCTTGGTTAAGGCTCCTGACGTTGCATTGGTTGATCCATCCACGATGGACGTAGATTCTTTTGAGAGCGTTTCTGGAGACGTTGCCGGTGGAAAGAAGAAGCGCAAGAAGCGCAAGGGTAAGAAGAAGGGCGGCGGCAAATGTGAAGAATGTGATAAAGATGAGTGTGACTGCGAGGAGGGTTGCACTAAGGACGAGCACTGTAAGTGTGAAAAGCCCGCCGCCGCTGAATCGGGCGACGAAGCCGACGCCGCTGGTGAATCGGATGACGCCGCTGACGCCGCCGGAGGTGCCGACGCTGGTGCCGATGAAGACTACGACAAGGCTGATGGTGGCGATGCCGGAACAGATTATCATTTCGTTTCGCTCCAAAAAGTTGCCAATGAGCTTGTCTTCTTTCACAATGTCGCCAAAATGCGTGATAACCTTAAGGGAGTTAATCTTCAAATTCAGGATGCGTCCAAGGACTATACTTCAATCAGCGGTGAGGCTGTTGGAAATTTGGTTGTTGATGCCAAGAAAAAGTATGTTGAATGGGTTAAAGATGCCGAAGATGAATCCAAAGATTCGTCTTTTGGAAAGTGGTTAAAGGAATGGCAAGAGGCTAATAATGCCAGCGTCCATAAAATTAATTATTTAGTAGGAGATAACGCCGCTGCACAAATGAAGGATGATAACAATTTTAAAAATTGGAAGAAATCAGTTGTTGATAATGGTAAGAAATTTAAGAAAATGCAACTTCAGGCGCGGGTAAATCTATTTAAGACGGCTGAGTCTATTGATTTATATTTGATTCATTTTGCTAATGCCGTTGCAACCGATCCCGACAGTATTAGAAGTCTTTATGATATTACTAAGAGTCTTGATGCTATTGCTCACTGGTACACCGACAAATCGGGATGTAGCTTGGCTAGAGTCTTTGAGAGTATGCCTCATTCAAAAGATGGCATTGGTCAAACGGTTAATGCCGATGTTGATGATGACTTCAACCTTAGAGATACGCATTATTATAAAGAACTTGAAAAGATGCTTTCCGCGCCGGCGGGTGCTGCAAAGCATAAAAAGGATCTTGGTAATCCATTTCTTTCTATGCTTTGTGGTACAAGAAATAAAGATGGTAAAAATGAGCTTGAGGAACTTCTTAAGCGTGCTAAGAATGCAACTGTTCAGGTTAGAGTTCTTGATAATATCATCAAACTATTCGCTCAAGCGGGTAATAAGATTGCCGGCAAGAATCTCGATTCCGAGCAATATATGCCTCTTGAAATGATCAAAAACAATCTGTCATATTATGTCTTTATGTCTGCATTTGTTATGGGGCTTGGCGATGATTCAGCAAAAACGGTCTCTGACGACAAATCATATGATGAAGTCGTTGGATTTAGTAACGCAGCGGGCGCGGCGGCGAAAAAGGAAGAAATTAAATGTAAGATAGATGAAGCTTCAACGTTAGATGGTGCCACGTATATGGCTGAGAATTTTGGTGTTATGATGAGACCTATTCCCAGTATGGCTCTTGGTCAAAAGAAAGATTTCCAAGTGTCGGATGCTCTCTTTGTTATGGTTGTTAAAAGTATGATGGCAAAGGTTTTTACCGTTATCGCCGCATATGGAGTTACTAACAGACCTCTTCATAAATACAACAGTATTAGTAATGCTCGTCAAATTATGGGTGGAGCCGGTGCTCTTGATAGCATTCCTGAGGTTATTCCCGAAGCAACCGAACTTTATATTCGTCTTCCTCTTCTTGCTGAATTTTACCGCGAAATTCTTAAGTTTGAAGCCAAGAAAGACAATGCTGCCGATAAAAAGGTTGTTAGTATGGTTCCTGAAATGGGAGATGTCTGGCAGGATCTTATCGAAGTTGTCTTTGAGGAAGCCAAACATGTTGAGCAGGGTATGTATTCCGAGAACCAATCTCGTAAGCTGATTCGTGCTATTAACTTAATTTATCGCAAGTATAAGACAACTGGCGAAAAGAAAACTATTTCGAACGCGGTTAATGGATTAATTGCTGAGTTTAATAGACGTTATGGCGTGGTTAAATCTGGAGATATTACTGCTTATCTTGAAGAAAAGAAATCCAGATACAGGAAAGGAGATAATTATGACGAGGATGAAACGCCCGAGTATGATCTTCTTGATAAGAATAATGCCGGATCTACCAGCAGACGCCCTCTTCCTTCGGATCGTTATGATTATGCCGGCGAAGGAAAATTTAAGAAGGATAACGAATTTAACTTGGAATGGGTAAAAATGGTTACCGATTTTCGTAATAGTATCGATACCGAAATTTGCAAGTCTAAGCCAACGGCATCGGATTTCAGTTTTACCGAAACTATTATTCAACAGAAACGCAAGGTTATGGCTGCCAAGGACAATACCCAGAAATATCAAGCCGTTCTCAAGGCTATTCAAGTATCTGATCAGCTTAACAATGTCAATCAATACAAGGCTCTTATGTTCCACGAGTCGGTTATTTCCCCGCTTGCCACT
>JBFIJV010000143.1:0-2564 GCA_041600575.1 Gammaproteobacteria bacterium | reverse complement strand
TAGGTTTGTACCGATTCATTTTCAGGGTCTTGAAGATTGAGTGTGTTTGTATCAAAGCTGATTCGATTGTATTGAAAAGACAGACCCAAAATAATGACTAATGTGATCAGTAGTATCGAGTTTTTATATTGGTAAGGAATGTTAATTAATGTATTAAACAGTGGTTTGTTAAGAAGTTTTTGGCTGGCTGATCTGGGATTAGGCTGGATGAACGTTAACAGTGCAGGTAGCAGGGTAAAGGTAAAGATCAGACTAATAAACATACCGCTACCCGCGATCCATCCCAGCTCAGCTACACCCAGATAATCCGTTGGTATAAAAGAATAAAAACCAATAGCTGTCGTAATTGCACAAAGCACTAATGATTTGAAAATATGTTTTCCTGCCAGATTTAATGCTCGACTGTTATCTAGTATTGCCAGTTTTTCCTCTCGATATCGCAACAGTAAATGAATTGCAAAATCTATCCCAAGACCGATATACAAGACTGCGAATGCAACGGATATCAGGTTTAACTCTCCCACTGTCGCTGTCGCAAAAGCAGTTGTCGCAATTAGACCTGTCAGTAATGTAATAAGACATGCGGTGACTAACCATAAGGAACTAAGGCCGACTGATAAAATAATTGCGACCAAAACAAAAGAAATTGCAATCGCCTGAATATTGGCCCCAGAGACGCTCTTTAGTTCTTCGTAAGAAAGCACAGTGCCACCGGTTAATCGGATATTAATCGAACTGCTATCGGTTAAGTTCAATGCACTTATGGTTTCCCGGATGTGTTCAATAATGTCTTCACCGGGCAATAGAGAGTGACTATCACCATCTCTTGTTTGCAGCATAATGAACTCACGATAGGTATCCTCAATGTCGCTATCGGGATTCATTAAGCGTTGCCAGGAGACTTGATGGTCCTTATCTTCGAAAGCCTGATTTATTTCAATTAACAAAGGTTTGATATCAACGTCTTCACCATCCTGTTTCGCCTGAATGGCATCGCTGAGCATTGTAAATAAACCACGTATGTTTTGGTCTTCTATCAGGCTACCTAAAAAAGGCTGAATCTTCGCTAGTCGGTCAGACAAGTCTTGTAATTCATCGAGGTCAAGAAATAAAAAGGCTGATTGTTGAAAGTAGGGTAACGCTGCTGGAAAATAGATATCGTTAAATGCTGAGGCATCCTTATTCAACGCAGTATATAAAGTGTTTGCTGTATCACTTGCCTGATCAGGGGTTTTGGCTTCAATGACAACAAGAATATTACTGGTGTATTGCGGGAATAATTTTTCGTATTGAATATCGAGTTGTCGCCAGTGCAGTTTTTCAGACAACATATCGGTGGTGCTGGTACTCATATCGAGATTTTCTTTGATATAGAACACGAACGATATCGACAATATGATAATACCTACAATTACCGCCAGCCGATATTTTTCTACGAACTGCAACCAGCTCAAGATCATACGTTCGGTCATCGATGTATGAGTTTGATTCATTATTTTTTTTGTCCGATTAAGACAAGCTATGCACAGCTTGTTAGTACAAAGATTAGACTCTGAACACGTACTCCTTGTCGGCTTCGCGTTCAATATCCGGGGGATAACTGAGACGTTTATCATCGTAATACTGTCTACGATGATCACCTTCTGCTGCGGCATTGTAGGTTACGTAAAGTACCCTGCGTTTTTCATTTGTCATGTTTGGGCCAGAACGATGCGGTGCAAATGAATCAAAAAAGATAGCATCACCAGGGTTGGTTGTTACTGAAATATAATCCAGTGCATCTTCCTCTAATGGTTTCCATGCTTCACCGATCAAACCTTTGTTATGCCCACTGGCCATTTCCAGACAACCATTTTCAATAGTTGAAGCATCAATACTGACCAGCGCGGTGATGTGTAACTTTGCATAACGATCCCAACCTGCCTGTACGTCCTGATGCGCTTTAAAACCATCACCACCAGGCATCTTGAAATTAATCTTGTCTTTAAACAGCACTGCTTCATCATCAAATAACTGCGAGCATATTTGTTGTATCTCACCGCTGACGAAGAGATCGCTAAATCCCTGATGGAAGGGTTCTATATCTTCCATGCGAGACAATATGCGTTTGCCAGGTTCAAGTTTACTTTGTTCAAAATACATCATGTATTTACCGGGTACTTCGGGATAATTGGTAACGTCTTCGGTCCACGCAGTAATTTCTCGCATGCGTTCTGCATCATATAAATTTCGTATAACAAGAAACCCTGTGTCCTTGAATTCCTGAATCTGTTCGTTACTTATTTTCATAGTGATAGTGTGGTTAAAGTTAATAATGTGGCCCTTATAAACCAGTTAGTATTTTATGACAAGCGACTGGATCAATTAAACATCTGAATAGAAAAAATGCTCATTTTTTAAATCTGTTGCGATATTGGATAACGTTTTTAAGCCTGTCTGGTAAGCCCGCGCCAGATTGAACAGTTCTCGTATCTGCGATGGGTTTAATAGACAAGACCAGATAAATTTAACTATTTTGGGTTGCCCCATATTATCTGTATGTTCAAGCACTGCCTTCGGAATAG
>JBFIJV010000142.1:0-2676 GCA_041600575.1 Gammaproteobacteria bacterium | reverse complement strand
ATGCCAATGATTTAGCATCTCCAATATTAACCAGCCGCGTAAAAAGCTCCAAAGCATCAATAAACTTAGCGCCGCTTTTCGCGCCGCCTTTGATACCAAAACTTAATATACTCGCTGCTCGCCCACCACAATATTTATTTAGTAAATCATGGTCAGCATGATCTGTTAGTCCTGCATATCTGACCCAACTCACCTTGTCATGTCTGGATAAATAGGCAGCGACCTTCATTGCATTTTCACAATGGCGATCCATTCTTACCGGCAAAGTTTCAATACCCTGCAGGATCATAAAACTATTCATCGGCGAAATCGCCGCCCCCATATTTCGAAGTGGCACAACGCGTGCACGCCCTATATAGGCAGCCTCACCCAGTGCCTCCGTATACACAACGCCATGGTATGAGGGATCCGGTTCATTTAATCGTTTAAAACGACTTCCATTTTCGGCCCAGGGAAATTTACCCGAGTCTACAATCACACCTCCGATATTAGTACCATGGCCGCCCATATATTTAGTCAGGGAATGCACAACAATGTCACAACCATGTTCAAATGGTCGGCATAAGTAAGGTGTCGGCACTGTATTGTCAACTATAACTGGCACTCCATTTTCATGAGCAATTTTTGCAATTTTTTCCAGATCCGTAACATTGCCAGCCGGATTGCCAATTGATTCGCAGAATACCGCTTTTGTTTTTTTATCGATCAGAGATGCAATTTTATCGTAATCACCCGCGTCGATAAATCGCGTCTCGATTCCCATTTGCGGAAAGGTATGTGCAAATAAATTATACGTACCACCATACAAATTACTCGTAGAAATTATATTATCACCGACCTCCGCGATAGTCTGAATAGAATAACTGACCGCCGCCATGCCTGATGCGAGCGCAAGTGAGCCAACTCCTCCTTCCATTTCGGCAACACGTTGCTCTAATACTGCAGTCGTCGGATTCATTATTCGCGTATAGATATTGCCCTCGACTTTCAAATCAAATAGATCTGCCGCATGTTGGGTATTGTCGAACGCATAGGAGGTTGTTTGATATATCGGAACGGCAACAGCTTTGGTTGTTGGATCAGGACTGTAACCTCCATGAACGGCGACTGTTTCAATTTTCATAAATATGCTCTCTTAAAGATTTACATTATCAGCAAAAAGCCTGTTTTGAGGTTATGTCAGTAATGATATTAATCATCTAGATACCATTCACCGGTATAAACATTTGAAAATAGACTGCTATGCGCTTTCCTGCCCGGTCTGTTGTATGCTGATTATTTGTCTCGGGTATGGAAGAACAATATTTGCATTTTGCAGCGCAGAATAAATAAGATCATTAACCTGATATTTAAGTTGAAAATACAATCTGGTCGGGATCCAGTAACGAATACCAATCTCAACACCATAATCTCCAAAATTTTCTATACCAACTTGTGCACCCGGATCAGATGCAACTTGCGATTGTTTGTTAATAGCCTCAAATATAATTTCTATCGCTTTATCCGCGTTATTGTCATAACTAATGGTTAGTGTTTGTTCAACAATAAGGTTCGCCGATGAATTGTAAATAATCTTACCAATGACCTGATTATTCGGGACCATTATTCGCTCGCCATCTTCATTACTTAACAGGGTATAAGCCAGTTTAATTTCATCCACAATACCGATTACAGTATCAATACGTATGGTATCGCCTACTACAAACGGACGCGTAAGAATTATGGTTAATCCCGCACCGTAATTTGATATCGGTCCCTGCAGCGCCAGGGTGCTGCCAAAGACAACTGCGCCAAGTGCAGCAATAAATGGAGCAATCGTTATACCAAATTTTCCTAATGCAATAATAATGACAAAAGCTAAAAGTATTACCTTGGCTACACCGGCGAAAAACCTGGAGAGCGTGATATCAAGATTGATACGTGTACATAATTTAAAGACCAGGGATGAAACCCATTTAGCTATTTGCCAGCCAATAATCAGGATAACTAGCGCAGCAAAAAACTGAAAGCCATAGTTGACTGCAATCTCACTAGCCAAATCTGCTGCTTTTTGTAGTGCTTGTATTTCTTCTTCCATTATTTACATACCCAACTTGTTTGTCATAACTAGAATACCAGTATGGATGAACTTTTAAAGCTAATCCAGACTTCTGCGCCTATAGACAAACCCAGAGCATGGAATGCTTTATGCGTTACCACTGCCTGGAAATTATCACCGGCATCAATCGTTACCCGGATCAATCCATTCTCTTCATTGATGCCGGTAATCTTCCCTGGAAAACTGTTTTGCATACTGGAACGAAGCTGTTCGTTTGACAATACGATCTGTTTTGGATCTACGGCAATATGCTCAACTTCTTTAAACCCTTCAGGAATGATGATTGCCTTTTTTCCCGTATTAAAACTATTATTTTTTGAATCATAATTTCCACTAAAAAGATTAATCGTCCGGGAGGCGATAATCTTGCCCTTAATCACACTATAAATTTCATCGGCCAGCCATTGGGCCTGATACTGGTTATGTGTGGTAAAGATTATTGTTTTATCGAGCGTCTCTTTTAACTTAAGTATCAATTGTTCAAGTTCATGGATGGCATCTTTATCAAGGTGTGAAAATGGCTCGTCCAGTATCAACACCTCTGGATCAAGCACAAGCACTTGTCCAATGGCGACCTT
>JBFIJV010000141.1:0-2729 GCA_041600575.1 Gammaproteobacteria bacterium | reverse complement strand
TACGTACGCCGCTAACCGTTATCTCCGGTTATCTGGAAGGGTTTGTTGATGATGATCAATGTCCACAAGAATGGCTTGGTTACATACAGCAAATGCGATCACAATCCACACGTATGCAACGTTTGATTGAAGACCTGATGCAGCTTTCCGGTCTGGAAACTGATCCGGCAAAAAGAGAGCATGATGTGTTACCTATCCCGGACATGATATTAACAATAGCAAATGAGGCACGATCTCTGAGTGGTTTTATGAACCATGACATCAGGCTGGAAGTTGATAAAGGCTTATACCTAAAGGCCAACCAGCAGGAGATATACAGTATATTTTCAAACCTGGTGTTCAATGCCGTTCAATATACGCCTGAACATGGCTGTATCGAGCTAGATTGGTACGAGGACGAAACGGGCGCGCATTTTAGTGTGCGCGATAATGGCTTAGGCATCGAACCGGAACACATTCCAAGATTAACCGAACGTTTTTACCGGATTGATGCGGGTCGTTCCAGAGAAAAGGGCGGGACCGGTCTCGGCCTCGCTATAGTTAAGCATGCCCTGGCTCGGTACGATGGCAGTTTGTTTATCGAAAGTGATCTTAATAAAGGCAGTTTATTCCGCTGTGACTTGCCAAAAGAGCATGTTATTCATGCAGAAAATAGCTCAAAAAAAAGCCTGAGCGCATGAAGTAAACTGTAATAGATTTTTTCAGTATCTGCCGTAGGTTCAAAATGTGTTTTGTCACAAAACTGTAATGTTATTTACACTGCCTTGTCATTTCTCTGCTCGATAATCCTTCCACTGATTTTTAGTGATCACATGATTAGGTTCTATATCTCAAGGAGATAAATATAAATGACTATTAAGAGACTTTCCGCAATTCTTATTGCTCTCTCTGTAACACTGCCGTTGTCATCAATGGCAGAAGATAAGATTGATGCTGGATTACCAGATTATACAAAAGCGAGTGGTGTATCTGGCAACATCAGTAGTGTTGGATCAGATACGTTGGCTAACTTAATGACGTTCTGGGCTGAGGAGTTTAAGAAACTCTATCCAAACGTTAATGTTCAAATTCAGGCAGCAGGGTCTTCAACTGCGCCACCTGCCTTAACCGAGGGCACCTCAAACTTTGGTCCTATGAGTCGTAAGATGAAGGACAAGGAATTGGCCTCTTTTGAATCAAAGTTTGGTTATAAACCAACACCGGTAGCCGTCGCAATCGATGCTTTGGCAGTTTATGTCAATAAAGATAATCCTATAAAAGGTCTATCCATACCTCAGGTCGACGCAATGTTCTCAGCTACCCGTAAATGCGGTTTTGCTAATGATATTACAACCTGGGGTCAACTCGGTTTGACTGGTGACTGGGCCAGTCGTCCGGTTCAGCTCTATGGTCGTAACTCGGTGTCAGGTACTTATGGTTATTTTAAAAAGAAAGCGCTGTGTAAAGGTGACTATAAAGACAGTGTAAATGAACAGCCAGGTTCGGCCTCTGTCGTGCAGGGCATAACCAAGTCACTAAATGGTCTGGGCTACTCCGGTATTGGTTACAAGACCTCTGGTGTTAAAGCCGTACCGTTAAGCAAAAAAGACGGTGGCGAATTTATTGAAGCAACCCCAATCAATGCTTCGGCAGGCACCTACCCATTAGGTCGTTTCTTATACGTTTATGTTAATAAACAGCCTAACAAATCACTTCCTCCCCTTGAAAGTGAGTTCATCAAGATGGTTCTTTCCAGGACAGGCCAACTTGTTGTTGTAAAAGACGGGTACATCCCTTTACCTGCCAAGGTAGCTGAGCGTGAATTGGCAAAAGTTGCCAAGTAACGATTAATAATAAAGTTCTTCCCTTCATTTAGTAGTAATACACCCCGCTCTGGCGGGGTTTTATTTACATGGACGTAATGTATGTCGTTTGTGCAGGATGCACACAAACGACCTTGCCATGGATGGCCTTATGCCGTGAAGGACAGGAGTCCGAGAGCGGCGTCTTACAGAAGTCTCGATGTTAAATAGAACGCGCAGGAGCGGCGTCTATCAGGATGACTGGTTGTAAAAAAAGTGATGCTGTCAGGAGTCCGAGAACGGCGTTTAACAGAAATTCCAATGTTAAATCAGGATGCACACAAACGACCTTTCCATGGATGACCTTGGTCGAAAATTGCTCCTGCATTTTAGACACTTCCGGCATCCTTGGCGGTCGTGCCGCGAGCGCATGGACCTCGGTACCCCCTTGAGGGGTACGCGCAGTAGCGGCGTCTCTCAAAGTGACTGTTTGCTAAAAAGTAACACTGTCAGGAGTCCGAGAACGGCGTTTAACAGAAATCCCAGTGTTAAATTTAGAACGCGTATTAGCGGACAAGTTGTTCCTTAATCTTTGCATATGCAATAAAGTAATCGGATGTCTCTAAACAAAGTTGCAATCATCACAGGAAGCAGTCGAGGTATTGGTGCTGAAACTGCCAAGCTATTTTCAGACAATGGATACGCTGTTTGTTTAAACTATATTTCAAATGACTCAGCAGTAGAAAACGTTAAGTCGGAGATACTCGAGAAGGGAGGAAAATGCATTGCTGTAAAAGCAAATGTTGCTGTTGCTGATGAAGTCGAAAAATTATTCAGGGCGGTAGATGATGAATTCGGTCCATTATCCGTATTAGTAAATAATGCCGGTGTGCTGGCAAAGCAATCTCGACTGGAAGATATCTCTGAAGATCGCTTTAAAGACGTTCT
>JBFIJV010000140.1:0-2849 GCA_041600575.1 Gammaproteobacteria bacterium | reverse complement strand
GCTCCCAACCTTGCAAGATGGCAAAATCCCACGATTAACCATGCGCCGAATAGTGCAATCAGACACGCTCATTTTATCGGCTGCTTGTTGATATGTGAGTAGATCACTCATACATCACCTCCATTAAAAAACTCCCCCGCCCTACACAACAAACACCAACCTCGCCAGAAAAATAAAGTATATGCGTATTAGATGATTGAAAGCGGGAGAGTCTCATTTCTTATGCTACATCGGAATTATTCGCAATCAATCTCTTGATCTCGTCTTTCGTCATTTCTCCAATATTCGGGCATGTTGTCAGAATCGCATTTGCCAGAGACATAAACTTAATCAGCGAACTTGGCTCATTCCATATTTTTTGCCTATACCAAGCCCAGTATGTTTCTCCAGATATAAACTCGCTTTCCAAATGACAAGAGGCACATAATATATGTAAGTTTGACGCTGAATTGTCGCCACCTTGCGAGATCGCTTTAATATGTGCCCTTTCAAGTTTATTAGAACTCATACACGCGAAGCATTGACCATTAATAAGTTGACCATCATCCAACTCACTTGGAATGTTTTTGATCCAGTAAGTCAATATAACTGCCTTTGTTGGCATGTCATTGCGAACATGTTTATTAGTTTGGCTCATTTCCCTTCCTCCAATTTATGCCCATTCAATTTATAAATAATATCAATATCCACGTTCTCACTAGCAGCGTAGATTGATCCACCTAAGATTAAAGCTGAAATGATCAGGCAGTAAGATAACAGTGCGAGTCCGTCATTCATAACTCGTTATCCACGTTAAATACGTTTAAAGCCGCAAGAAAGTAATTAAACGCTTTCGTTTTTTGTTTCTCGTTATCCCATTGATGCCAATCTATTTCACCTGTCTCCAAACATACGAATATATTGACAGGCGTAAACAGGAATGAAGGGTCGAGTTCAGCACCATAGGCCATCAACTGACTGAGGTGAGATTTTGGAAATCCCATTTTTCCCGGATTAAACTTGTCGGCAAACTGTTTTGTTTTAAAGTCGATAACGTAGGGTCGTTCGCCTGGAATAAACAGATCACATTGACCCGCATAACCTAAGCTAGAAAATACGTTAATCTCTGACTGCCATTCATCCATCGTGATGCCTGTTTTATCAAACATTAAGTTACATACCTCACGACACAGATCGAAACTCTCGTGTTCAATGGCTAGTTCTTTATTGATGAACGCTTCCATTAGCGCGTGAAAGTCTGTACCCGCATCAGGAGCGACAGCCATTTGTTCAGCAGCAACCCGCTTAACTTCTTTTCTCCAATCTTCCCTTGATGCGTTACCTGTAGGCAAGCCAACCTCCATGACGGCGTTTAAGTTTTGGTCTACTTTCCAATTCACTAAATTTTCTTTATGTAATACATTCTGAATAGTCGTAACTGACGGCGCGACCTTCTCACCGTTCTTAATCCACTTCCTAACATCTGTTATGCGTGTGGGGCGCGTTTGTTCAGGGTTTTTAGTCATAGGCACATAATGTCGTGCCTCGACTGTTCCATCAGGTAGTTGTGCGTACCAATGACTCATATTAAAAAAGGCGGCTTATTAGGCCGCCACTCCCATTTAGAATTGTGCGTCTGTTTCAGAAACTTCTTTGAAAGGTTCAACTGCTAACGAATCCACCATTGAGCCGTTATAACTAACCTTCTTTGAATAGAGAGAGATTGATTTTCCCACCCAGTTATCTGTTTCAGGGCCATACTCTGCACCCAATATCATGGAGTTGGTTTTATTCAATACCATGCCTTTTTCTTTGCCTACAAAATAAGCAGTCGGTTTAGCATCATCATCAAAATTTTCCATACTGATACGGTCAATTTGTAGCTTTATCTTTTTGCCCTCCAAATCAGCAGCCTTTAAAAATTTACTTGGAAATGCCTCATTAATATTCATATCTTTGTCTCCATGTAGTAGTTGGTAAGTTTCTTCGTAAAGTCTGAGCCACTCTCTGACTGATTGAAGTTTAATTTGTTGTTCCATGCGTCATATCCTGGATCGGCTTTTTGTAATAACTGCCATTCCTGTTCTTCTAACTGTTGTTGATGATGTTCCTCGCTAGTCATGCTTGCGATCCTTGAACGCAAAGCGACTTAAGCAAACACCGCAGATTTTAGGATCGGACGTTACGGAGTGAATATATTTGCTCTCACACTTCACGCATTCCGTGACTATTAGTTTGCTTTTGATTTCACTCATCCCCACACATCCCTCGCCTTATCCTCTGCCAAGAATTTAGCGGTATCTTTCATCTTTGATTCAATTATCTTTAATGACACGTAATAAACTTCTAAGAAGTCATCATCGGGCTTTGGGTGCATGACTGCGTTCATTAGGTCTTTGGTGAATTCCTCTTTCTCATCCTCGCTTAACGCATCAAGGAAGAAGTCGTAATCTTCTTTATAAGACAGGTAGAGTTCTTTAGTGACTGACTTGATGAGTTCTTCGCGCTGGATTTCCTCAAGCGTTGATGTTTGACGATCATTCTTAAGTTCGTCATGTGATACTCTGCATGGATCGTTCATGCTTTCTCCTCAAGTTTTTGGATATAAAGATTCCAAACGTGTTCATATTCTTTCTTCAAAAAGCTAATCTCTTGCTTGAGATATTTAATGCAGTCATGGTTTCGATCATCTGATGATGTGTAGGACACATAACCGCAAGCACTACAAATAGATTCTTTCTGACTTTCTGAGTATTCCCATTTCATCGTAAGTACCTCTTGCGGCATACATAGCACATACCATCTTCAAGGCTTGAGTCCCAAGATGGGCACGTTTCACAATCACCTGACTTGCGAACCTTGATCATTTT
>JBFIJV010000139.1:0-2933 GCA_041600575.1 Gammaproteobacteria bacterium | reverse complement strand
TAATGTTTTTACATCGGTAGCATCAGAATACGATTTAATGAATGACATAATGTCATTCGGCGTGCATCGACTGTGGAAACGTAAAGCTGTACACCTCTGTGCGATTAGAAAGAATTTTCATGTACTGGATTTAGCTGGCGGCACCGGTGATATTGCAAGCCTGATTCATAAGCAGCTTGGTAGTGATGGTCGTGTGACCTTATGCGATATCAATGCTGAAATGTTAAAACAGGGGCGTGATCGTTTTATCGATAAAGGTATTATTAAAGGCATAGATTATGTACAAGGCAATGCAGAGGCCTTGCCGTTTGAAGACAATAGCTTTGATTGCATGACGATTGCGTTTGGCTTACGCAATGTGACTGACAAAGACGCAGCATTATGTTCCATGTACAACAAGCTTAAATATGGTTCACAGCTGGTTATTCTTGAGTTTTCAAAAATAGTCATCCCGGTTTTGGATAAACTCTATGATGAATATTCATTCAAGCTGATCCCGAAGTTCGGCAAGCTGATTGCCAATGATGAAGCAAGTTATCAATATCTGGTAGAGTCAATTCGTATGCACCCTGATCAAAACACACTGTCATTGATGATGCAGAAGGCGGGCTTTGAAAAAGTGCAATATCATAATTTATCCGGAGGTGTTGTTGCTATACACCGTGGCTATAAATTATGACTGCTGCTTCAGACAACAAGACCCCGGCCTGGATCGGGCATATTGAAAAATTAATCAATAAAGCATTAAGTCTCGATGAAGAGACTCTGCATGCATTAGCAAAACTTGAAGGTAAAGTGCTCGCATTTGAATTTAGTAATATCGATTTGACGGTATTTTTATTTCCTTCAATAAATGGTCTTGTGATCAATACAGCCCATATAGATAAGCCTGATGTCCTGATAAAAGGATCTCCGACAAATTTTATAATGATGTTGGCCAGCTCGAAGCGAGGGAATGCAGGTATGCCGACTGATATGCAGGTGATTGGTGATATTGGTCTTGGCCAACGTTTTCAGCAAATAATGCAAAATATAGAAATTGATCTTGAAGAACCACTATCAAAATGGGTAGGTGACACAGCGGCTTATCAACTCGGCAAGTTTATCCGTGGTACTGGTCGTGTGGCAGCGAATACCGGTAAAACATTAGCCATGGATATGAGCGAATACCTGCGTTTTGAATCCGGGATGTTACCGGATGACCTGCTGGTTGAAGAATTTTGCAAGGAAGTTGATGTCCTGCGAGAAGATGTGGATCGTTTTACCCAACGCATCAATAAATTTGAAACACACTTAAATATTAAAAAGCAGGGCAGTTAGTCTATGGATCAGGTTCTTCGTTTATTGGCAATTCAGAGGGTGTTAATTAAATACGGCCTGGATGAATTTATCTTTGCGACCCATTTGTTTCGACCGGTTCGTTTTTTATTTTATCTATTCCCCTGGAACTGGTTTGGAAAAACCAAGGGTCCTCGTGCTCGACGCATGCGTTTGATGTTGGAAGAACTGGGGCCGATCTATGTAAAACTGGGACAAATATTATCTACCCGCCGTGATCTTATCCCGGAAGATATCGCCAATGAATTTGCCAAACTGCAAGATGCTGTTGCACCGTTTCCTGGAAAAGATGCCCGTAAGATTATCGAAGAAGCTTATGATTGTGATCTTGCCGATGTATTTTTAGAGTTTGATGAAACACCATTAGCCTCTGCCTCGGTTGCCCAGGTCCATCGTGCAACACTCAAAGATGGACGCGATTTCATTATCAAGGTTATTCGTCCGGATATTGAAATAACGATTCGTAAAGACCTGAATCTATTACATCTATTAGCTCAAAAAGCCGAAAAGTATTATCGCAAGGGAAAGTCTTTACGCTTCACTGGCGTAGTCGCTGAATTTGAAAAAACCTTGCTCAATGAACTTGATCTACAAAGAGAAGCGGCCAATGCTTCGCAATTACGTCGTAACTTTATTGATGAAGAACGTTATTACGTACCGGAAATAAACTGGGAACTAACACGACGTAATGTGTTGGCAATGGAACGGGTAACCGGTATTTCTGTAAGAGATATTGATGCGCTTAAAGCAGCCGGCATCGACCTGAAATGGTTAGCTGAATACGGTGTGGAAGTATTTTTTACGCAAGTTTTTCGCGACAACTTTTTCCATGCTGATATGCACCCGGGTAATATTTTTGTCGGGCCTGCCGAGGCAGGCAAACAAGCAACCGTTAAAGTGATTGATTTTGGCATAATGTGTTCATTAACAGAGTTTGATCAGCGTTATCTTGCTGACAATTTTATCGCATTTTTGAACCGTAATTATCATCGTGTGGCTGCACTACATATTGAGTCTGGCTGGGTTCCAAAAGGCACTCGCATGGATGAACTGGAATCTGCAATACGCACTGTATGTGAACCATTGCTGGATCGTCCTATGCGAGAAATATCGTTTGGTGAGTTATTACAACGACTGATCCAAATAGCACGGCGATTTAATGTAGAGATCATGCCGCAGCTCATAATGTTACAGAAGACCATCATTAATATTGAAGGGATCGGCCGACAACTTTATCCGGAACTCGATCTTTGGAAAACAGCACGCCCACAACTTGAACGGTGGATGGATGAACGTATGGGTACCAAAGGTCTGATCAAGGCAGCAAAGTATAATATCCCTAAATTGATTGATCGTTTGCCTGACTTGCCAAACAAGATGATAGATCTTATTGATCGGATCAATGACGGCAAGATCGAAATGGAAAACAAATCTGAAGAAATCCATCATCTACGACAAGAGATGAAGGTCTACAATCGAAGTACAGTCATGGCTGTTGTCGGCTCCGGTTTTTTATTGTCTGCGTCCATAATCTATGCGCTGGATAATACAACACATGGTGTGTTTGCATCGGTGCCTATCGTGTCATGGTTGTT
>JBFIJV010000138.1:0-2956 GCA_041600575.1 Gammaproteobacteria bacterium | reverse complement strand
GCGACATAATGTGCGATATATTCAACCACACTGATATTGTGGGTAATAAATAAATAGGCCAGTTGATATTCTTTTTGCAGTTTTCTTAATAAGGCAAGAATTTGTGCTTGTACTGAAACATCCAACGCACTGGTCGGTTCATCACATATAATCAATTTTGGTTTGACGGCTAATGCACGTGCTATACAAATTCGTTGTCGTTGTCCGCCGGAAAACTCATGCGGATAACGTAACTGATGTTCCGGTAACAAACCAACCTGTTCCAGTAACTCAGCTGTCATTTCATCACGATCCTGACGCGTTTCACCAATACCCTGGGCAAGCATACCTTCCTGAATAATATCCCTAATCATCATCCGTGGATTCATGGATGAATATGGATCCTGAAAAACAATCTGTATCTCTGAACGCTTTTTTCTTAATGCAGCAGCATCCAGATGACTTAGATCTTCACCTTCATACAAAACTTCACCAGCGGTAGTTTCCAAGAGTCGCAATATACCCTTACCCATAGTAGTTTTACCGGAACCGGATTCACCAACCAGGGCCACTGTTTCTCCAGCATGCACATCGATAGTGACGCCATCTACAGCTTTTACATGGCCGACAACGCGTTTGAAAATACCTTTCTTGATGGGGTAATGTACTTTTAAATCCCGGATTTTTAATAAACAGTGTTCCTGATTACGATCCACCTCAATATCATTGTTTTCAGCCTGACGTTTGTCCCAACCTGGAATGGCATCAAACAACTGCAATGTATACAGATGCTCCGGTTTGGCAAACAGACTTGTTTTATCTTTTGCCTCGACAATTTTTCCGGTACGCATTACCGCTACATGATCAGCCATTTGTGCGGTCACACCCAGGTCATGTGTAATAAACAATATTGCCATGCCGGTATCTTTTTGTAGCTTGCGTAATAACTCAAGTACCTGAGCCTGAATCGTGACATCCAGTGCCGTCGTCGGTTCGTCAGCGATTAATAAATCCGGTTCGCCTGCTAGCGCCATGGCAATCATGATGCGTTGTTTCATCCCGCCGGAAAATTGATGCGGAAATTCATTTATACGTCGGTCTGGTTCTGGAATACCGACAGCATCGAGCAACTCAATGCTACGTTTAATGCAATCCTGTTTAGAGATATTTTTTTTATGCCTGAATAATGTCTCGCTGATTTGTTGGCCGGCAGTCAACACCGGATTTAATGATGACTGCGGTTCCTGAAATATCATGCCGATTTTTGCGCCACGCACATCGCGCATTTCCCTTTCAGATAATTGAAATAAGTTTTGTCCGTTTAATATTACTTCGCCACTTTTAATCGCTGCTGCGGCAGGCAGTAAACGCATAATAGAAAGTGCTGTAATTGATTTACCACTACCCGATTCACCTAATAAAACGAAGGTCTCGCCCTTGTTTATGGTAAAACTGACATCATCAACTACATTGGCCTTGTTACCGCCCATTCCGATTGATGTGACAAGATGGTTAACCTGTAGTAGTGGCTCACTCATAGTTATGTTGTTTCCAAATCAGGAAGTTGTCGTGGCACACGATTTTCGTCCAATGCCACATAGGTTAATTCAGCCTCGGTGACTTTTATTGTCTGTTTCTCTGCCGGATTACGTTCCGCATAAACCTCAACTTTGACAGTAATAGACGAACGACCGGTTCTGATCACCTCGGCGAAATAACTGACCACATCGCCAACTAATACCGGTTCATGAAACTCAAATGAGTTAACGGCAACCGTAGCAACGCGACCTCGTGCACGTTCTACTGCAGGGATGGAACCAGCCATGTCGACATTAGCCATAATCCAGCCACCGAACACACTGCCGCCGCCATTCGAATCCTTTGGCATTGTCACTAACTTTATCGCCGGTTGCTTGTCAGCTGGTAATGTTACTTTTGAATTTCTCATGAATTTATAATTGTTCCGCTTAAATTAAACTATCCAGGATGCTAATGACGCAGGCGAGGATCAAACGCATCCCGTACTGCATCGGAAAATAAATTAGCTGCCAGCACCAGTATAAACATAAATACAAAAGCCGCTGCTAACGACCACCAGACTATAGGTTCACGTGCCATCTCCAGACGTGCGCCGTTGATCATATTACCCCAACTGTTCATGCTTGGATCCACGCCAATATTTATATAAGACAATACGGCTTCGGCTAACACAAGACCGCTGAAATCAATCACGATTGAGATCATGACAATATGCATTACATTGGGTAATAAATGGCGCAGCATGATGCTCATATTACTTACACCAAATGCTTGTGCTGCCTGAACATAATCTATTTCACGCAATTTTAATGTTTCAGCTCTTAACAAACGACAGAGTCCAGTCCAACTGGTTATTCCAAGAATAATACAAAGGAATAAAAGCCTTAGATCTGCTCTTTCTTCAATACTGTTAAAATCGTCTGCATGATTACCAATATAAACTTGTAGAAGTAGTATAGATGCAGCGATAAGCAATACCCCTGGAATAGAATTTAATGTCGTATAGAGATACTGAATAACATCATCTATCCAGCCACGAAAATAACCTGCCATAAGTCCCATCATGATTGCAAACGGCAACATCACTAATGTTGTTAAAGTACCAATAACCAAACCGGTACGAACGCTCTTTATAGCTTGATATAGCACGTCCTGTCCGACTTTATCCGTACCAAAAACATGATAGTACTGTGACAAGTTGAAAATTATAGCTGCAACCATAATGATCAGACTCATAGTAATTAACATTGCAGTCCATGAAACAACAAAATCGTTATGGACTACTTTATGCAGCGCCTGTTTGAACGAAATCTTGTGTGACTTGCCTAGGATGAAAATTATTACAGTTGAAACCAGCAAACTGATTATTAATCCACAAATCAAACCAATGGCAATATGTTTGTTAATGTCGGCCAGATGTTCTGTTTCAGGATCGTCT
>JBFIJV010000137.1:0-3088 GCA_041600575.1 Gammaproteobacteria bacterium | reverse complement strand
GGGTTATCACTCTCGTCCCAATATGGAATACCTAATTTATCAACAAACTGTTGGAAATCATTTCGTTCATTTTTCTTAACCTGAAAACCCATCAACACGCGGCCATAAGCTGCACCATGATTTCGATAATGAAACAGACTGATATTCCAGCGTTCACCCATTTCAGTCAGGAAATGTAGCAGGGCACCGGAACGTTCGGGGAACTCAAACCGATAGATAACCTCATCCTCTGCCTGCGGTGCATGACCACCGACCATATGACGGATATGCATTTTGGCAACGACATCATTACTGAGATCAATCACGTTATAACCTTTTTCTTTAAGGTGGTTTAACAATTTGTCTTTTTCTTCAACACCATGCTTAAGTTGCACGCCGGCAAAAACATGCGCGTCGTTATCATCTGCATAGCGATAATTAAATTCTGTTATCAAGCGCGGTCCAAGATCGTGACATAAGTGTCGAAAACTGCCTGGCCGTTCCGGAATCATGATCGAGAGCAAGGCTTCTTTATGTTCACCCAGTGCGGTCAATTCGGCGATATGGCGTAATCGATCGAAATTAACGTTGGCACCACTAAAGATAGCGACCAATTCCTTATCTTTTATTTTTTCTCTGGCGACATACTGTTTTAAACCTGCAAGAGCCAAAGCACCGGCCGGCTCCGGAATAGATCGTGTGTCTTCAAAAATATCCTTAACTGCCGCACAAATTTCATCGATGCTAACCAATAAAATCTCATCAACCAGTTCTTTCGTGATTCTGAAGTTCTCTTCCCCGGCTTGTTTAACAGCAGCACCATCGGCAAAAATACCAATTTTATCCAGCACAACACGTTCACCCGCAGCAATAGCATGATGCATACACGGTGCTTCGTCGGGTTCAACACCGATGATCGTGATGTCTGGATAATGTGCCTGAGTGTATGCCGCTATACCGGCGATCAGCCCACCACCACCGACCGGTACAAAAATAATATCCGGTGTGCCGGGGTGTTGCTCTATCAACTCAACGCCGACGGTGGCCTGGCCAGCGATGATTAAAGGATGATCATATGGTGGAATATAGGACATGCCCTTTTCACTGGATAACTTGAACGCAAATTCTTTGGCGTCATCATAATTATTGCCGTGCAAGATGACTTCGGCACCCATCCGTCTGACCGAGTTGATCTTGATATCCGGCGTTGTCTTCGGCATAACGATAATCGCTTTGATACCCAGACCTTGCGTCGCCATTGCCACGCCCTGGGCATGATTTCCAGCCGAAGCAGTGAGGACGCCACTACTTCGTTCTTCGTTAGACAATGACGCTATCATGTTGTAAGCGCCGCGTAACTTATAAGAAAAAACCGGTTGCTGATCCTCTCGCTTCAACCAGATATTATTATTCAGCCGCGACGACAATAACGGCACATGATCCAAATCGGTTCGTTTAGCGACGGCATAGATGCGTCGACTGGCTTCTTCAATTAGATTATTGTATTCATCAAACATAGCCATAAGATAACATTTACTTGACCACAAACATATTTTTCAACGGAGCTCACTAATGTCTCAAGACGAGAAGAAAAAAGAAGTCGCCAAAGCGGCTATTTCTTATATTGAAGACGATACCATTGTCGGTGTAGGCACGGGCAGTACCGTTAACTTTTTTATTGAAGAACTTGCCAATATCAAAAATCGGATAAAAGGCGCTGTTTCCAGCTCCGATGCGAGTGAAGAATTACTTAAACAATATGATATCCCGGTGCTTCCTCTAAATAGCGTTGTTGAGATTCCAGTCTATGTCGATGGGGCTGACGAAGCGACAAAACACCGGCATTTGATTAAGGGCGGCGGCGGTGCATTGACCAGAGAGAAGATTGTTGCCGCCGCCAGCAAACAATTCGTCTGTATTATAGATGACAGCAAAATTGTGCAGATGCTCGGAGCATTTCCTTTGCCGCTTGAGGTGATTCCGATGGCACAAAGCTATGTTGCCAGAGAGATAGTAAAGTTAGGCGGTAAACCTGAATTACGAGCCGGTTTTACGACTGATAATGGCAATGTCATTCTTGATGTACACAATTTAAAGATTGATAATCCAGTTAACCTTGAACAAGAGATTAATCAAATTGTTGGTGTAGTTACCAACGGTTTATTTGCACAAAGACCAGCGAATATTTTACTTATAGCGAGCGAAAATGGTGTTACTAAACAATAAATAACGGAATTTTGTCTCTTTATTAATACATAATGTTGGCTTAATTGTGATGTTTTGACTTAGAATAGGTACGTATAACAAAAACCAAATATTTAGATCTTTAGGGGTATAACGTAGATGCTTTTTTATATTGTCTATATCTTGTCGGTAGTTGTGCTTATTTTGCACTTTACCGGTTTTCTTGCACGCAGAAACATGGACTGGGTCGTACTTGTTGCCGCTGTTGCTATCTTTACCGTCAATATCCTCGATTTTCTTAAGGTAATTTAGCACCAACAAGCTAATGATTATAACCAATCATAAATGATTGGCCTGTTACAACGCGTTACCCATGCCTCTGTCACCATTAATGGTGACGTTGTCGCTTCCATCAATAAAGGTCTTCTGGTCCTGGTTGGCATTGAGAAAAATGATACCGATCAACATGCAGAACGACTATTTGAAAAATTAATTGCTTATCGAGTGTTTGCTGATAATCAGGACAAAATGAACCTGAGTCTAAAAAACATTAATGGCGATTTATTGCTCGTCCCACAATTCACACTCGCAGCGGATACTCAAAAAGGTTTACGTCCGAGTTTCTCAAATGCGGCACCACCTGAACGCGGTAAAAAAATATTTGAATTTTTAATCAATCATGCCTGCGAGCAATTTTCAAATGTTCAGACAGGCGTATTTGGCGCTGATATGCAGGTTGATTTAACTAATGACGGACCGGTGACTTTCTGGTTACAAGTTTAAATCGTTGGCACACATATAAAACTCATGATACACACAGGCTGATACTGGATAGATTGCTGTCTATCGACTATTTTATTCAATCTTTTAACCAATCCCGTGGTTGAAGAAAAACCTCATAAAGCTCTGCTTCAGGTGTCCCGGG
>JBFIJV010000136.1:0-3189 GCA_041600575.1 Gammaproteobacteria bacterium | reverse complement strand
GGGAACCGTGCTATGGCGCCAGAACTGGCAGACACAAGATGCGGTCACTGTAACTAATACTTTTTTTAAAGATACAGAACTTATGGCAGGTTATATCTGGAAGAATAATACTATCTTCGGTACAGATAGAGACATGGAAGCACCAATATTCAATGCTAAATATAACGGTTTCAAATACGCCAAGTTGGAAGGGTATTACTACGATCTTGATTTTACTGAGATCGCTGATCTGGCGAATGCCAGTACGACTTACGGTATCCGGGCAAATGGTGCAATCCCTGTTATTAATGATAAAGCTGCTTTTATCTATACCGGTGAATTTGCAACCCAGAGTGATACCGGGTCAAATCCAAATAACTATGATGCAGATTACTATCTGGCTGAAGGCGGCTTCAAACTGAAGCTTGATAGCTTCGTTACGTCATTACTAGGTAAGGTTTCGTACGAAGTATTGGAGAGTGATAAAGGCACGCAAGGTACTGTGTTTCGCACTCCGCTTGCTACAGGCCATGCTTATCAAGGATGGGCTGATAATTTCTTGTTAACACCCGCTGCGGGTATAGAAGATACCTACATTACCATAGTTGCTAAGGGCAAATACGATACCAAGCTGATTATTTCATATCATATGTTGGAAGCTGAAACGGGTAGTTTTGATTATGGTGATGAACTTGATATCTGGTTTACCAAGCAATTCTTGAAAAAATATTCAGTAGGTTTGAAGTATTCCGCCTACGATGCTTCTTCTGATGCGGGAAATACTAAAGCGACAGACTTATCCAAATATTGGATTTATTTTACATATAAGTATTGAAGTCTTTAATACACTTTATTGTTGTAATTAATGAGATCAGGGAACAATTTACTATGCAAGAACAATTAAACGAACAGAAAAAAAAGGAATTACATGCGTTCCTGTTTTTGACGGCTGTCGTAGCGCCATTAATGGTTGTTGCCATCGTTGGTGGCTATGGATTATTAATCTGGTTATATCAACTCTTTACAGGACCACCGGCAGGATAGGGCAATGACTCGAGCTATCAACAGTACTGTAAGTCGACGTGCCTTTCTGGCCGGGAAATGGTCTGGAGAAACGAGCATCAGTAGGGCTTGTTTGAATAATAGTGGTGTTTATTGCCAGTCTTGCAAAGAAGCCTGTGATGAACATGCCATTAGCTTTAAACAACTAGGTGCAGGTATGCAATTACCAGTCATCATTTCTGAACGCTGCACTCAATGTCGAGAGTGTATCGATAGTTGTCCAGTTGATGCTATTACAATAACCCCGAGACAAGAAGTGATTTATGAATAACGAAACACACATAGTCAGTTTAATTATTTATTGCCGACCTGAATTTATCAGCAAGGTTATAGATAAAACGAAAGACTTGCCAAATTCAGAATGTCATTCCATTCAAGACAGTCATAAATTGGTACTTATCTTTGAAGTGAATTCAGAGTTCGCGCTGTCTTCAAGTATTGATGAGATAAATAACTGGCAAGGTGTTTTATCAGTACAGCTTTGTTATCACCATTGTGAACCCAATGAATCATTGCAAGAGGAAATTCAATATGCAATTCACACGTCGTGACTTTATAAGGGCCAGTGCCGTAAGTTCTGCCGCCGCTGCAGCAGGTATAGCCACACCTATATCTGCTACCAATCTTATTACTGATTCTGAATACACGCGGCTTAAATGGTCCAAGGCAGCATGCCGTTTTTGTGGTACCGGCTGTAGTGTTAATGTCGCCGTCAAAGACAACAAGGTGGTCGCGACACATGGCGACATCAAATCCGAAGTGAATCGTGGATTGAATTGCGTCAAAGGCTACTTTCTGTCGAAGATCATGTACGGCAAGGATCGTCTAAAGACACCTATGCTTAGAATGAAGAATGGCAAGTTTCATAAGGAAGGCGAATTCACCCCCGTCAGTTGGGAACAGGCCTTCGATATAATGGAAGAAAAATTCAAAAAGGCACTGAAAGAAAAAGGACCTACTGCGGTAGGCATGTTTGGTTCCGGTCAGTGGACTGTTTGGGAAGGTTATGCTGCTTCAAAATTATATAAAGCAGGATTTCGTTCCAATAACATTGATCCAAATGCCCGGCATTGTATGGCCTCTGCGGTTGGTGGCTTCATGCGCACCTTTGGCATTGATGAACCGATGGGATGTTACGATGATATCGAACATGCCGATGCCTTTGTGCTATGGGGTTCAAACATGGCAGAGATGCACCCCATACTCTGGACACGGCTCACAGATCGTCGTCTAAGCGCACCGCATGTCAAAGTGGCCGTGTTATCGACATTTGAAAATCGTTGTTTTGAGTTAGCGGATATCCCCATTGTCTTCACTCCGCAAACGGATCTTGCGATTCTTAACTACATTGCCAATTACATCATAAAAAATGAACGTGTTAATAAAGAGTTTGTTAGTAAACATGTGAATTTTAAACTGGGTAATGCTGATATTGGTTATGGTCTGCGTCCGGAACATCCATTAGAAACAACGGCGAAGAATGCAGATAAAGCCGGTGGTTCTTCACCGATGAGTTTTGAAGAGTTCGCCAAGTATGTTTCTAAATACGATGAAGACTATGTTGAAAAACTTTCCGGTGTGCCACGCGACAAACTACAACAAATGGCCGAGCTTTATGCCGATCCAAAGATTAAAGTTACATCATTCTGGACCATGGGCTTTAATCAACATACGCGAGGCGTGTGGTGTAATAATCTTATCTATAATATTCACCTTTTAACAGGCAAGATCTCGACCCCGGGAAACAGTCCCTTCTCATTAACCGGACAACCCTCTGCCTGTGGTACTGCACGTGAGGTCGGAACATTTTCGCATCGGCTACCCGCGGACCTTGTTGTAATGAAAAAAGAGCATCGGGATATCGCAGAAAAAATCTGGAAAATCCCGGAAGGTATTATTCCAGAGAAGCCCGGTTACCATGCCGTCTTGCAAAATCGCATGCTAAAAGATGGCAAGCTCAATGCCTATTGGGTACAGGTAAATAACAATATGCAGGCAGCTCCAAACCTTAATGAAGAAGGTTATCCCGGTTACCGTAATCCGGAAAACTTTATTGTTGTCTCTGATGCCTATCCCACAGTAACCGCACAGGCAGCGGATCTGATCTTGCCAACTGCCATGTGGGTAGAGAAAGAAGGCGCCTATGGT
>JBFIJV010000135.1:0-3245 GCA_041600575.1 Gammaproteobacteria bacterium | reverse complement strand
TGAACACTGTAGCGCCTGTGATAATTGCTTAAGCCCCCCGGAAAAATGGGATGCGACAGAAGCGACGCAAAAGGCTCTGTCTTCTATCTACCGAACCGGGCAACGCTTTGGTGTGAATTATATTGTTGATGTACTGCTCGGCAAAACTGATGAACGGATAGAGAGCAACGGCCATGATCAAATCAGCACCTTTGGTATAGGCAAAGACTTTCCTGTATCAGAATGGCGCAGTATTTTCAGACAATTGATCGCATTAGGATATATCGATATCGATATGGAACGGCATGGCGCACTTCGCCTGACTGAGAAATGCCGACCTCTATTACGCGGTGAACAACAACTGGATTTGAGAAAGCAGACCCGGATAGAAAAGCCGGCCAAAGAAACAAAACAGAAATCACCAGTACGGCCACAAGATCAAATACTATGGGACGCATTACGAACATTACGCACGGGGCTTGCTGATAAAATGGGCGTACCGCCGTATGTCATTTTCCATGATGCCAGCTTACAAGAGATGGTTCGTAAAAGGCCTCGTTCGTCTAATGACATGCTGCGCATCTCCGGTGTGGGGGAACAAAAACTGGAACGCTATGGAAAGCAATTTCTAAACGAAATCGCAAAACACCCGCTGCCGACTTTACTCGACAACAACCTGAGTCAAACGATTAACGAGACATTAATACTTTATCAACAAGATATTTCCATCGAACAAATTGCACAGCAAAGAAATAAAACGATTAGTACGATATATACACATCTTGCCGATGCCATCGAAGTGGGTTTACTTGATGTACGTGATGTTATCGAGCTTGATGATGGCGCATACGATGAAATCGTCTACACTATTGAGGCTATGGAAGATGCCGAGAAAAGCAGACTCAAACCGCTCTATGAGGCATTAAATCAGGAATATGATTACGGCGTTCTAAGATGTGTACAAGCGTCGATTTGACGATCAAAGACTTGGACGACTTGCATAGGACTCAAGACAAACCATTAACGACATTATCCACTTTATCAGAGAGTTGATCGACTAAAGCTTGAACTTGCTTTTGACTTTCACCTTCAACCATTACTCTTATCAAAGGCTCTGTTCCGGAAGTTCTTAAAACTACACGCCCGGTGTCGCCAAGCTCGTTTTCCGCCTCTTTAATGGCATTATTAATTGAATCTATCCTTGTAATATCTATTTTTTCATTAAGCCTGATATTCCGCATTATTTGTGGATACTTTGTTATGCCGCTAGTCAATTCAGTTAATTTTTTTCCAGTTACAGCCATCGTCTCTAATACTTGTAAGGCAGCTATAATGCCATCACCGGTAGTTGTGCGATCAAGATTAATGATATGACCCGATGTTTCACCACCCAATACCAGATTTTCTTTCAATAATAATTCCATCACATAGCGATCGCCCACAGCCGCTCGCAAAAATTTCAATTGCAACTTATTAATAGCATGTTCCAGTCCAAGATTACTCATGACAGTACCGACAACAGCGCCATTTAATTTGTGCGTTTCTAATTGAGCGATAACATAGAGAATATCATCGCCATCTATTATATTGCCTTGTTGATCAACCATAATAAGACGATCACCATCACCATCAAGGGCGATGCCAAGATCCGCTCGCGCTTCTTTAACAATGGTTTGTAATCCCGCCGGGGATGTTGCGCCACACTTATCGTTTATATTGATCCCGTCGGGATTCGCCGCATGGGAGATAACTTCGGCACCGAGTTCTTCAAATACTTTTGGTGCTATGTGATAAGTAGCGCCATTTGCACAATCCACAACAATTCTCAAACCATTAAAATCAACATTGTTTTGTAATTTCGATTTACAAAATTCAATATAACGTCGAGGCGCATCTGTTATTCGTCGGGCTTTGCCAAGTTTACTTGATTGGACTGATTGCAAAGGCGAATTTAATTCCGATTCAATTTCCATCTCAACTTCATCAGGCAACTTGGTACCATTAGAGGAAAAGAATTTAATACCATTATCATGATATGGATTATGCGAAGCACTAATGACGATACCCGCCTGGGCTCGTGTGTTTTTAGTGAGATAAGCAATACCAGGCGTTGGCATGGGGCCTAATAAACGAATATCTACACCTGCTGCTGACAAACCGGCCTCAAGTGCTGATTCGAACATATAGCCGGATATGCGCGTATCTTTTCCAACCAATACCGGGCCATTGCCTTTTTTAGCCAGCACACGTCCAGCGGCCCAACCGAGTTTCATAATAAAATCAGGAGTGATGATGCCTTCACCAACGCTGCCACGAATCCCATCGGTTCCGAAATATTTACGAATGTTTGTGCTAATAGGAAGATCCTCAGACTTTAAAATGATTTATTGTGAAGCGTATAGTAAAAAACGTGAAGAGTTTTTTAAGCACTCTTCACGTTCTGGATACCCGGGTGTTTAGGCAGGTTTGGCTGGAGGCTCATTGCTAGGCGCATCATCTTCATTTGATGATTTAGCTTTAGCCCTGGGCTTTCTCTTTTTCTTTACGGAAGAAGAACCATCGTCATCATTATCATCCCAACCTTTGGGTGGTCGTGGCGTCTTGCCTTCCATAATGTCATCGATTTGATCTGAATCGATAGTTTCGTACTTTATTAACGCCTCTGCCATCAAATGCAATTTATCTTCATTTTTCTTCAAGATTTCCTCTGATCGAGCATAGTTCTTGTCAATAATGCATCGAATTTCTTCATCGATGGTATGTGAAGTTTCATCAGAGATGGCTTTGTGTTGCGTTACCGAGTGGCCCAGGAATACTTCTCCATCCTCTTCGCTATAAGTCAACGGTCCCAGTTTTTGCGATAGGCCCCATTTGGTTACCATATTTCGCGCCAGTAATGTTGCTCGTTCGATATCATTACTCGCACCCGTTGTCACCATATCTGCACCGAAGATCAATTCTTCTGCGATACGCCCACCAAACAAGGTGGAAATCTGACTTTCAAGTAGCAACTTGGAATAACTCAAGCGATCTTCTTCCGGTAGGAACATAGTCACACCTAAGGCACGACCACGAGGAATAATGGTGACCTTATAAACCGGATCATGCGATGGCACCAGGCGACCAACAATAGCGTGACCTGCTTCATGATAAGCAGTAAGTTTTTTCTCTTCTTCACTCATGACCATGGAACGACGTTCCGCACCCATCATGATCTTGTCTTTGGCGCGTTCAAATTCTTCCATCTCAACCAATTTCTTATTAGC
>JBFIJV010000134.1:0-3256 GCA_041600575.1 Gammaproteobacteria bacterium | reverse complement strand
GTTAAATAAAAAAGATCGCCGAATCCCCACAAAAAGGTACCCGTTATCAATAAGGACATTTCCAGTACGCCTAGTGAAAACTTTAGTTTTTGTGTGAGTTCTTCAGCCTGTTTTTCATAGGCTTGATTGATATCTTCAATTTCTTGATCACTTGCTTCCTTATCTAATCCTTCTTCAGCACAGCGAGCCCTGGCACAGGTTAATGAATTGCGCTTTTGTCTTTTTAAACGACTCAGGATAATTTGCTCCTGAACGATAACACTCAGGCCAGACCAGATACCCAATATCACAATCAGGCACCCGGCCCGGGTCAACCACTCGGTACCCATAAATTCAATCCAGGACAAAAAGATACCTGACACAATCAAAAAAATTGCAACTAGCCAAAGCAGAATTTGATGGTGGCGCGATTGCATGAAGGAATCTTTAGCTGTCAATGTGTTCTCCGCTGTTACTTATTACGGTAATGTTGATTATCTGGATTTATATAGCTTCTATCGTATTCTACACGATCAATCTTTGATTTTGTCAGGCAAACTCAAAAATGCGAAACAGAACCGATACAATGAAGTCCAAACACTTCTGTTATAATTTATTTATCCGGTAAAAATATATTAAATCATTTTCGGTAAAGTCGGATAATCTAGATAACCGTACTCACCACCACCATAGAAAGTATCGAAGTCCTGTTCGTTTAATGGCGCACCGAGTCGCAGTCGTTCGGGCAAATCAGGGTTGGCGATGAATGGTTTACCGTAAGCAACCAGATCGGCAATGTTGTTTTTAATAACCTTGTTACTGTCTTTTTTATCATAATCACCATTCACCATTAATATGCCATCATAGATAGACCGAAAATGATCGATCGGTATCTCTTCACCACCATGACGCAAATCGTTTGCGTCCGGTTCACGGATATGTAAATAGGCAAGTTGGTAATCATTCAACTTATAAATAACGTAATCAAATGTTTCACGTGTATTGGAATCAGACATATCACTGAAGGTACCTCCGGGTGATAAACGTATACCGACTTTTTGCGCAGGCCAAACCTCAAGCACTGCTTCTAATACTTCGAGAGTCAGTCGTGAACGGTTTTTAATTGTTCCGCCATATCCGTCCGTCCGTTTATTCGTACCATCGCGCAAAAACTGATCAAGCAAATAGCCATTCGCACTGTGTAGTTCAATACCGTCAAAGCCTGCTTCAAGCGCATTCTTTGCTGCAACTTTGTAATCGTTAATTATGCCGGGGATTTCTTCCTGTTCCAGTGCGCGCGGCGTGACATAATCCTTCAGACCATTATAGGTAACGGCCTGTCCAGCAGGCTTAACTGCACTTGGAGCAACCGGTAATACACCATTCGGCTGCAAATCTGGATGTGATATACGTCCCACATGCCAAAGCTGCATAAAGATAAGACCGCCTTCGCTATGCACTGCATTGGTTACCTTCTGCCAGCCCGCAATTTGTTCTGCACTATGTATTCCGGGTGTATTCGGATAGCCCACACCCTGCGGACTAATTTGAGTTGCTTCAGAAATGATCAGGCCTGCACTGGCGCGTTGACGATAATACTCAGCGTTCATATCACCGGGTACATTGCCAACGCTGGCACGACGACGCGTTAACGGTGCCATAATGATCCGGTTTTGTAAGATCAGATCCCCCAATGATATCGCGCTGAATAAATCAACGTTATTCTCATTCTTGTTATTCACCTTACTCACCGTCTTCTCCTAAGAGGTTTACTACCTGTTATTTAAATATTTTCATGGACTAGTCGTTTACAAATAGTAAGTCGAGCTTTATTAATAATTACCGTTTTTTAAAGCCAGATTGATATGACAAAATTAATATGTGTAGGACAATGATATCGATCCAAAACTTTGACCATTACTCTGTCCTTTGAATTCCCTGGATCGAAATACCTGAGCATAAGACAACTTTATACTCTTTATAACAATACTTGCGCCGAGCACATATTCACCGACCAGTGATTTTTTATCCACACTATGGCTATCGCTGAATGTATTACCATCAAGAAAGATATCGCGCAGAACCCAGCGACCATTGGTTGCAGCAAAAACATAAAAACTTAATGCATTTTTGCCACGCTGATAACGTGGATCAGTTGCGTCGGTTGGTGCGTTGGTATTGCCAGCGGGTCGTATCAGGGCTGAGCCAAAGTCAGTCGGTATATTCCAGCCGAAACGAAATTCCGCACCAGCTGTCAAATTAGTAAAAACATTGCCCAGTGCGACACCGCCATGAACAATCGTATCAAAACCTAGCATCCCCATTATGTCAGTCCGTCTTATTAAACGTTGTTTGCGATCATAAATAAGTGCCAAACCGACTTCTGTATCAAGTTGGTTGTCCCAGCCATTTGCTTTATTAATACCGCGAATTGAATGTATTAAATCCTGTGCTTCCTCCGCTAATGAAATATCACCAATCAGGCCCAGTTGGATCTCAAAGCTATCCAGTCGTCTTTGATCCTTGCTATAAAAGGCTATATCACCATACAACCAACCTGCGTAAGGTCGTTCGTTCACTACCACATCACGGCTTACAATATCTTGCGGAGTAAACATCTTTTGTCCAAAAGAAAACGACAGGTGCCGCTGTCGTTCCGGATCATTACTATAGGGGAGTATGTTTATTAAGTTGCGCACCTGCTGACTAAGAAAAGTATCTCGCTTAAACCATTCCAGATCTTCAAACCATTTTAGTTCGGGCGAGATCCAGTTCAATTGTATACCATTGGTATAGAAACGATCCGTGTCTGCGAACAGATCATTTTCATAACCAAGGCTAAAGGTCCATGATTCGTGTGGTGGTTTATCGGCAAATACTGATGTTGAAAAACAAAGAATGCCAAATAATAAACTTGCTGCTCTATAGCGCATTAATAGATAAGAACCAATACCCAGACTATCACGGCATTGACCAATGATAATAACACGGCTGACGAACCAATATCTTTTGCACGACCGGAGAGTTCATGATGATCAGTACCGACTCTGTCGGTAATTGCTTCAATACCTGTGTTGAGTAATTCCACGATCAGTATCAACAAAATGGCGCTGACTAAAAAAGCTTTTTCCAACCTGGTATCACCCAGATATAAACCGAGTGGAATAGTAATAATGGCAAGCAAGATTTCCTGTCGAAAAGCTGCTTCATATTCATAGGCAGCTTTAAACCCCTGCCATGAATATTGTGTTGCCTTGATAAGTCGAGTCATTCCCTG
>JBFIJV010000133.1:0-3281 GCA_041600575.1 Gammaproteobacteria bacterium | reverse complement strand
GTGCTAATCAAGTTAGTAATGCCGACTTGTGCTGTTAAATATGTGTATAAGGCTTTTTTTAAACTCATTTTGCTTTCTTCTTTATGCCGTTGCCAATATCTAGTCCGATCTTTCTAATTTCTGCATCACGATGCTGATCGACTGCTGGCCTAATGTAAGAATGACCGCCGTATTCTAGTGCTGTTGGATAATAAAACTTATCAGAGGGATCAATATCTAATTCTGCTCGTGTGGGTAATGCTATCCCGATCCTGATAATGCTTTTATTGTTCGATCTAGATATGTTCTTAGCGGATTTAAAAGACTTATACAGATTACCCGTCTCCACTAAACCCATTCTTAATATATTCGCCGCCACTCTGTTCTTGTTGCGCGTCGATGATTTTCTAAGCGCTGATCTAACGATTGCTTTTTGATCTTTCTCAACTAACTTCTTTAATTTGCGCTCTAATTCAGGCATACCCAGCATGGATATATCTACGCTCATAGTTCCTCTATACAGTCTAAGACCATCGTTCTGTTACGTTCGCCCATATCATTAACCTTGATAATACTGAACACTCTAGACCCGAATAAGAGCCTGTAGGAAGGTGTTACCCCTGCGTAATATCTGATCCTGATAGTGTGTGTTACTGTTTGCGTTAATCGGTCTGATTCGATCATTTCTTTGTCTGATTTACGAACGATTGATCCGTAAACTGTCGCAATGGTTGACCATGAATCAGTAACACCGCCAATCGCATCCCTTGACTCTGTGGATGATTGTAAAAATAGCTTATTTCTTAATTTCCCCGACTCCATTAAAAGAATCCAACGCGATAGGGAAATAATGCCGCATCTATACTTAAGGGAGTTTTATTTAAACCTAATTCTGTTACTGCTGTTCTATGTTCGTACCAATGATCTACGATCCATAAGATAGCAAAGTTAATATCATCAGGAACGTCTGTGGACGCATCACCGTAACCCGCAATAAATCGCATTGTTACGTTGTTAATCTCTTGTCTAGCGGTAGGCCATGACTGGCTGTAAGCTAAAACGACTCGTCCAGGCTCGGAAACATCATCAACTTTGTAGTAACTTGTTGCTAATGTCTGTTCAGTGCCGTTGTCATCTGTGTATTTAACTGAGGTGATAGACTGTAAGGGTGCTTTAGGTATACAAACATCCCTTAGACCACCGTCAAGCGTCCAATCCCATGTCTGAGTGATTAACGCTCTGTTGGTGATGTTCTCAACGTGGTTTCGTGCCGCTTTAATCAGCAAGGTTAAGTAAGCATCATCGTCTGTGCCTGTAATGCGAGAGTGTGTCTTAACCTCTGCAACTGTGACAGGTTCGACTGTTGGTGCTGTAATTAGTTTTAGTGCCATTATTCAGGCTTAGTCCAAAAAGGTTTTTTATCTTCTTTCTTGATCTCTTTCTTGGTTTCTTTCTTAGCAACTTCCGCAACGCCGCGATATATCCAACGTTGTGCAGATGCTTCGTTCAAGTCATAGGTCTTGCCCACTTCGAAATGGTCATCAATACCTAAACTCTCTGCTTTTGGTTCTTTTATAAATGTGACTTTCATAAATACCTCAAAGAAAGGGGTGAGTTTCCCCACCCCAATTTACTTAGGCTACGATTTCATCAACCGTTGAAACATCGTTATCACTAGCAGGAGAAAAGCGAGGGTTACAGCCTAAAAGAACTGCTGCTCCATCACTGGTCGCTGTGCCTGTGGTAAAAACGATTGCAACGTGGTTAAAACCGTTATCAGTGTCCAAGTCCTCGGCACGAACATTGATCAAGGCTTGCTTGTCACTGTCTGTTCCGGCTTGTGTTAGCTGAGTGATTGCTTTACCAGTTATATCCTTAACTGCCGTACCACTTGAATCTGTGGCTTGTACTAATTTAGCGTCAAGTGTTGCAGACGCTCCAAGAGTACCCGCAAGGATAATGGCTAATGCTGACTCGAATTTACCCATGTCGACATAAGTGCTGGTAATTGCGCCTGCTGCGTTAGCATCTGGATCAATGACACCAGATATCGCAACGTTTTCGCTTGGTAATGTGCTATTCATAATTATTGCTCCTTATGCTCTAGCTGCGAGTTGAACGAACGGACTTAGAGTCAGTGCGCTATTTGGTGGTGTAACTGCGGAAGTCAACCAAGGCTGACCGTCAACCCGGAAGATCGCTCGGAAAGCCATAACGTCATAATCAAACCAGAGGTGCATAGAACTTGAAACATCCATGCCGCCTGATTTAGTGATAGACATATAAGCAGACCAATCAACAAAGTAGATATCACCTACATCACCAACCGTTTGACAGGTTTGCGTGATGATGACAGGACGACCAAACAACATTCCGCCTGGTGCGCCTTTAAAGCCATCACTAGGAGGAGTCCATATAGGCTGATCACCTAAAGTCATCGTCATAAGTTGTGGCAATACGTCATTGTTGACCAACCAAACGCTGCGTGAAGGGTTAAGGCTTCGTGCATACATTTTAGCTACGTTAGCAGCGACAACAGTGTCAGCAACCTGTGATCCTTCTTTGGCAACTGAAACAATCGCGGCAGAGTTAGCAAAACCCAAAGGCTTGCCAGCACCATCGCCGTTTACAAGTGCGTCATTCGTTTTGTAACGAATAGATGCGCCTGCTTTAGACGGTAAGTAAGATGCCATTGCGGAACTGTCGGCTAACAACTCATTGGTGACAGGAACTAAAGCAAACAACTTTCTCAAGCGTAAGTTACGTTCCTTAAGAACTGGTTTGGTTTGTGTGGCTTGAGCCGCTTCCGCTTCCCAATACGCACGAACACCATCAGAACCCCATTCGGTCGTTTCATCAACAGGGAAACACATACCATTGCCTGAGACATTGGTATTGTCGGTCATAGGCAAGAACGCATCAGATGCAATCTCGTGACCTTTAATAGCTTCCTTGAAGTCAGTTGGTACAGCATAACCACCGTCAGCACCGCTTGACTCGTTGCCGAAAGTAGTAGGTGCAGCACCGATAAACAAACGCTCATCAACTGAACCGTTTGGCTGGCCTGCTTTGTATACTGCTTGTGCAAACTCACCGATATGACTAAAACCCGCTTTCGGATCGTTTTCACGCATATCTTTAGACTCGGTTACAGTTATGGTGTTAGCTGCTGATTTATTGGTAACAGTGGCAACATTTTCCATATCAATCAGATCGCTTTCTGCTTTGATCTTGTCGGTAAGTGCGGTTGCTTCTGCTTTAAGTGCGCTGTACTGAGAGTTTTCTTCCTCAGACAGATCACG
>JBFIJV010000132.1:0-3289 GCA_041600575.1 Gammaproteobacteria bacterium | reverse complement strand
TTTACTGAAAAAGGGATATTAAAAAATTCAGCCCAATTTGATGGCTTGAGTTCGGAAGACGCGTTTAATGCAATTGCAGATTTTGTTGAGAAAAATAATTGCGGCAATCGCAAGGTCAATTACCGACTAAGAGACTGGGGCATCTCGCGTCAACGTTATTGGGGCTGTCCAATTCCGATCATCAATAAAAAAGACGGCGAAGTACTTGCTGTTCCGGAAGATCAATTACCAGTCGTGTTGCCCGAAGATATTGCATTTGAGGGCATCAGTTCACCGATAAAATCAATGCCGGAATTCATATATGTGGACGCACCTGATGGTAGCGGGCCGGCTGTAAGAGAGACTGATACATTTGATACCTTCTTTGAATCGTCCTGGTATTTCGCACGCTATTGTTGTCCTGACAATGATCAGGCGATGTTGGATGAACGTGCTGATTACTGGCTACCCGTCGATCAATATATCGGTGGTATTGAACATGCCATCCTGCATCTGCTTTATGCGCGCTTCTTCACCAAACTGATGCGCGATCTGGGCTTATTAAAGAGTGACGAACCATTCACCAACTTATTAACACAGGGCATGGTCTTAAAAGACGGCGCTAAAATGTCAAAGTCGAAAGGCAACACGGTCGATCCTCAGGGACTAATCGACCAATACGGCGCTGATACAGTCCGCCTGTTTATCATGTTCGCATCGCCACCCGAACAAAGTCTGGAATGGTCGGATACCGGAGTTGAAGGCTCTTATCGCTTCTTAAAACGTCTTTGGAAATTAGCCAGCACCCATATTAATACAGGAAAAATTACCACGCTGGACAAAGCATCAATAAACAATGCTCAACGAGAATTACGCCGGAAGATCCATTTGACCATCGACAAGGTCAATGACGATATTGGCCGCCGTTATACTTTTAATACTGCTATTGCAGCAGTGATGGAGATGATCAATGCCTTAACTCGCGCTGAACTCGTTAGCGATAATGACCACGCTATTATGCGCGAAGGCATAGAAACTGCCGCATTACTGCTCTCGCCAATTGTTCCGCATATAACCGATGCAATCTGGAAAGCGCTGGGTCATGACGAAGCCTTGATCGATGCAGCCTGGCCAAAGTCAGATCCTGATGCCCTCGAGCAGAACGAAATAGAAATGGTAATTCAGGTCAACGGTAAACTTCGTAGCAAGATTACTGTTGCGAAAACAGCCGATCAAAAACAGATTGAAACGCTGGCGGTGGAAGATGAAAACATCAAACGTAACATCGAAGGCAAGACTGTTAGAAAAATCATTGTAATTCCGGGGCGTCTAGTGAACATCGTGGTGTCATAGGGTAATATGCAGTGAATAATGAAAGACCAGTGCGAGGACTTACGATGAAAACACGCCAGTTAATGATGATATGCCTGCTGTTATTAAACTCAGCGTGTGGGTTTCATCTGCGTGGCTCACAAACAACTGACTTTGATATTTCCAACATCTATATCAATCCATCCAGCGCACCAAAACTGGCAAAAGAAGTTACGTCTCAATTATCAGGATCCGGCGTGAGCCTGGCTAACTCCACTCAGAATGCTGATTACGTTATCACGCTAAAAGAAGAGCGTTTTGATAAATCGGTGCTTAGTGTTTCAGCAGCGACCGGTAAAGTTGAAGAATTTCAAATTGTTTATAATGCAAAAATGGATGCTGTGCATACGGATGGAAAAAGCATCGTAGAGAATGATCGTATCAGGGTAACGCGTGACTTAACTTTTGATGAAAATGCCGTGCTTGGTAAGTTTTCAGAAGAGGGGGTTGTTCAGGAAGATCTGATTCGTAGTGCCGCAAGCCAGGCCTTACGTCGATTACAAGCTTTGTTGCGTAATAGTAAATAAAGATTATCTGACAAGAATGCGACTACGTCCCGATCAACTTGAGATGCACTTGCAGCGCTCAAAGTTGGCGCCGATTTATTTTGTCAGCGGCGATGAACCCTTACAAAAACTGGAATGCATCGATCAAATTCGATCTGCGGGTCGTACTCAGGGTTATGACGAACGACTGGTCTTCAACGTCGATAAATCATTCGATTGGAACTCAATCAGCCAGGCTACCGGTAATTTATCTTTATTTTCCAATCGACGCATAATTGAATTGCGTATGGGATCACCAAAACCGGGTAAAGAAGGTGGTCGTGTCTTATTAGAATATGCCGAACAGCTTAATGAAGATAACCTGCTTATCATCAGTTCGGATAAGATAGACAAAAGTGCACAAAGTAATAAGTGGTTAAAGGCCGTAGAAAAAGCAGGCACGTTGATACAAGTATGGCCGATTAATCCGGCACAACTTCCGAGCTGGATACAAACACGTGTACAGGCCAAACAAAAGCGACTGACACTTGATGCTGCGCGTTTGATTGCACAGCGAGTTGAAGGTAATCTGCTAGCGGCACGGCAGGAAATAGAAAAACTGGTGCTGTTAATCGATAAAGACGATATTGATATTGAAGACGTTATTCATGCCGTTGCTGATAGTTCTCGCTTCGATGTGTTTGATATGATCGAGAGTGCCTTTTTGGGAAATTCAGATAGAACCTTGCTCATGTTGCATGGCTTACGTAACGAAGGCATAGAACCGATGGCCCTGTTTGGTGCCTTGATGTGGGAATTCCGAAGATTGTGCTCAATAGCGCATCAGCATGAAGCCGGGATGAACCTTGATGCTCTTTTCAACTCATATCGAATCTGGGATCAGAAGAAGCGACCAATGAGTGCAGTTTTAAAACGACATACGAGCAAATCATTGGATAAATTACTGAATTACTGCGCAACGATTGATAAAACCCTTAAAAGCAGCCAAAGATTACAAGCATGGGATCAATTTAATACATTATTATTAGCCATTGCCGGAATAAACACAGCGCAATTCCAGCAAGCATAATGAGTACGAACGACAAAATAGCAAGATGGATATAAAACGATACATGCAAGACCTGGGACAACTCGCCAGAGCATCGGCGGGATTGATGGCGCGCGCAAGTACTGCACAAAAAAATAAAGCATTGGTTGCCATTGCAGAAAACATACATAAACATCGCGCTGTGCTGATCAAGGCCAATGAAAAAGATATCGCATTGGCGAAAGAAAAAAGCCTTGAGACGGCGCTGCTGGATCGACTGGTCCTGACTGAGGCACGTATTGATGATATGTCAGAGGGACTAAACCAGGTTGCAACACTGACGGATCCTGTCGGTACTATTACTGATCTGGCAATGCGGCCTAGTGGTATTCAGGTAGGCAATATG
>JBFIJV010000131.1:0-3319 GCA_041600575.1 Gammaproteobacteria bacterium | reverse complement strand
GCCGATGACCAGGTAGTTTGTATTCACCCCGGCTCGAGTGCCATTTATGGTTATGAACCTGTTATGCGTAGTTGGGCACATATCCTTAACCATGCTGACCTGCCCGAAATCCTGTTTAATACAGTGAGGAAAACAGTCAATGACAAGCTGGCCGTACATCTGGTCGAAGAGCATATTGCAACAGGCCAGGGCGCTGTCGTGGTGGTTTTAGCGACTAATATCTATCAACAATTTGAGAATGGCTGGTTAATGATCGAACATCATGGCTCAGTCACTCAGTCGCATGCTGAAACACATACTGTACAATAAGCATAATAAATCAAAATATCAGTCGTTGTCTTTTTATACTTCGGAGATTACCCAATGGCGAATTCCTTAATTGATCAACTTAAAAAGACCGGTCTGGTCGATAAGAAAAAAGCGCATAAGGCCAGGCATGATCAATATAAAAATAAAAAGCAGAAAACGAAAAAGGGTGCTTCGGTTCAACTAGACGATGCCAAGTTATTGGCAAAAAAAGCGCAGGCCGAAAAAGTTGCACGTGATCGTCAGATTAATCAGCAAAGAAAAGAAGAAGCAGAACGCAAGGCAATCGCAGCACAGATTATTCAGTTGATAGAAACCAATCGGGTTGAAGACCGTGATGGTGAGATTGTTTATAATTTTACTGATGCGAATGTAGTGAAACGTATATTTGTTTCAGAGTTGATACACAAACATCTTATGTCTGGTCAGCTCGTTATTGCCAGGTTAGGTGAAGCTTATGAGTTAGTGCCGAAGCCAGTGGCAGAGAAGATCAAACAACGCGATACTGATTGCATCATTAATACTGATTATGAAGTTGCGGTTGAGCAAGATAGTGAAGATCCTTATGCGGACTACAAAATACCGGATGATCTCATCTGGTAAGAATACTTCAGGCATACTATGTTTAAGGTTAGGAGAGGAGTTAATAAAGAATTATGTTAGTTATATTCACAAGCAAGGGACATGGCGACATCACCATGTTTGGCACGGTAGCAGAACATCTGATCAAGTTGATGGGGCACAGTGGCACAATTCCGAGTGCGATTGCTGCCAAGGATATTCCAGATGCACTGGAGCGTTTGGAAAAAGCGATTGCATCGGAAGAAACCACACCGATTGAAGCTACTGTCAGCGATGATGACGATGAGACGAGCGAACCGCCGGTGAGTCTCTATAATCGTGCTTTTCCACTGATGGAAATGTTGACTGCGGCTATTAAGGAAGACTGTAGCGTAATGTGGCGTAAACAGTGAGCTTTATTCCAGTCGCTAAAACTGACATTATTAACCTGGGCACTGACTCTTATCGGTCAGTATTTTTCACCGCAATTGCGGCCAAACATTAATCAAGAAACAATAAATATTATGAGTGACGTTACAACATGGGTCGTGCTGAGCGACGGTAGATATATCAAGATATTAATTAACAAAGGCGTTGGCAAACAACTTTTAATTTTAAATGCCGATGATTTCCCTGCCTATGCAGAACTTTGTTATTTGATGGTGAATGGTAAACCGATGAATGGTACGGGTGATTTAGCCAGGTCTAAAAAAATAAATAACATTCAATGTCAGGCAGACTTTTTGACAGAACACCACAAACTGGAAATGTTTGATCACTTGATTCTTGTTGCGCCGGAGAAGGTTTTATCAGCGTTAAAAGAAGCGTTACCAGAACAGATAAAAGACTTGATCGTCGGTGAATTGACGGAAGACCTGACAGTGACTTCAAATGATGTTATCGAGAATCGGGTTGCAGGTATGCTGATTTCTGACAAGGAAAAAGCCAGCGCATAAGTTATTAACAAATCATTGTTTTTTCAATGGAACAAACATGGCAACAGGTTTTTACTGATCAAGATAAACAAATCACTGTGCTTACCGGTGCCGGGATCTCTGCTGAAAGTGGTATACCGACTTTCCGTGGACCTGAAGGTTACTGGACTGTGGGTGCCAGAGAATATCATCCACAGGAAATGGCAACTCATGCCATGTTTAGTAAATGTCCCTATGAAGTCTGGAAATGGTACCTCTATCGTTTAGGTGTATGTAGCGCAGCAGAACCTAATCAGGGACATCTCGCGCTTGTAGAAATGGAACAAATTCTTCAGGATCGATTTACACTCATTACCCAGAATGTTGATAATTTGCATCTATGTGCCGGCAATAGTCCAGCTCGAACATTTCAAATACATGGGAACGTGTTTTTCATGCGTTGTTCCAATGAGTGTCAACAGCGACTTTATCCCTTGCCGACCACAATCCTGCCGCGTGCCAGTGGTCAGGACTTAACCGAGGAAGATAAAATACAGTTATCCTGTCCCGATTGTGCTTCACTCTCCCGGCCACATGTGTTGTGGTTTGACGAGTGTTACGACGAACATTACTTCAAGTTTGAAAGTGCAATTAAAGTGGCTAAAACAACAGACATGTTGATAATTGCCGGGACATTCGGTACTACTAATCTACCTAATTATATTGCCAATATTGTTTATCAAAATCAGGGGATGATTATTGATATTGATTTAGTCAAGAACCCATTCGCTGAACTCGCTATAAATAGTGTGAATGGTGAATTTTTAAATATGAGTTGTTCAGAAGGACTCGCCAAACTGGTCACCGCGATAAACAGATAATGTTTTGTCTTATGTTGCCCTGATATAGATTTATTTTTTTAATATGCCCGGTTTATCTTTACCAATCACATTATCGGCGCGTGCCCTTAAATAACGATATATATTCTCTACGTTTGCTTTTACCGCCGGGTTGTATTCCCAGCGCGGCATCATTGCTAGTTCACCGCGACCACGTTTTTCATGTTTACTGATCTCTTCCAGCATGGTCTGTTCCATCAGTCGCCAGTCATCGCCAGTAAACTTTATGATGGTCCTATGTAAGACTTTCAGTCTGAATTGCCCTGGACTCAGTTTCTCAATACTCGACGTTAAATCTGGTGCGGTTTCAGTGCCGGTACCAGCCACACCATGACAACTGACGCAAACTTGATGATAGACATTCCATCCGATAAATGTTCTGGGATCGACCTTACCATCAGCAGCTCGATAAAATTCTGTTTCAATTACATTCGTTTCGTTCGCGAAAACAATATGATTTGAAAATAGTAATAAAACGCATAGAAAGAATAATCTTGAATTTTTCATGACTACACCTTTTGAAATTATTAATAAAATTTTAATCTATCGAACTGATTTATTCTTGATATAGATCAAGAAATATACAAGCAGGTAATTGAGAGGCGAATCTTATAAGCGGGAATATTAGATTTAACTTGT
>JBFIJV010000130.1:0-3352 GCA_041600575.1 Gammaproteobacteria bacterium | reverse complement strand
TCGGTTTCGCGAAGAACTACCCAAAACAGGCGACTACATCAAGACGATGCATTACTGTCATGCCAATATAGGTAAAGCCGTTTTTTATACGGCCATTACCATTATTATAGGGTTTTCTATTCTGGTTCTTTCGAACTTCATTCCGACAATTTATTTTGGCTTGTTAACGGCCCTGGCCATGTTTATTGCCTTGTTTGCCGCGTTAACGTTACTACCTAAATTAATCTTGTTATGGAAACCGTTTTGAATAAATTATTATCATATACAATGGCTTAGTAAATATTTTTAATCCTGGTAAAGAAACAAAACGGTTCTAAAAGTTGGGTTTGTTCCGGTTTCAGCAGAATAAATACTATCTATCGCGATATATTGTTATTACAATATTCGCCATCTTTAGATGACCATCATTGTTGATAATAATAATTACTGTTGAATAAAAGATAAAAAACAGGTCATTTGAACCATTGAGCCAGATTTTGGGTCGTATTAATTAAAACAATAATTCTTAAGTAGAGGTATTACCAATGAAAATCAAAGTCGTACATTCACTGATTTTGATGTTGTGTATGATAGCAGGCCTTGCCCAGGCTGCTGTCGCAACTCCCGATGCAGTTGTTAAGCAAACCGCAGATGGCGTGATTGAACGTATCAACACCCAACGTTCGGAACTGGATGCAGACCCATCAAAAATCTATGATGTAGTCAATGAACTGGTTATCCCGCATTTTGATTTTACCAGCATGTCAAAATGGGTACTGGGTAAAAACTGGAAGGCTGCCAGTGAAGCACAGCGCAATGAGTTCATAGAGCAGTTTAAAACATTACTGGTACGTACCTATGCACGGGCCCTACTTGAATATTCAAATCAACAGATAAAATATTTCCCTGTTGAAATGAATACAAACTCAAAACTTGCTGTTGTTAAGACAGAAATGACAAGTGATGGCGCACAGCCTTTCCCGGTTGCTTACAGAATGCATCAAAAAGATCAAGCGTGGAAAGTAGTGGATGTTTCTGTTGATGGTGTGAGTCTGGTATCAACCTATCGCGGCTCATTTTCTACGCAGATTAAAAAGAACGGATTCGATTCTCTTATTAATGAATTAACGATGAAAAACGAGAGGCTAGCAAGCAGCCTTACAAAATAACCAGAATCAAGCGATAGTTTTTCAAGCAACCGGGCAATGCCCGGTTGCTTGCTTTATAGCACTGCCAAAAAAGTATTTCCTGACATAGAATCGCAGTTTCATTTATCATAAACACTAATCAAAAACCGAATATAGCTATGAATCCTCAAATTATTAAACAGCTCATTGAATCCGGATTACCCGGTGCCGATATTATTGTAGAAGGTGACGATGGGACGCATTTTCAAGCGCGTATTGTCAGTGAATTATTCTCCGGGAAAACCATGATACAACAGCACCAGATGGTCTATAAAACTCTGGGCGATAAAATGGGTACTGAAATCCATGCTTTATCTATACAGACCCATACACCGGACGAGTTGGAAAAATAGAAATAGTCACCAGTGTTCTTTCTTAATTTTAGAGGTAATGATCAATAATTATGGATAAATTAATTATCCAGGGTGGCGCCCCATTGAATGGGGAAATCTCCATTTCAGGTGCAAAAAACGCTGCCCTTCCGATTCTTTCTGCCACTTTACTGACTGACCAATCCGTTACTATTGGTAATGTTCCGCATTTGCATGACATCACGACAACGATGGAACTGCTGGGGCGCATGGGATCGCAGATTACAGTTGATGAACGGATGTGTATCGAAATTGATAACAGCCGCATTGAAAATTATTTTGCGCCGTATGAATTAGTTAAGACCATGCGCGCATCAATACTGGTGCTGGGTCCCTTATTAGCACGTTATGGAAAAGCAGATGTTTCCTTACCCGGTGGTTGTGCGATTGGTTCGCGTCCGGTGAATGTGCATCTTGAGGGTTTGGCAGCAATGGGAGCTGATATTGTTGTTGAGGGCGGTTATATCCGAGCCACTGCAAATCGGTTGAAAGGTGTTCATCTAACCTTGGATATCGTTACCGTAACCGGCACAGAAAACTTGATGATGGCAGCAACTCTGGCGGATGGAGTGACTATTATTGAAAACGCCGCAAGAGAGCCCGAAGTCACCGACCTTGCAAACTGCCTCAATAAAATGGGCGCAAAGGTCTCAGGCGCAGGCACCGACCGCATCGAGATAGAAGGCGTAGAGTCATTGCACGGAACGAATTACGATATCTTGCCGGACAGGATCGAGACCGGTACCTATCTGGTCGCCGCAGCCATGACAGGCGGTAAGGTTCGCTTAAGAAATACCAGGCCCGAGTTGTTAGAAGCTGTGTTGAAGAAATTAACCGAAGCGGGCGCAAAGATTGAAACAGAAAAAAATGCGATTACCCTTGATATGGGTGGGCACAGACCTAAAGCGGTAGATATACACACGTCACCGTTTCCCGGGTTCCCTACCGATATGCAGGCTCAGTTCACGGCCATGAATAGCATCGCAAAAGGTGGTGGCGTAATAACCGAAACGGTATTTGAAAATCGATTTATGCATGTTCATGAACTTCAGCGCATGGGTGCAGACCTCAAACTGGAAGGCAACACAACCATCACCGAAGGCGTTGAAAGCTTAACCGGTGCGCCGGTAATGGCAACAGACTTAAGGGCATCAGCCAGTCTGGTTTTGGCTGGGCTGGTTTCAAAGGGTGAAACAGTCGTTGATCGTATTTACCATATTGATCGTGGATACGAGACAATCGAAGAAAAATTATCGCAGCTAGGCGCGGATATACGGCGTTTACCTGATTAACTACAAGAAACAGATAAAATCTTGATTAGGAAACTTTTTCAGACAAGCTGTTTCTATTGTATTCTGTTTATAATTAACCAAACTAATAAGTAACCGACAAAATACTATGCCGGATAAGATCACCATCGCCGTTTCCAAAGGTCGAATCTATGATGAAGCGATTCCATTACTCGCCAAGCTGGGTATCGTTCTTAAAGACGATCCGAAAAAGTCTCGCAAGCTGATCCTGGATACTAATCAGTCTAATATCAAAATACTTGTCATTCGCGCGACCGATGTCCCGACCTATGTTGAACGTGGTGCCGCAGAATTAGGCATTGCCGGAAAAGACGTGTTAATGGAATATGCCGGCGACAGTCTTTATGAACCGGTTGATTTAGGTATCGCTAAATGTCGAATGATGCTGGCGGGTTTAAAAGAGGGTAAACCGGTTTTGGATCGTCCACGCGTTGTCACTAAATATACAACGATCACGCGTAATTATTTCGCCGAGCGCGGCCAACAAGTTGAGATAATCAAACTT
>JBFIJV010000129.1:0-3369 GCA_041600575.1 Gammaproteobacteria bacterium | reverse complement strand
GTTGGCTTTGATAGTTTTGGTGTTACTACTACTGATATTGATCAAACAGATCTTTCTTTTAGCTGGCCAATCACACAAAACTGGAGTGCGGTTGGTCGCTGGAATTATGCGGTTCCTGAAGGTCGCTCCCTTGAGATCTTTGGTGGTATAGAATATGAAAGCTGTTGTTGGGGTGTTCGAGCTGTCGCGCGGCGTTTCCTATCCAGTGTCGATGGCGCGTTTGATACCGGCATATTTTTACAAATGGAATTAAAAGGACTAGCCGGAATAGGTAAAAAGACAGTAGACTTCCTGAAACAACAAATCCCCGGTTACCAGAGTGAATTTTAGAATTTCCAGAACAAGACCCCGACACTTTATGTTGGGGTTACTAGCCCTATTTATAATCCAGACAAATGTACATGCTTATGTACCATTAGATCGTATTGTTGCTGTCGTAAATGATGATGTCATCATGCAAAGTGAACTGGAATCAAAAGTACGCACCATAAGTCAGCAATTACAACAACAGGGTTCGCAACTCCCGCCTGCTTCTGTGCTGGAACGCCAAGTGCTTGATAAGCTTATTCAAAATCGAATCCAGTTACAAATAGCAGAAAAGACAGGTATTAAGGTTGACGATGAATCACTGAATCGAACTATTAGTAATATTGCTGCGGAAAATAAAGTATCTCTAACCCAATTCAGGAATATTCTGGAACAAGATGGATACAACTATGAACAGTTTCGGGAAGATATTCGCAATGAGATCACTCTGAGCCAGTTACGTAGACGACAGGTCGAAAATCGTATCGTAGTAACTGAAAAAGAAATTGATAATTTTCTGGCAAATCAGGAACATCAGGGTTCAATCCAGACCGAAGTCCTTATATCTCATATACTGTTGGCCTTACCTTCAGAGGCTACCTCTGATGAGGTTGAACAAGTCAAATTAGTTGCAACTCAAGTTCGAGACGATTTACTGGCCGGTGCCGATTTTGCTGAAACTGCAAAAGCTGTCTCCGATGGAGGTAATGCAGAAAATGGTGGCGACCTGGGTTGGCGTAAGTTGGAAGAGATACCTTCATTATTTGCTGATTATATCCCCGATATGAAAAAAGACGACATCAGTGAACTCATTCAAAGCCCAAGTGGGTTTCATATTATTAAAATTAAAGAGATTAAGAGCGATCAGGAACACATCGTCCAACAAACTCACGCGAGACATATCCTGATTAAACAAGACGAATTAACCACGGATGAACAGGCTCGTGAAAAAGCAGAACAACTCAAGAGTCGTATTGAAAATGGCGATGATTTTGCTTTATTAGCAAAAGGAAACTCTGATGATCCGGGCAGCGCTATTAAAGGAGGCGATTTGGGCTGGACCACTCCAGGTTCACTGGTGCCTGAGTTTCAAAAAGTAATGGACAGTATGGAACCCGGTAAAGTAAGCGAAGTATTCAAAACTGATTATGGCTGGCATATTCTGGAAGTTCTGGAGCGCAGAAACTTTGATAACAGTGAATCATTAAAGCGAGGCAAGGCCAGAGCGATAATTAGAGAACGTAAACTTGAAGAATCTATGCAAAACTGGACCCGACAATTACGAGATGAAGCGTATGTCGAATACCGCCTAAATGATAGTTAGTAAAAAAAAACTGCATATTTTGCTGACCTCGGGAGAACCGGCAGGAATTGGCCCCGACTTAATAATCAAACTGGCTCAAATTAAGCATAATCAAACGTTAACGGTTATTGCTGATCCTGAATTACTCCAACAACGCGCACAACAACTATGCCTGCCGCTGGACATTAACCTTGTGTCAGATCACGAAGCTACTCAAACTATCTCTGATGTAAAATCATTAAACGTTATCCCGATTAAATTAAAAACCCCTTGCCTGCCCGGAAAGCTGGATCCTCGTAACGCTACCTATGTACTGGAAATGCTTGATATTGCTTCGCGTGAATGTCTGGCAAAACGCTATGCAGCTGTTGTTACAACTCCTTTACAAAAATCGGTAATCAATGATGCCGGGATTAAATTCAGTGGTCATACTGAATATTTTTCCGAACGCTGTGGAAATGCTCTACCAGTGATGCTACTTAGCTGTCCAGACTTGCGTGTAGCATTAGTAACAACTCATCTCGCACTACGCGATGTTCCCGATGCGATAACACATGAAAGGATTGAATCGACAATCCGCATCGTCATCAATGAAATGAAACAACGTTTCGGTATTAGCCAACCCAGGATTACGGTATGTGGTTTAAACCCTCATGCAGGCGAAGGCGGCCATTTAGGTACTGAAGAGATGACGATAATAACTCCCGTCATTAACGATTTTATCAAACGTGGCCATGCTGTAACCGGGCCATTACCGGCGGATACAGCATTTAGACTTGAGATAAGACAAAAAACGGATGTCTTTATTTGTATGTACCATGATCAGGGCCTACCCGTGCTTAAAACACTGGGTTTTGGCGAAGCAGTTAACATTACATTGGGCTTACCCATTATTAGAACATCGGTCGATCACGGCACGGCGCTTGAACTTGCCGGTACCGGCAAGGCCGATTGTGATAGTTTGTTAGCAGCGATTGATATGGCAAACGTATTAGCACAACATGAATCAAATATAACCGATACGCATAACGCAATATGAATGCTGATCAACACCGCGCTCGTAAACGTTTTGGTCAAAACTTCCTGCATGACCCAACTGTAATTCAACGCATTATTGATGCGATTCATCCCCGGAAAGAAGAGCATATTGTAGAGATTGGTCCCGGAAAAGGTGCGCTAACTAAACTCTTACTGAATCATGTTGATCAACTTGATGTTGTTGAGATAGACCGTGATCTGATTGCAACATTAAAAACAAATTTTGCTGATGAAAATCGATTAATCATCCATGAAGCAGATGCGTTAAAAGTGGCATTCGATTCATTCAATCATAACGATTTACGAATTGTTGGAAATTTGCCCTATAACATCAGTACACCAATTCTATTCCACCTGTTGAGCTATCGGCACTGCATTAAGGACATGCTGTTCATGTTACAAAAAGAGGTCGTTGATCGAATTTGTGCGAAAAGCGGTAATAAGCAATACGGTCGCTTATCTATTATGCTGCAATACTATTGTGACGTAGAACCATTGTTTGTCATTAAGCCCGGCGCATTTACACCCAGCCCGAAAGTCGACTCTGCTATAATACGACTCAGTCCGCTAGCAGAACCCCGGTACGAACTGCATGATCATGAGAGCCTGAAAATAATCGTCAGAGATGCATTTTCACAACGACGAAAAACTATAAGAAATGCGCTAAAAAAACACCTGGATGAAACCAGCATTAGAGAGGCCGATATTGCACCTGACAGTCG
>JBFIJV010000128.1:0-3405 GCA_041600575.1 Gammaproteobacteria bacterium | reverse complement strand
GCATTATTAGGTGAAGGACGTTATGAGCGGTATCCGATTGTAACCAGCAGAGCCAGTGTCGCCTATGAAGAAACGAGTGCCGCACGTATCCAGGGAGCCGGCACTGGTTTTGATCGTACGAATACATTTTACAACGCGGCACTGGATGCGAGCTGGGAACTGGATTTCTTTGGTCGCGTAAAACGTTCCATAGAAGCATTGGCTGCAGATTATGATGCGCTCGTTGCCGAGCAACGAAATGTTCATGTCATCGTCACTGCTGAAGTGGCACGCACTTATCTTGAATTACGCGGTGCGCAATACCGTTTAAGAGTTGCGGAAGAGAACGCAACTAATCAACGTGGTACCTATGACATGACGCGTTCGATTACTGAAGGTGGTCTTGGAACCAATCTTGATATAGTGCGTTCACAAGCACAACTGGAATCAACACTCGCTACTATCCCGTTACTCGAAACCGAGATCATGCGCACTATTCATCGTTTAAGTGTTTTGGTAGGTGAACAGCCTCGCGCATTGCGAACATTACTTTTAACCTCTAAATCATTACCCACTGTTCCTGAGCTACTGAACATCGGTGAGCCTGCAGACTTATTGAGGCGTCGGCCCGATATACAAAATGCGGAACGTAAACTTGCTGCTGCCACGGCACGTATTGGCGTGAGAACAGCAGATCTTTTTCCACGTATCAGTCTTGTCGGCAGCATTGGATACACCGCAACGACACTCTCCGATATGGGCGAGAACCAGTCTAGAGGCAGTTCACTGGGCCCTTCCCTGACCTGGCCAGCATTTGATTTAGGCCGAGTACGCGCACGCATTCGCGCTGCTGATGCAACTGCAGAAGGTGCTTTGGCAAACTACGAGAAAACTGTACTAGCTGCACTCGAAGAAACAGAAAATGTATTGGTTCGTTTTACCAAGGCGCGCCAACGACAATCACATTTACAAATTGCAGCGGAATCAACAGCCGAAGCAGTCGAGCTGGCACGAGTGCGTTATAGCAATGGCATTGATAGTTTTCTCAATGTACTGGATGCAGAGAGGCAATTATTGGGCTTGCAGGATCAACTTGCACAAAGTGAAACCGAGACTGGTTTGGCATTGGTTGCATTGTACAAAGCCCTGGGCGGCAGCTGGGAAAGATTGGCATCTCAGCCAGCTTCGAACGCTGAATAAATCTTATAGACACTTTAAAAAGTCGTCACTTTAGAACAGCTAATGAACGTGGTGCTCCCTACGAGACTCGAACTCGTGTTTTCGCCGTGAGAGGGCGACGTCCTGGGCCACTAGACGAAGGGAGCATTGGCTATAGAAGTGGGTTATTATAGGGAACATTAAGACCGCCTCAATATATTATTTTTAAATGACAACCCCAGATAAATCGAAAAAAGTTATCCCGCTTAATCCAAAGCCAACGATTATTCCTCGCGATCAACACACGGTCTCTCGCGCATCAATTAGTGAGAATGCCCTGAAGGTGTTGTATCGCTTAAAAAATGCCGGGTATAAGGCGTATTTAGTCGGTGGCGGTGTGCGCGATATATTGCTCGGAAGAGAACCCAAAGATTTTGATGTGGTGACTGATGCTAAACCTGAACAGATCCGTGAGTTATTTCGTAATTGTCGATTAATTGGTCGTCGCTTTCGTTTAGCCCATGTTCGTTTTGGTGATGAGTTAATAGAAGTTTCAACCTTTCGTGCACCACATCATGTCTCTGATGAAGGTGCAGGTCATATCGAAGATGGCAGAATAATTCGTGACAATGTCTATGGTGGTATTGATGATGATGTGTGGCGACGTGATTTCACGATCAATGCCTTGTTTTACAATATAGAAGATTTTTCTATTGTTGATTATGTCGGTGGTGTAAAAGATCTGGAAGCCGGTCAGTTAAGATTGATTGGTGATCCGGCGCAACGTTATATCGAAGATCCAGTACGCATGCTTCGCGCTGTTCGTTTTTCATCCAAACTGGGTTTGAGAATACATCCCGAGGCAGAACAACCTATCGGTGAATTCGCCGCTTTATTGAAAGACATTCCTGCCGCCCGATTATTTGAAGAGATGCTTAAATTATTTATGGGTGGATGCGCCTTACAAACGTTTGAGTCATTGCGTCATTACAATCTGTTCAAGTATCTATTTCCACAGACAGATAAATTACTGGATACCCCGGAGCGGGATTATCCGCATACTTTTATTATGCAGGCATTGAAAAATACCGATCAAAGGATAAACGAAGCCAATTCAGTTGCGCCCGGATTTTTATTGGCGGCCTTGTTATGGGAGCCCATGCGTGTCATCGCTGATCAACATATTGCAAATGGATTGTCTGAAATAGAAGCGGTGCAGCTGGCCGGTGACACAGTAATATCGAGACAAATACTCAGTACTGCGATGCCACGACGTTTCACACACATGGCACGAGACATCTGGTCATTACAAGTCAGATTAAAGCGAACCAAAAAACGTGCACTGCGTGTTTTGATGCATCCAAAATTCAGAGCAGCCTTTGATTTTCTTTTATTACGCGCCCAGGCAGGCGAGCCATTAACGGAATTGGTTGATTACTGGACACAAGAGCAATTAGCTGAACCACTTGCGGGTAAGGATAAAATGAAAACCGGACACCACAAGCCACGCCGACGTCGCCGATCACGTAATAATCCTTCTACTGATTCATGACCATTACTTTTATTGGCCTGGGTAGTAATCTCAGTGGCGATATGGATTCGCCTAAAGATCATATTGTCTCTGCCATGCAAGAACTTGGCGAGCTGCAATCTACCCATATGCTTGGTGCTTCTTCTTTATATGAAAGTAAACCGTTGGGTCCACAAGATCAGAATAATTATATTAATGCGGTCGTTAAACTTGATACTGATCTCGAAGCGATTACGTTACTGGAATGTTTGCAAGTGATTGAGAATGGTCATAGACGCGAACGCCAGCAACATTGGGGACCAAGAACACTGGATCTGGATATATTATTGTTTGGCGATCAAATTATAAAAAATGATCGGCTTACGGTTCCTCATGCTGAAATAAGCAATCGTTCTTTTGTATTAGCACCACTGGCAGAGATTGAACCTGAGTGTCTAATTCCTGCAAATGGTTTAGTTAGTGATCTGATCACTAAACTCGATCTCACTGATGTGAAGAAAATTCAATGAAGCAAGGTCACCCGGATTATATCGTTGTTGAAGGACCCATTGGGGTCGGCAAGACAACCCTGGCGAAACGCCTTGCCAAGACCTTTGACACTGACTTAATGTTGGAGCTTGCTGCAGAAAATCCATTTTTGCCCCGGTTTTATTCGGATCCAAAATCTGTTGCCTTGCCGACACAGCTTTTCTTTTTGTTTCAGCGCGCCAAACAAATTGAGTCCTTGCGTCAAACAG
>JBFIJV010000127.1:0-3444 GCA_041600575.1 Gammaproteobacteria bacterium | reverse complement strand
TCATCAGCCATACCTGTATGGGATGCGATGGCTAACTCAATGGCGCAATTAGCCCAGGACCTTAAAGTCCATGCCGTCGTTGTTATTTCTCAAAGTGGTATGTCTGCCGCAACAATGAGTTCAGCCAGGCCGGCTGCCCCGGTTGTTGCAATAACAAGCCATCCTAATATCTGCCGTATAATGGAGATGCTATGGGGTGTAATTCCGGTACTCGCTGAAGATTCCGGTAAGACTAATCCGAATGAGTTAGCAAAAATGATAGTGCTCGAACAAGGTCTTGCAATAAAAGGTGAAAAAGTATTATTGATACGCGGCTTTCATAGCGAACAAAGTTTAAACACGCCTTCAGTCACCGTATTAACGGTCTAGCCTTCAAGCCAGCTGTTTTATCGCAACTTATAAATCGGCACCGCGTCATCGGCTGCTGCCTGATAACGTATAGTAAAATCGTTAAACGCTTTCAACGCATCTTCAGCGTCTTTATCATCTCGTAATTGAAAACTGCTGATACCACAACGATGCATAAAGAATAATTGATCACGCAGTACGTCACCAATCGCACGCACATCACCTTTATAGGCATAACGATCATGTAACAGCCGTGCATGTGAATAACATCGACCATCTTTAAAGGCAGGAAAATCCAGAGCCACTATTGAGAAGTGTTCAAGATCAGCAACCAGTTCCTCTACATCAGTATCACCATTAATCCAGACTGCATGTTTTGTTTTTTGATCCAGTAAGCTGTCTCGGTTCGCCTGCCAATAGTGAAACGGTAAAATTACGTCACCTTCTGGTGCAGGCGCGGCATCATCCAGTTCACGTACAACAGACCAATTATCGTTTACAATTTTTTTATCTTTAATTACTCGCATTCGCTTCTTCCTTTACAGGTTTCTTTGGATAAACACGATCTTTAAACGGTGTAATACCAACTCGACGAAATGTATCCAGAAAACGTTCCTCTTCCTGACGCTGCTCGACATAAACATCAAGCAATTTACCAATCACATCGGCAACTTCATCTTTTGCAATAGAAGGACCAAGACGTTCGCCCAGGCAAGCATCACTTTCAGATGAACCACCGACTGTTAATTGATAAAACTCTTCATCTTTCTTCCTGACACCGAGAATACCAATATGACCCACATGGTGATGTCCACACGCATTCATACAACCGGACATCTTGATCTTTATATCGCCAATATCATGCAAATAATCAATGTCGTTAAATTTTTCATTAATCTGCTTGGCGATAGGTATTGAACCGGCATTGGCTAATGCACAAAAATCCAGACCCGGGCAACAAATCATGTCTGTTAATAAACCGATATTTGCCGTGGCAAGATTCTTCTCCAACAGCTTTTCCCAAAGTATAAAAAGATCGGCCTGTTTTACATTTGGTAACACCAGATTTTGATCATGAGTTACTACTATTTCACCAAAACTATATTTATCGGCAAGATCAGCAATGTGATCCATTTGTTCATCAGTTGCATCACCGGGTGCTATGCCAGGTGCTTTCAAGGAAACGACGACTGCTTTATAGCCAGCTACTTTATGCGGAAACAGATTTCGTTTAGCCCAGTTTGAAAAAGGTTTGTTCGATTCCTGCGCTGCTGCAAAGCTCTCATCATCTGCAGCATTCGCATCATAATCAGGCTCTGTAAAAAATCCTTTAACGCGATCAATTTCTTTTTGATCGAGTTTCATCACACCATCTTTAATGTGTGCCCACTCTTCTTCAACCTGTCGCGCAAATTCTTCTTTGCCCAGATCGTTCACCAGGATCTTGATTCGAGCTCTGTATATATTGTCTCGGCGACCATAACGATTATAAACACGCAGTATCGCCTCGAGATAAGACAGCAAATCTTGCTTCTGCAGGAATGGTCGGATGCTTGGACCAATAAAAGGCGTACGCCCGAGCCCACCACCAACGATCACATTGAAACCGATTTCACCGGCATCATTCTTTACAAGATAAAGACCTATATCGTGAACCTTCACTGCGGCACGGTCATGCGTTGCTCCTGATACTGCAATCTTGAATTTTCTGGGTAAAAATGAAAACTCGGGATGAAAGGTTGACCATTGTCGAATGATTTCACAATAGGGCCGAGGATCTTCAAGTTCGTCTTGCGCTATACCGGCAAATTGATCGGATGTTGTATTACGAATGTCATTACCACTGGTTTGAATAGCATGCATTTCTACACTGGCCAGATCGGCCAATATATCAGGCACCGTTTCAAGCGCAGGCCAATTATATTGAACATTCTGTCGGGTACTAAAATGAGCATAATTCTTGTCATATTTTCTGGAAATATGCGCCAACATTCTTAATTGTTCACTGGATAACAAACCATAGGGGATAGCGACCCTGAGCATCGGCGCATAACGCTGAACATAAAGTCCATTCATCAGGCGCAGAGGACGAAACTCCTCCTCACTCAGTTTGCCGGCTAAAAAACGTTCAGTTTGATCACGGAATTGGGCCACTCGTTCATCAACGATGGTCTGGTCGTAATTATCGTACTTGTACATAGGATTTAATCTGTGTCCTGCGGTTTGTAACGGCTGCGAAAGATAGCAATTAGTTTTAAGATGGAAAAGGAATAGATTTCACTATATTTATTCGTAATTGTTATATAAGCGCTCATTCATTGCGCGCGCGACAATGATAGCTGAAATCATAAGAAATCAAACAGTATGGATGAATTATTTTCTGATAAAACGAGGAAATATCACTGATTTATACAATGAGCCTGATCTCGTGGACAATTTGGTGTGGTTTTACTTAAGTAAATTGATGTTTTGCTAACAAACTTCTACCTTTACGAGTCAAATAGCCTTCCTGATCAATAAAACCCTTATTTTCAGCTAGTTTGAATAAACTCCCCGGTTGATTTTTTGGTAAATAAACCAGGCCATCTCCATAATGAAATTCAAGTACTCTGGCTATGTCCGATTCGATGCTCTGATCTAACCCCGATGATAATGCGTTCAATGTATGCCAACCTGTTGTAAGCTAATAAATTATTTAAGTTATATATATTAGTTACTTATATAGGTTATCTATAGTTAAATGTCAAATAAATATTGTAAGCCACTAGGAAATGACAGTTTTAAACAAGTGTTGATTTAACAAAATCGAGGCAAAAACAGTTTCAAAGCGGATTTTCAGTTTTAAGGCAGGTGTTGTTTCGCAAGGTAATCGTGGGTACGCATTTCTTCCAGACGACTAATAGTCCGTTTGAATGGTTCACATAAGCGCACGCCAGCGTAAAGGGCATTCGGATGCGCAGCTGCGGTGACAATCAGTTTTACATTGCGATCATAGAATTCATCTACCAGTGTTATGAAGCGCTTGGCAATATCATTAACGTGATCATCCATAATCGGTATATTGGCTATCAACACAGTCTGATACTGCCTGGCAAT
>JBFIJV010000126.1:0-3474 GCA_041600575.1 Gammaproteobacteria bacterium | reverse complement strand
TTCTCGCCACATTCATCTGGATCGAAATCCATAAACATAAACAGAACGTCCATGAAGTTATCTGCCCCGAATCGCTCGACAATATCCTCGGCTGTGTGCCGTTGTGATTCATGCGTATGATCCAGATCAATTAGTGGCTCATTCATTTTGATTGCTCCTGCGGTTCTGTTAATTTCACATTTAATCCTCGGTAAAAATCCTGTACTTGCTTTAGATATTCCTTCTTTTCTTTCATTGACATATCGCGTGTCACTGGAAAATCTAACGGAATCTTCATAGCCTCTAGCTTTTGTTCGTATGTCAACGGCCTAATGACTCTGTCGTATGCTGCTTTGAAATCTTCGTCATGCTCTCTGCGAATAGGTACGCCAAAATGCAACTTACAGTAAGCCCGTTTATCCTCGGCTGATTCATCTTTAAGTTGTTGCGCCGCTTCGGTGTGCCATTTCTGCTGTAGTCTGTTTTGTTCAAGACTGCGATCTATGCCCTCGGTAATTTTTACGGTTAAAGGTGGTGTCATGTCGTTAATGAGATCGTATAGGTTATATTTATCATTCTCGGATCGGATTGTTTGTGTGGTCACTTGCTTAACGCTCCTATAATGATCGCTAGAATAAAAGCGATTATTAGTAATGGTATTAATAGTATGAGTCTTAGGATTGCCATTGTTTAGCCTCCATGATTGCCCTGCCGATAAGTTCAGGTATCTGAGGCACAACGGCATTACCTAGTCCTTTAAGTCGGTGTGTCCTGTCGGGTATCCCATGAATCCCTCGCACCACTTCGGGCACAGCAAACCTTGAGCCACCCAGGGGAGGGTTTTCCCCATCGTCATAGCGTCTCGCTTCTTCCGGTATTCTTCGGAGCAACTGTCGCTCTTGAAGTCCCTGGCTGTGAGGGTAGGCAATAATCCAGACCCTATCTCTGTGGTGGTGCGCGCCAAGTTCGGAAGCTGGTATGCAGTGCCATTCTGCGTCATACCCGATCTCGGCCAGGTCTCCGAGAACCTTTCCAAACCACCGGCCGTTGTCTCCACTAATGAGTGCTGTGACGTTCTCCACGATTGCGTAGCGAGGTCGTACATCGCCAATAATTCGGCAGAGTTCTGACCACAATCCTGATCGCTCTGCCTCGATTCCTTTTTGTTTTCCTGCAACTGAGAGGTCTTGGCATGGAAATCCGCCTGTAATGACATCAATTCGTCCGATTCCATCGGAAACAAGTCGTTCTCTTGTGACATTTCTTACATCCTCGTATATCGGCACATCAGGCCAATGTTTTTTTAATACCTTGCGTGGAAATTCCTCTATCTCACAAAAGGCAACTGTCTTAAATCCTGCGCGTTCAAGCCCCAGTGAAAATCCACCGATACCTGAAAAGAGATCAAGATGGTTCACCGCTTATAAACTCCCTTCACTGTCTTAGCTAATCTCAAGTATTGTGTTTGCCATTTGTTCATCCTTAGTTAAATCGTCCATTCTTCCAATCCTCATCGTTCATCTTTAACGCTCTCGGTCCTGGTAGAAATTGCATTGAATCGTGCCCCCAAAAGCCAAAGTTTCTAGGTAATGCAATCGTTGAATGACGTTGTTTCCTTATGTCCATGAAAAAATCTGGTTGTTCTAATATCTTGTTCTCTGCCTCGGTGAACTTATCAAAGCCTTGTGCTTGCTTACCTTTCAATTCAAACTTTCTAATGTTCTTTGCGTAGTAGATAAAGTTATCAGCAAGGTCGAGCAACATTCCTGAACCTCTAACACCGTCCTCTTTACTGCCGCCCTCTTTCTCTTTCGTTTGGTGAGCGATTAACCAGACATGAACACCTAAGTCTTTAGCGAGTCCTTGTAGTTTATTGGTGAAATCTTCGAGGCTATCTATATCTGATGACTTGACGGAACACTTCATAAGGGAGTCGATCATTACGTTCCTGATTCCGTTATCAGCACAATATTTAATAAGGTTTAAAATGCGGTCTGTTGTTTGTGTGCCGACTTTAGAGAACAGGAATATCTTGCCTTTGTAATAGTCGATTAACTCATCTAACTTGCTAATAGGTGGTTGGTTGTTGCCCATGTATTGATAAAACATACGCTCTATCGTTTCTTCTGGTTTCATTTCCATAGAACAGATACAGGACTTCTCACCTTGAAAGGCAAACGCCATCGCTCTTAATGTGTGTCGTGCTGATTTACCACAACCCTGCTTGCCTGACTCAACTGTTAATTCGCCAGGTCTTGCCCTGAATACCTCATCCAGCTTTTTAGATTCCATCCTTAAACCCCTTTCTGACTTAGGCTGTAAGATGTGGTCTTTAACTCGCTGTCTGAGTTCTTCAATATCCAGTACACCCGCATCACTTGGATCGTAATCTTGATATTTGTCTATCTGTTCAGCGTTAAGGCTTAACTCTTGAGATGCTTGATCTAGGTAGTTCATGCTTCGATCCTTATTTTATTGACGCATACCTTCGCGGCCTTGATTCGTTCAAAGGCTAATTTGACTCGGTTCGTTCCTGATAGAATTGCAACCATGTTGTCCTCTGGTGACTTTAATAAATCGCCGTACAGGTCTATTACGAATATTTCAGATAAGATGGCTTCTAGAACGTGTGCAGGGTTATAACGCTTCTCTGCTTTAATAGGTTTGGATGATGCTGTGCGCTCGGGAAAGAGATCAGATATATCAAGCCCGACTGATTCACAGATTTCGTAAGTGTCGCAACCTGACCAACATTTAATTAAAACCCGATCTTCTATCTCGGTGATCGTTAAAGAAGGATTTTTATCATCATGTGCCGGACAACAGGCGATCCATGAATTGTTCTTGCCGGACTTAACCTTGTCTAATCGTGAAAGAAGTTTGTCGGCTATCATTGGTAGATAACCTCCGTTGATTGTTTTTCTTCTTTAGGTAGAAATACAGTTGTCCATCTTTTTTCTATTGCGTCATCAACCATCTGTTGTTGTGTCTCTTTGGAATAACCAGACATTTTCTTAGCTGCTAAACTTGCTGCTTTTTCCGTTAATGGTTTCTTGATTTCTTTACGGTGATCTTCAAAGTCAAGCCATGCTTTTTCGTCTATATCTTTATATAAAGAACATACATATACATATACAGAGGTGGACTTTGTGGACTTTTGTGGACATTTTGTGTCAACACGATCATTGATTTTATTAGAGTTTTTACTGTCTTTTTCCCTATATTCCTGTTGTTTTTTACGCTTATATTCCCTGCGATCTTCGTGGTTTTTCATGTTTCTGTAGTGCTTATGATTTACTATTTGCCACCCCCAATCACGGTGATCATCTAGTCTTGTGATCCGTCTACCATCTTCATTATTTGATCGTGAATAAGGGTCTTTAGATTCAAGTATTTTTATACCTGATTCGATGTGCTCAATAGGGATTCCTGTTCTTCTGGCTAATGCGTGATGAGTCATATCTACAATGCCATCTGAATCACAAAGAATTATTA
>JBFIJV010000125.1:0-3508 GCA_041600575.1 Gammaproteobacteria bacterium | reverse complement strand
TATCAAGATCGTTGAATGGTTAAGCGCTAAATTTCCAATTGATAGCCAATTTCAAATATATCATTTTAATATTGATACCGAATCACTGGTGCCAAATAGCAAAGGTCAATGGCTGGATGTAAAAAATAAAAACAAACTTGATAGTGCATTCAAAACCCTCAATAGTATAGCGCCTGCTCAGGGCACAAATCTGGAAAAAGCCTTTATAGCTGCAAATCAACTCAATCCAAAACCTGATAACATCTACCTCATCACAGACGGATTGCCGACGCTTGGTTCAAGAGCTCCACGAAGTACGACCATCTCCGGGGCCGAGCGTTTTAAACTGTTTAATCAAGCTGTAGCTAAATTACCAGGACGTACTCCCGTCAATATTATCCTGACACCAATCGAAGGCGATCCATACGCTGCAATTGCCTATTGGCGATTATCTCGTGCAACCTCAGGCTCGTTCATGAGTCCATCAAATGACTGGCCATAAGACCTGATATGAAGAAACGTCGTGAAACAGATATCTTTAGTTTGTCTTTTCTGGATATTATCACCTGTGGTTTTGGTGCCATCATACTTTTACTCGTGATCACTAAAACCGGCATACCTACGACGATCATCGAACCTGCACCTCAAACCAGCAACGATAGTCTGGTACGCGATCTGCAAAAAAACTTATTTGAAATTAGAGGTGAAACAACTGTCCTGAATCGCGAGCTTAAAGATAAACAGGAACAAATATCAATTTGGAAAGAACGAATCGCGCGTTTACAACATGATAAGACTAACGCTGAGAATAAACTGGTTTCCTTGCAAGATAATTCTTCGGTTCAATCCACAATTACCGGTCAATTTGAAACAGCAAAACAAACATTGACTAAAGAAATGCAACGTCTTTTATCAAAGCTAAAACATTCAGATACCAGCCTCGTTGGCGGTATCCCGGTCGACAGTGAATATATTATTTTTATAATTGATACCTCGGGTAGTATGGTCAATGCTAACTGGGAAAAGATGATAAAACAGCTCACAACAACATTGGATGTCTATCCAAGCGTACAAGGTATACAGATAATGAGTGATATGGGTAGTTACCTTTTTTCACAGTATCGGGGAAAATGGATCCCGGATACGCCCGGACGACGTCGTGCAATTATCGATAACCTCAGAATCTGGAATACGTTTAGTAACAGTAGCCCGGTAGAGGGTATTACCCGTGCTATCAGCAGTTTCCGTGATCCTGGCAAGAAAATAAGTATTTATGTCTTCGGCGATGAATTTACCGGAAACTCAATTAGCGATGTAATAAAGACTGTTGATCGACTTAATCCTGAAGACAGTAAAGGAAATAAAAAAATCAGGATTCATGGCGTTGGTTTTCCTATCCCTGCCAGCGCTCCTGAACACTTCCAGCTCACCAGTCAACGCTTCGCAACATTAATGCGCGAAGTCACACAAAAGAATGGTGGTACCTTTATTGGCCTTAACTAATGTTGAAACAATTCAGATATATTTTAATTTTATGTTCGGGTTTACTCACTGCCTGTGGACAGTCTTTCATTGTTGAAACGACGCTGGACATCCCGCAACCAGTCCCATCACAATTACCGCTAAAAATGGCTGTCTTGTATGAACCGGAACTTCGTGAATACACTTACACCGAAAACAATGAAGACCGAATAAACTGGTCGATAAAAATTGGACCCTCCCAGGTTCAGTTGTTTGATTTAATACTGCCAACGATGTTTACTTCTATCGATCAGATTGAACAATTAAGCAGTACAAAAGGTCAAACGTATGACGCTGTAATCATCCCGGAAATTATAGACATACAATTTGCATTACCTTTTGAAACAAAATCAACGATTCACGAGACATGGATAAAATACGCTATTCATATACAACAAACTAACGGCACAGAAATTACCACCATGCATGTTATCGGTTATGGGAAATCACCGAACAAGACTTCCATTAAATTCCTGCTCAATGAAAAGGAAGGGCTACTGTATGCTACAAATCAGGCATTTCGCGACCTTGCGGCAAAGATTATTGTTACATTTCAGTCCAACGCCGATATCCAGCAATGGCTGGCATCAAAGTCGATTTATTATTAATATTTTAACATGCGCGCTAAAACGGACAATCTACTACTAACAATGCTGATAGGTCTGTTGTTGGTTGCTTGCAATACAGTCACCGTAATTGATAAACATGAGGTATTACACAGCCTTGATTTGAGTGATAAAGATTCAATCGTTTTATTAGGTCGTAGACATAGTCATCAACACGAAACGGAACGTGATTACATCAGTTGTGTCGGCTCAAACTTATCTGCCGGGAACGAGGGTATTAATGTCATACCGGAATATCAATTTATCGATACCATGTATCCTTATTTTGAGGCAAGTACGGCACCAATGGACGTAAACCGTCTGGGCGAACTTGTGCAGCAACCAATCATTCTCAAAAAGTTTACCGACTATAACATTCGTTATCTAATCTGGATCGAAGGCAATACTCAAACAATAGATAATAGTGGCGCTATATCCTGTGCTGGCGGACCTGCAGGTTGCTTTGGCTTTGCCATGTGGAATGATGAAGCACATTATGAGGCCAAAATCTGGGATATGAACCAGCTCGCATTATCCGGAAAAATAAGTACGGAGACACAGGGCACGTCTTACTTGCCAGCAGTAATATTGCCAATACCTCTATTGGCCAACGTTAAAGCTGATGCTTGTGATGGTATGGCCACTCAGCTTAAACAATTCTTAAAATAATGTGCTTATCATTATTAAGTAGATTCATAATCTCATTATCACTATTCGGCATTAGCATGCAAAGCTATGCCGAGCTTCCAGTTTACTCATGGGTTGTGCGAGATCTGGCGCGTACACCACTTGAAACTATCAAACTAAGAGATGAAAAAGATCGCCTGTTGTACACAATCAACGCAAAACAAATGGTATATCTATATGCCGTTATGACCAGTATTGCTGAAGTATCTGAAACCCGAGCTGAGTTTATAATTATTGATGGTGAGCTCCCAAATGCGTTTGCCGGAGAGTTGGAAGGTGGACAAAACTTCGTTGCGATTAATTTTGCTATGCTTGATATCCTGGATACAAATCTTGATATGGTTGCTGCCTTACTCGGACATGAACTTGCTCATTTAAAATTGAATCATGGTGAACAAATCAAAAAACAGATCAAACGGAACAGCGGAAAAGATTTCTCAGCTGCCAATACCCGCTACAGTCGCGACAATGAACGCGAAGCTGATTATCTTGGAACTATATGGGCCGTCGAAGCAGGCTATGATCCGAAGGGTGCTGTTACACTGCAAGAAAAATTATACCAATTTTCAAAAACTATAACGAGCAGTGGTTTTAATGCGTCGCATCCATCCAGTATAGAACGTATTACTATCCTTAAATCATTAGTGCGGCGTTTATCGAATAATTAACAAGGTTCAATAAATTAAACGTTCACGCTGCGGACTCAATAGAACACT
>JBFIJV010000124.1:0-3539 GCA_041600575.1 Gammaproteobacteria bacterium | reverse complement strand
TATTGTTTTATCGAGCGTCTCTTTTAACTTAAGTATCAATTGTTCAAGTTCATGGATGGCATCTTTATCAAGGTGTGAAAATGGCTCGTCCAGTATCAACACCTCTGGATCAAGCACAAGCACTTGTCCAATGGCGACCTTCTGTGCTTCACCCCCGGACAAGGTTCGTGCCATGCGACTTGAGAGATCGGATATGCCTAGCAGTTGCATTACTTCCAGCACTTTTTTTGTGCGTGTTTCTTTGTCAACATGTTTCAATTTTAATCCAAGCTCAATATTCTTGAATGTTGTCCCTCTCAATAAATATGGGTTTTGCTGAACGTAACCGATTGTGCTTTTAAATCGTTCGAGGTTTGTTCGATTTAATTCTTCTCCGTTATAGACAAGGGTACCGGTGCGAGGTCGTGTCAGAAAAGAAAGAATATTAAGGAAGCTGGTTTTTCCAGATCCATTGGGACCTACAATAGCTGTGATTTTTGATTGTTTTATATCAACACAGATATCAAGCAGATTAAATTCTGTGCCGTAGTCAAATGAAACATTTTTTAGTTGATAAATGTTCATTATTTTATTTTTATCTGAAATTGTTGAAGCACGGTATTAACGATAAACGCAACAAACAACAACATAAATCCAAGCGCCAGTGCAAATTCGAAATCACCCTTACTTGTTTCCAGTGCTATTGCCGTTGTCATTGTTCGAGTATAACCATCAATATTTCCACCTAACATCATGGCAATACCTACTTCACCAATCGCGCGCCCGAACCCTGCTACAACCGCAGCGATTAATGCAAAACGGACTTCGCTCATATAGATAAAACTACGTTGTAAATGGCTGGCACCAAGCGACGAGCAGGTCATGGCCAGTCTTGGATCGGCGCTATTGACAGCGGCGATACTTAAATTCCATATCACCGGAATGATCAAAACGCATTGCCCGATAATGATTGCAACAGGCGTATATAAAAGCGCCAGGTCGCCTAGCAAACCTTGTCGATTTAATATGCCATATAACAATAAACCCACAACAACTGTTGGTAATGCCATCAATGTATTAAGACAAGTCATCAAAAAATTCTTGCCTTTAAAATTATTCAAGGCGACTAAGACACCTAGCGGTAAACTTATAAATGTCGCGATAAGTACTGCAATCAAAGAGACGTACAATGAAGTCCAAACCACATAAAACAAGGTTTTATCGAAAGTGAGGATCAGATTAAGTGAAGAGACGGCTGCATCGAGAAAAAAACTCTTTTGCTCTTGCGTTGTGTTTTGTTTTTCAGTGCTCGAAACAGTGTTTTTATTTTCTGTAAAAAATAATTGTTTACTGGCTACTCTAAAATCATCAATTATTTTTTTTGCCTTTTCACCCGTAAGAAAGCTTATGTACTTTTGTGCAAGAATAGAGTTTGTGTGAGGGTAACGTTCGGGATTAACGGCAATGACATGGTATGGATTATGTAAGACCGAATCTCCCTGATATTGAATAGCAAGATTAACCTTATCTTTAAAAGCCAGATAAGTACCGCGGTCGGTCAAAGTATAAGCCTGTTGATCATTGGCTAATAACAGCACCGCGCCCATTCCAACACCGGCACGCACATACCAGCCTGACTCAGAATCAAGATCGTGATCTTGCCAAAGTACTAATTCTTTTTTGTATGTGCCTGAGTCATCGCTTCTGGATATAAATTGATTTTCAGTTTGATAAATATTGTTGAACGCTTCGAAGATAGACTTGGCATCTTGCGTATTGGCCGGATCATCTGCCGGGCCAATAAGTATAAAATCATTATGCATTACCGGATGACGTTCAAGTCCATAACCCGATTTTACAAATTGTTTCTCATCCTCAGGGGCATGCGTTAACAATACATCGACATCACCCTGTTCACCCAGACGCAAGGCCTGTCCAGAGCCGACAGTAATTGTATTGATTTTGACATTATGTTCTTGTTCAAAAACCGGATTTAAAACGTGAATCAGACCTGAATTTTCAGTTGTTGTTGTTATTGCCAGACGTAAAATATCCGTCTCTGCATTAACCAGAGAAAATAATGAACACAGAATCAGTGTCATGTTGAGCTTCAGAATAATTTGCATGGTCTTATTGCATAATAATGTTAACGTCGCTACTTGACTTGAGTTTTATTGTAATTATGCTTTGATTGAGTATGGAAACAAACACACCCAAATGAAGATTGAATTTGAAACAGATATTAACGGCTATCAAGAAGCCCGTAAATTCAAATTACTGGTTGATTCTATTCTAAAACATGAAGAACTGGACCAGTCATTAAACTCGCTTGCCTCTTCATTACAGTTACAATTACAGGAGTTTTTATCCAAACCTGAATTCTCGGATTTCAAAGATGCTGGTACTAATGAGTTATTTGCCGGCAGTCATGAAGAAACGGAGCTGGCTGGTGTTGTAAAACTCTTTCGTGACCTATTCGGACCGAGTAAACGCGAAATCGAATTGAGCAAACAACGACAGACGTTGATCGAACGGGCGGAAAGAGCAGAAATATCTGCATTTGAGGCCTTGGCCGAGACCGCTGAAATCGGCCGAGAACGCGATCAACTGCGCGCCAGACTTAAACAGCTTGAAAGTGAGGCCAATTAGTTCTTGATAATGACCTGCAATTGGCTAAAAGCCCCATTTATCTTACTTATAATCGATTTTAGGCTGGAAATCGCGCTATAGAACGTGTAATTTAGCCAGCCCTTTTCTGCAAATACGTTAAATAATTCATGAGTCAGAAGCTATATATTAAAACTCTCGGATGTCAGATGAACGAGTATGATTCCGCCAGGATGGTGGATGCGCTCGAAGCTGCTCACAAGATGACCCGCACAGAGGACCCCGCCGAGGCTGATCTGATTCTTCTAAATACCTGCTCGATTCGAGAAAAGGCGCAGGAAAAGGTGTTTTCACAACTTGGACGTTGGCGGCCTTTTAAAAAGACCAATCCTAACCTGGTAATTGGTGTGGGCGGCTGTGTCGCCAGTCAGGAAGGTGCAGCAATTATAGATCGGGCACCATTTGTCGATATTGTATTCGGTCCTCAAACATTACATCGCCTGCCGGAAATGTATAGCGCTGTCATCAAGGACAGAAAACCGGTCGTTGATATCTCATTCCCAGAGATCGAAAAATTCGACAATCTACCAAGCCCAAAAGCAGAAGGGCCAAGTGCATTTGTATCGATAATGGAAGGTTGCAGCAAGTACTGTAGTTTTTGTGTTGTACCCTACACCCGCGGCGAAGAAGTCAGTCGGCCCTTTGATGATGTCATTACCGAGGTAGTCGAACTAGCCGAACAAGGTGTACGAGAAGTCAACCTGTTGGGACAGAATGTAAATGCCTATCGCGGGGTAATGCACGATAGCAAGATCGCAGATCTGGCATTATTAATTGAGTATGTTGCTGCTATAGAAGGGATTGATCGAATACGTTTTACTACTTCACACCCGGTAGAGTTTTCAGACAGTTTGATCGAGGTTTATGGTCGAGTACCTGAATTGGTTAGTCAC
>JBFIJV010000123.1:0-3749 GCA_041600575.1 Gammaproteobacteria bacterium | reverse complement strand
GTTTAATACGCTGACTTTATCTTCAGTCCTAAAGGAGAGTGTTTCAAAATTACGTTTGCACCATGCTGCCCACGGCAAACAATCGGGCGTTTCCCAGGCCTGTTTACCTTGCGCCAGTTGCTGTGTCGCATATTGATAGCGAAGATGGCGACTTAATCGTTGCGTCGGTGTAATGATTGTCGCGCCATGGCTTATCAAATCGCTGAGCGTATTATCCATGTGTCGTGAAAGGCATCCCTATAGGTGGTTAATTTAATTTTTAACGGTCTGTCATAGACAAGTTACATTGGCATTATAAACTGACAATGTTAACCTTGTGGTATAAAGCAGAATAATATACTTTCTCTCGCTTATAGCAGAGATTCTTATGCAAATATCTAATTATCATACACGACAGGACGAAATAGCCTGTACCACCATCATGCCGACACGCATGATACCCGACATGCTGGATGATATCCGTCAGTCCCTTCTGAATACACCTCGACGCTTGTCACCAAAGTATTTTTACGACGAACGTGGCTCCGAGCTGTTCGACCAGATTTGTTCTACCCCGGAATATTATCCGACGCGCACTGAAAGTCGGCTTTTATCCAAATATGCGGTCGATATCATCAATAAAACCAGACCCGATCAAATACTTGAACTCGGTAGTGGTTACTCAACCAAAACACGACGTTTGTTCGATGCATGCGAAGCAATTTCACAGAACTGTATTTACGTACCGCTGGATGTCTGCGAAGAAGTCTTGATTGAATCTGCAACCAGACTTTCAGAAGAATATGAATGGCTGGGTCTGAAACCCTTATTGGGAGACTATCACGGTGGACTTGGTAATTTACCGGCATCGAACGGTTCACACCTGTTTGTTTTTCTGGGTAGTACCATTGGTAATTTTGAGAAAGCTGAAGCAATTAACTTTATAAAAGAAGTCTATGAGGCCATGCGCTATGGTGATCATCTGCTGATTGGTGTTGATCGTGTCAAGGAAGATGATGTCCTGCACGCTGCTTACAATGATGCGCAGGGAGTAACCGCTGAGTTTAATCTTAATGTTTTACATGTCCTGAACCGGGAATTAAAAGCTAACTTTAATACTAAAGAATTTACCCACTCCGCCATCTTCAATAAAGATGAGGAAAGAATTGAGATGCGCCTGGTTTCCAATACTGATCAGAAAGTTCATATTGATGATTTACAAGAATCTATTCAATTTGATTGTGGTGATGACATCCTGACTGAAATTAGCCAAAAATATACATATACGGGGATTGAAAAGTTACTTACCGAGGCTAACTTTTCAATTACTGATCATTACCAGGATGAAGATGCTTATTTTTCTTTAGTTCTGGCTTCAAAATAAATCGCTTATTCATTAGCTATCAATTTAGCTGAAATCTTCTCCGCCAATGCCGGGTTATCAATATAAGGATTTCTGTTTCCCTGTATTTCTTCTATTAGTCTATTTCGTAATAGCTCCTGCTTACTCGGCGGATCTATGCGATTCCAGCGTTTTAAATCAGCTAGCATAGTCTTTTCTATCGGCACACCATAACGCGTATGCATATAGAAAATTGAACGGGCTATATTTCCGCGAGCGAGTGGTCTTGGTTCTATCACACCATGTTTACGTTCAAAATCACAGTTATCATAACGCCAATACTCACCCTCGATCATGCCAAAGACATTATCACGTCGCGCCACATCTATAGCCTGCCATATGGGATAAAGGTTATGCATATCTGCTTCCATTTGGGTGAACTGAGACTTTTTATCGAGACGACATTGGCGACGGCTATCGCACTTCATGTAATTCAACATCCAACTTGCCGGGTAGATTTGTTCAATAACAAATAAACGATCGTCAGTTAATGCGGCAGCCGGATCAAAACGATGTCCACAATACAAAGACCAGCCACCATTGGAATACAGCTCATTCCAAAAAGTATTCATGGCTACTTCATCGTAATTTTCAACAGGCAAAGTCTCGGCAAAATTGATGCTGGAAACAGTGAACAGAGATAAAAATAAGGCTATCCGTAAAGAGTGAAACACAATTATTATTTCATTTTTAAATTATTGTTGGCATCATCATATACCAGACCGCTTAAAAATGTGAACATTACCTTTTGGACTGAATAAATAAGTAATTTTTAATCAATAATCAGTAATGGCTTTGACCTACAATAAAATAAGATTCTATCTGCCTCGACTTTTATGTATCGGATTACTGTTAGTCCTGAGCGCTTGTTCTGATGGCTTATCCCAGCTCGAACGAATTCAGTCCAGAGGCGAACTACGGGTCGCATTAATAGCCACGCCACCACTGTACTTCCCGGATGAGTCGCTGATTAAAGGCTATGATTATGACATTGTCTCTAACTATGCCAGCTCGATCGGTGTCAAACTGGAGATAATACGCACAGATACTATTGGTGATGTAACGACTTTATTGAAGCAAGGCAAGGCACATATTGGTATTGCGGGTAATTCACCATCCACTCCTGACGAAAGAATCGCCGATAGTATTCCTTATGATCATGATGAATGGCTTATAATTGGTAACCGCAGTAATAGATTGCCAGAATCAATCGACGAGATGATTCCGCCCAGCACTGTTGTTGTTGCAAAAGGAAGTAAACCTGCATTAGTTATGACAGAGCTGAAAAAACAAAACCCTCAGCTTTATTGGCTCGAGTTACCTAACGCTAACAATCGTCAAGTGCTGGAACAGGTTAATAAGAATAATTTCAAACTTACTGTCATTAACGCTGAAGTCTATAAATATTACCGCTATATATATCCTGAAATAAAAGTAGCATTTACTCTGGAAAATCAATATCCCTCTGTATGGCTTACCCATAAGAACGATGATGTTTCTATCCTGACGTCTATCAATGAGTTTATCAGTCGCTATAAAAAAAGCGGCAAACTGGAAAAAAGCTATAACAGCTATTTTCGTCATCTTAATGTCTTTAACTACACTGACAGTGTTCATTATTTAAGGCTCATCAAAACTAAACTGCCGCTTTACTGGCCTTATTTCAAGCGTGCAGCAGTGGATAATCAATTCGATGAACGCTTCCTCGCTGCTGTCAGTTATCAGGAATCACATTGGAATAAAAAAGCACGTTCACATACCGGTGTTCGGGGTTTGATGATGTTGACCAAAGACACAGCGAAACGGGTTGGCGTAAGGAATCGCCTCGACCCCGAGCAAAGCATCATGGGTGGTGCGAAATACCTGAATATATTAAAAGAATCATTATCCGATAATATCAAGGAACCGGATCGTTTCTGGATGACACTGGCTTCCTATAATATAGGCTTGGGACATTTGGAAGATGCTCGGATCCTGACTCAAAAACAAGGGGATGATCCTAACCTCTGGATTGATGTTGAAAAACATTTACCCAAACTAAGTGAAAAGAAATGGTATAAAAAAACGAAATACGGTTATGCGCGTGGTCATGAACCGGTTGAGTTTGTTAGACGTGTAAGACGTTACTATGACATTTTACGTTTATATCAACAGGAGGAAATATTGGAAAAGCTTGATCAACCACTGGATTTAAAAAATCTGGTGATCACATCACCGACGCTTTAGTTCATATTATGAGATAGTCTGTTTTTCTGAATTTGCACAGGCTTGCCGAAACTCAGTGGCAAGTACTTCTGCTTCTGATACCTGACCTTCTGATAAATTAAGACGCACACGTGTTAATGCTTCGCGCAATAACGGCTCGCCT
>JBFIJV010000122.1:0-3796 GCA_041600575.1 Gammaproteobacteria bacterium | reverse complement strand
TCCAATCCAAAAATAATCGAATCTTTAAAGCAGCATGCGGAAACACTGGGTAGTGAAGGGCATATAATTCAACTCGCGGATGCAACAAGCTGGATGCAACAAGGCATAAAAGGATTTGATATTATTTTCCTTGATCCACCATTTGGTCAGGGTTATATCGAACAATGTTGTACAATAATAAGAGAACAATCATTGTTGAACGCACGTGGTCTGGTTTATATTGAGTCTGAAAAGAATTTAAGCTTGCCGGATGGTTGGAAGATCAGAAAACAAACGAAAGCCGGTAATGTGCAATCAGCATTAATAGAGCCGGCGGATTGAAAAGAAAAACAAACGAGGCAGAAATGATTACAGCAATCTATCCAGGTACATTTGATCCTGTCACCAAAGGACATGAAGATATTGCGTTACGTGCATCGAACCTGTTTGATAAAGTTATCATTGCTGTTGCCGATACGAGCAGCAAGAAAACCTTGTTTACAATTGATGAGCGCGTCGAAATGATAAGCAGTGTCTTGTCACATATCAGCAATATTGAGGTAATTCCTTTTCGGGCGTTGGTAACAGAAGTTGCCCGTGAGAAAAACGTAAGTGTAATCGTTCGCGGTATACGCGCTGTGTCAGACTTTGAATATGAATTTCAAATGGCAGGGATGAACAGGCAATTAAACGCTGATGTTGAAACTGTCTTTTTAGCGCCTTCCGAAAACCTTGCTTGTACTACATCAAGCCTGGTACGTGAAATAGCTTCTTTAAACGGAGACGTCAGTTTGTTTGTTGATGAAGTTGTTGTTACTGCTTTAAAACAAAAGTTCTCTTAATTTGAAATCAAGTCTTCTGTTCACAGTATACTTTTTAATTAATAAAAATTTTAATCCAATGAAGTCTTTGTACTCGTTTGCCTGTGTTTTAGTTTTTTTCTCGACACTTGTTTTTGCAGAACCGGTAAAGCAAGCAGCAATTGCCAGCGCACATCCTTTAGCAACCCAGGCAGGTATCGAAATTTTAAAGAAAGGTGGCAATGCTTTTGATGCCGCCGCCGCCGTGACCGCATCATTAGCGGTTGTTGAACCGTATAGCTCAGGTTTAGGTGGTGGCGCATTTTGGTTGCTTCATCGTGCTTCAGACAATAAGCAACTGATGATTGATGGTCGTGAAAAAGCACCGCTGCGCAGCACGCATGATATGTATCTGGATAAATCCGGTAATGTCATTAAGGGGCTGTCATTAAACGGCGCTATGGCGGCAGGCATCCCCGGTGTTCCTGCCGGAATTGATCATCTGGCGAGCTATTATGGTCGCTTGAGTCTGGCAGAAGTTCTCGCGCCCGCAATCAAACAGGCCAGAGAAGGTTTTGCTGTTACTGAACGTTATCAAAAGTTAATGGGCTACAGACTGGATGTAGTCAAACAATATCCAGAAACAGCACAGATATTTCTTAAAAAATTTAAAGTGCCTGCCATTGATGAATTGATCATTCAAAAAGATCTCGCTAATACGTTAACGGCAATTGCCAATTACGGCCGCAAAGGTTTTTATCAGGGGCTTGTAGCAAAACAAATGGTGTCCAGTGTTAGACGTGGTGGCGGTATTTGGGAATTGGATGATCTGGAAGAATATCAGATCGTTGAACGAGAACCGATCATTATTGATTATAACGGCATCAAAGTGACATCTGCTTCGCCGCCATCATCAGGTGGCATTGTAATGGGGCAGGCTTTGAATATCCTGGAACAGTTTGAATTACAAAACATGGAGCCGGTTACACGTAAACATATCATTATTGAAGCTATGCGCCGTGCTTATCGAGATCGCGCAGCCTATCTTGGTGATCCCGACTTTATTGATGTTCCAGTGGATCGTTTATTAGATAAAGACTATATCGAAGGTCTGGCATTAACCATCGATCCTGAGCGGGCTACACCAAGTAGTGAGCTAAGTGACATTAGCTCTGAAGAACACACTGGCACTGATACCACTCATTTTTCAATTGTTGATACCGAAGGTAATCGCGTGTCAGCGACCTTAAGCATTAACTTGCCTTTTGGTTCGGGCTTTGTTGCGAAGGGTACTGGCATACTGCTAAATAATGAGATGGATGATTTTTCGGTTAAGCCATTAACAGCAAATGCTTATGGACTGATTGGTGATCATGCCAATGCCATTGCGCCAGGCAAGCGACCCTTATCAAGTATGACGCCAACATTTCTAGAGACAGAAGATCGGATTGGCATACTCGGTACCCCGGGTGGAAGTCGTATCATCAGCATGGTGTTGTTAGGTGTATTGGATTTTGCTGAAGGTAACCCGCCAAATTCCTGGGTTAGTCTGCCACGTTATCATCATCAATATTTACCTGATGAAGTGCAGTATGAATTAGGTGGTTTAAGCCCGAGTGAACAAGCGGCGCTTGAATCGAGAGGACATGTATTAAAAGAAAAGAGCCGTCAGTATGGCAATATGCAGGCAATAATGATTTGGAAGAAAAAAGATATTACTTTTGCTGCGAGTGATCCGCGAGGTGAAGGTTCTGCAGAAGTGATTTATATAACGGAATAGTTATTCTACAAATTAGCATCAATCCAGAACGTTACTCCCTACATCCTTGTAGAGAAAAACTTGTCGCGTTTTATAACTCTCTGTAAAGACGAAAACCAACATTGAAACTGCGATAGCTCGGACCGTACCAATAGCGATTCGCCGAGCGAACTCCTAGCGGAACGTTATACCAGGAACCACCGCGAGTAACACGATAATCGCATTCATCGCTCTTATAGGCTTCGCCATTGCTGGGTGCATCGTGATAACCCGATTTCCAGCAATCATCAACCCATTCCCATACATTACCGTTCATGTCATAGATGCCGTAAGGATTAGCTTTGTACTGACCGACTTTAGCTGTTTTTGCTTCACCATCATTACAGGGCGAATTTCCCCAGCCATATTTATTCACTTCGCTGCCAACTTCGTCATAGGAATTGGCATAAAAACAGATGTCGGTTTTTTTATTACCAAAATGATAATCAGTAGTCGTATTTGCGCGTGTCGCATATTCCCATTTTGCTTCAGTCGCTAAACTATAATTACTGCCTGTCTCTTTGTTTAGCCATTTAATATACGCAGTGGCATCATTCCAGCTTACGCAAACGACGGGATGGTCTTCTGTTTGATCAAACCCTGGTGCATACCAGTGCACATCATCTTTCCAGCCAAAATCAACACCACCGCCATCAGCAAAACAACCGGCATTACCGTTATCATCTTTTTCAATGTTATAACCCGTTGCATCTACAAATTTACGATATTGACCAACAGTTACTTCATATTTGGCTATCTCAAAATCTGAAACAGTCACCAGGTGTAATGGTTTTTCATCCTTTCTTCCTTCAAGCGTTCCCATGACAAATGTCCCGCCCGGGATCTTGATCATGTCACCGGCTAATGCGTGATGGGCTTTTTTAGCCAAGGCTTTTTTAGTTTCTTTTTGTTTGCTGTCTAATGCTTTTTCAGCGTCGGTTACTGCTATCGCATCCGGGTTCATGTAACGGATTTGTTGGAGATAGTGTTTTGCGTTTTCTGTTTCGTCTTTATTGAGAGCGGTTTGTAATGACTGCATATGCGATTTTATAATTGCATAAAGCACTCTGGCAGCATCCAGATTGTTCGGATCCATTTTTAATATAGCGATAACTTTATTGTAAGCACTGTTATCTAGTGGTTCTGTAAGTCGGCCTGCTTCAAGATCGGCTCTTGCCTGAATCAACAGCTTTGATATTTTTATCTCTTCGGCCTGTGT
>JBFIJV010000121.1:0-3819 GCA_041600575.1 Gammaproteobacteria bacterium | reverse complement strand
ACTTCCGCGCTACGCCAAAATTGCTTGATAGGAAAAAGGCTTTCTTGGTTTATTCAGTTACTTATAGTGAATAAGACGCTGCTTACTTCGACACTTAATGAAGTTAAGTGAGTAAATAGGATAAGAGTCAGGAAATTAGACAAATTATCGAAGAACAGAAGGGCCGAGGTTTCGAATTCTTTCGGGCGCACCGTTTCAAATATAATGTTTCTACATTAATCCCGGTTTATTGATCTCAAACGTGATTTAGACCAATGACAGATTGACAGTGTCCAGATCTGTCCTGCCGAATGTCTATGCCGTGTTAAAAGCATTATGAAAGTGTTCTCATATACTCCAAATGCCTGTTAATATGATGCATAAATCTCCTCTCACCTATAACCTTATAGTTTTACGTTATTGCTGCAGAGACATGTGAAATTTCTTGATTGGCCAGAAAGTTTGGTATTCATATAATTGAGGATGACTACGACGAAGATTTTCGTCATGGACGAGGGGAGGCCTAATTATATTAATGACACAAGCGTTCATATATGGAAATCCGTCAATTAAGATACTTTCTTGCCATCTTTGAAGAGAAGCATGTTGGTCGCGCAGCCAAAAAATGCTTCGTTACCCAACCCGCTTTAACCCAACAAATTCATAAGCTGGAAGAAGAATTACGCATATCGTTGTTTATGCCTGATGGCAGGGGAATTGCCATAACGGCAGAGGGTAAAAAATTCATCCCTTATGCAAGAAAAATTATTGAAAGTGTTGAAAAAGCGATACTCGCTTTCTCACCAGACTCATCTATAGAGCATCAGGGAGAAGTAGTACTCGGTGTCTCTAATCGTATTCATTCTTTGCTGTTAAGTATATTACCCCGTCTGGATGTATTAAAAATAAGAATAAAGAAGATGCGGCATGAGCAGATGCTGCACGAAATTGATAGTGGTGTTATCAGTTTGGGGATCATGCATTCTAGCCAGGAACATCATTTTGTAGAAAAAAAAACCATACTCTGCGAAAAGATGTATTTTATTATTTCTGATACAAATCAAACGCTGCTGACCGAGCAGCACATATCTATCAAGAACGTCCTGAAGACACCTATCATCCTGCTTTCAGATAAAGTCCTGCCAAGAGTTATATTCGATAAGTATATTGGTAAAGTACGACCTAGAATGAATCTGGTATCAGAACTGGATTCAATTGATGAATTGATGGCGGTCATAAAATACTCCTCAATGGGCTCAATCTTGTTGGGCAGTCAGTTGCCTGAGAACATGAAAGGACTTAAAAAAATGGAAATTGTGGACAATCCCTTTAACTATGAGTTGTCCCTGATATGGAACAAAGAGTTTGCTGACAAAAATAGAATTAATTCATTTATATCCGCATTGTCTGAAATTAATTTCATTGAGCAATGTCCAGACTATTTTATTCCGGCAGATTCACTATTAAATTCATAAGTAAAACTTATAAGTAGACATTAAAGATTATCTAATTGGATATGCTGACCTATTAAATCATAATCGAGCAATAAATAATAAAAAGCAGTCTTTTAACAGGATTAAAGCTTTAAAATAATAATATCTTCTTAACTAATCAAACAGCTGGGCATTGGTATGAATTGTTTTAAAATTCATGACCTCCTCCTATCTATCTGCTGTCTGCCAGCGGCATGGTTAGTCCATGCCGCGCTTTAATTTAAAGAAACAGGTAGTATATAACGACAAGTATTTTAATAATTTTCCTTTTGGTCTCTGGGGAAATAAGTTAATTATTTTAGAGATCATCTCAAAGCATTCTTCATAAAATTAGAGGAGGAGGAAGTTGATGAGTAAACTATTAATAAAAAAATGGCTCATTGCCGTACTGGCATTGGGACTATCGACCTCAGTGATGGCGAACGATGAAGTTCGTAAACTGAACGATAATCCTAACTATTGGGCTTACCCTGGGGGTGACTACAACAACTGGCGTTATACCGAGTTGAATCAAATCAACACGGAAAATGCTAGCAAGCTGGTTACAGCCTGGACATTCTCAACCGGCCGTCTGCAAGGTCATGAAGGTGGACCCTTGGTCTTACCAGGAAGCGCAACTGGCTTGTCTGGTGATACCCTGTACATCCATTCATCATTCCCGAATGACGTTTTTGCTATCAGCTTGGATACGCTCGAAATCGTATGGTATTTCGAACCACAACAAGACGAAGCTGAAACCGTACCTGTTATGTGTTGCGATATTGTGAATCGTGGCCTGGGTTACAGCATGGGTCAAATCTATCTGCAACAAGCGGACACCACCTTGGTCGCATTAAGCGCGAAAGACGGTAGTGTTAAGTGGAAAGCAGAAAACGGTCGTGAGATCGGTTACGGTCCTGCTGCAGGTGATACCAACACCAACGCCCCACATCCGATGAAAGACAAAGTCATCACCGGTTGTTCTGGCGCTGAGTTTGGTGTGCGTTGTTGGATAGCGGCTTTCAATGCGAAAGACGGCTCTCTGGCATGGCGTGCCTTCAGCATGGGTCCTGATGAGGACATTCTTTTCGACGCGAATACCACTTCATTGGGTAAGAAAGTCGGCAAGAACTCTTCATTAAACACCTGGTGTGCTAACTCAGACTGGAAAGCTCCTGCCAGAGGTCCTAACAAATGTAAATCGTTAAGTGACCAATGGAAATCAGGCGGCGGTTCTGTTTGGGGCTGGTGGCCAGCTGATTTTGATGAAAACCTGCTGTACTACGGTAGTGGTAACCCATCAACCTGGAACCCTGTAGTCCGTCCTGGCGACAACAAATGGTCTATGACCATGTTCGCTCGTGACATCGACACCGGTGTTGCACGTTGGGTTTATCAAATGACGCCACACGATGAGTGGGATTATGATGGCATTAACGAAATGATTTTAGCTGACATCAAGGTTAAGGGCACAATGACCCCGGCTTTGGTTCACTTTGATCGTAACGGTTATGGCTATACCATGAATCGTAAGACCGGTGCTTTACTGGTTGCTGAAAAGTATGACCCAGCGGTTAACTGGTCAACACACGTTGACATGAAGACGGGTTATCCTCAAACAGTTGACAAGTATTCAACGCACTATCAAGGTGAAGATGTTGTGTCTAAGGATATTTGTCCTGCAGCATTGGGTACGAAAGATCAGCAGCCTGCTGCGTTCTCACCACGTACCAACCTGTTCTACGTACCAACCAACCACGTGTGTATGACGTATGAGCCTGTCAGCTATGCTGCGGGTGGTAACCAATACACCGCGGGTCAAGCTTATGTTAACGCTAACTTGACGATGTATCCTGCGGGTGCAGTTTGCCCGGATTGTCCTAATAACAATGCAGCAAAGGACAACATGGGTAACATGATTGCGTGGGATGCGGGCACAGGCAAGATCGTCTGGAACATTGTTGAGCAATGGTCTGTGTGGTCTGGTGTGTTAGCGACTGCGGGTGATGTTGTGTTCTACGGTACGCTGGATGCTTATGCGAAAGCGGTTGATGCTAAAACCGGTAAGTTGCTTTGGAAGTTCAAAGCACCTTCTGGCATTATCGGCAACTTCAATTCCTGGGCACATAAAGGTAAGCAATACGTGGGTATCTTGTCAGGTATCGGCGGTTGGGCTGGCGCAGTTGTGGCTATCCCTGGCTTAGCGGCTGCACCGGGTGAAGCGGCATTAGGTGCTGTTGGTGGTTATCGTAAACTGTTGAACTCTTCGCGTAATGCGGGAATTTTGATGGTATTCAGTCTGCCATAAGACCTCGACAAACGAGAGTTTGTTAAGATGTCCCCGACACTTCGGTGTCGGGGATTTTTT
>JBFIJV010000120.1:0-3917 GCA_041600575.1 Gammaproteobacteria bacterium | reverse complement strand
GTTCACTCGCCTTGGTAATACTGCCTTCCTTCGCGACGACAAAAAAATAATGAAGGTGTTTATAGTTAATCATGTCTAATTCTATACTTCGTAAATTACGATTAATAGCTAAATTATATTCGGATTTTATGAAATAAAAAAACATTTTACTGTTCTTGTTAAGAGTGAAATTTAAGGCTGGAGAAAACCGTGCGAATTGAGATACAAGCACGAGGTTTTTCTTGAAACAATGTAATCTATTGTCATGTCAGACGTCGTTTGGAATTTGTCTTTACGAGATGCACGGTATACGATTTGGGCCAATAGTTAATTCTTATCTGGCTAGCGGCAATGGCTCAAGGGCTGTGATCTTCCCTGGACTGACAGCTTATGCACTGACTAGTCGTAAGGATTGTAGTTTTAGTGGGTGGGCTTCTTTTTAGATTAGCGTTGTATTTCCAGTACGACACCGCCAGTTTTTTCTATCAGCGTGGTTATTAAAGTGAGTTGTTTTGAAAGTAACGATTCATCAACAGAACGCAAAACTATATTCACGCCTAACTTACCACGTTTGAAATAAGGATAACTTCCGATGCTGACTGCGGGACAAGCTTCCTGAATCTGCTTCATCCCTTCCGCCAGTTTACTTTCAGTTAGATTAGTAAAAACACTGGCCGTTAAAATAGGTGGGCCGCCAATCAATCGTTCTGTTAAGACATCGAACATGGATCGCATAATGTCGGGCACGCCCGCGAGCACAAAGACATTGTTGATTTGAAAACCTGGCGCGCCACTCACATGATTAGCGATAAGCTGGGCTCCTTCCGGGACGTCAGCCATTTTCAGGCGCGCTTCTGTTAACGTACCCGGTTCGTAATAGCGTTCCATGCTTGCTACTGCGTCGGGGTGTCTGATTAGTTTTGCGCCAAATGCCTTCGCAATTGACTCAGTCGTTATATCATCATGGGTGGGACCGATGCCGCCAGTCGTAAAAACATAGTCATAGTTATTAGAATAACTTCTGACTCGATCAATAATAGTTTCTTCAACATCCGGTATCACGATCACTTCCGCCAGAACGATCCCCAGATTTTCCAGACTTTTACCGATGTAAGCGATATTCAAATCTTGCGTACGGCCAGACAATATTTCATTGCCAATGATTATGACACCCGCTGTTTTTTGTGTGTTTTTACCAGACAAGAGTTAAATCTGCTTATTAAAATGAATTGTAGAAAAATTAAATGCCGATAAACAATACTCTATTGTTTATCGGCATTTAATTAATGCAAGTGTTTCAAGCGCGCTTTATGCAGCTTGAACCGGGATGTGGTCTTTTATGCGGGTGATATTGTTTTCTTCATCAAGGTAAACCAGTGTTGGTTTAAATCGACTGATATCATTCTCATTGATTCTGCCGTAAGCACAAATAATGACTCGATCACCCGGGTTGGCTTTATGTGCTGCAGCGCCATTGACGGAAATAATACGTGAATTATCTTCTGCACGAATAGCATAGGTCGTAAAACGTTCGCCGTTGCTAATATTATAAATATCGATCTGTTCATATTCGTGAATGCCTGCCGTATCGAGCAAGACTCCATCTATAGCACAGGAACCATCGTATTCAAGTTCAGCATGTGTAACACAAGCCTGATGTAATTTTGTTTTTAATACCGTAATTTCCATAATATTTGTAAGCTTATAGATTAAAAGTGGACATTACCTTAGACCGAAAGGAGGCCATCATAGGATTGCACTGCAACATTGTCAATTAATCTGGCTTTTCCCAGCCAAGCCGCTGCCAAAACCACAAGCTCTTGATTTATAGGATTTTTTAGTGTCTCGGCATCGCAGATATTGAAATACTCTGGTTTAAATCCAGCATTTTTTAGTGTTGAAAGTGCCTCTTTTTCGAGATTTTTATAATTTGACTCGCCATTTTTTAACGAGACAACCACTTTTTTTATACATTTATACAATAGCGGTGCCTGTTGACGTTCTGCTGTAGTCAAATATTTATTACGCGAACTCATGGCTAATCCATCCGCTTCCCTGATTGTGGGCGACCCGATAATGTCTATTGGTAAATTCAGATTTTTTACCAAACTGCGTATCACTAATAATTGCTGGTAATCTTTTTCGCCAAATATTGCGATATCCGGCTGAACAATATTGAATAACTTGGTTACGATCGTTGCGACACCCTTAAAATGACCGGGTCGGTATTCGCCACAATAAATTGAATCGAGTTCCGGCACGATCACTTCTGTCGTTATTTGGATATTCTCCGGATAGATCTCGTTCATGTCCGGGACAAAAACAACATCGACATTTATCTGTTTTAAATATTCAAGATCTGCTTCGAGTGTCCGCGGATAGTTATTAAAATCTTCACCCTCGACAAATTGGGTCGGGTTTACAAAAATACTAACGACTACATAATCGGCTATTTCCTGAACCTGTTTTACCAGCGATAAATGGCCTGCATGCAGATTGCCCATGGTGGGCACCAGTGCAATTTTTCTACCCGCACTGCGAATTTCACCCAGTTGCTCACGCAAGGTATTAATTGTGAATAACTGTTGCATTAATCGTAAGTATGAACTGCTGCGGGAAATAATTTCTTTTTAACGTCTTCTACGTAAGATTTAATTGCATCGCTGATCGAATCTTTTCCTTCAAGAAAATTCTTGGAAAATTTCATTTGTTTTGTACTTAATCCAAGCATGTCATAGACCACTAATACCTGCGCGTCGCAATCTGATCCTGCACCAATTCCAATAACCGGAATACTCAACATTTTACTTACTTCTGCAGCCACTTTCGCTGGCACACATTCCAACACCAGACAATTTGCACCTGCTTGCTGTAATACTAATGCATCTTGCTTTAGCGTTTCTGCCTCTTCTTTTGTCTTTGCTTGTACACGGTAGCCACCCAGCTCATGTATTGATTGCGGCATCAAACCAAGATGCCCGCAAACATCAATACCTTGCTCAGTAATAAGTGCAACACTCTCACTAATCTTAGCGCCGCCTTCCAGTTTAACCATGTCGGCACCAGCTTCGTTAACTAATCTTTTGGCATTTTCAAGCGCTTGCTCGGGAGTGGTATAACTTTTATAAGGCATATCACTAATCACAAGCGCACGTTGGCATACTTTACTCACCAGTCGTGTGTGATAAATCATATCTGTCATGGTAACGTTTAACGTTGTTTCGTCGCCATGTAAGACCATGCCGAGAGAATCACCAACCAGTAAAACATCAACGCCTGCCTCATCCTGCAAACGAGCAAAACTGGCATCGTATGAAGTCAAACAAGCGATCTTTTCACCGGCTGCTTTCATTTTCTTTAGTGTCGTTGTAGTAACTTTTTCAATCATAATTCAATTGGGTTGAAATAATGTCTGCCTGGTGGAAGTTGCCTTATATGTTCTAATAATAAATTATAATCTTTATCATTATTCGATAGGTCAAAATCATTTGTATTCACTATCAGTAATGGTGACGTTGAGTAATGATAAAAGAATTCAACATAGGCTTCCGAAATCTTTTTTAAATAACTACTGTTTATGGGTCGTTCATAATCATGACCGCGTTCGATTATGCGTTGCATTAATATGTCTATCGGTGCTTGTAAATAAATAACAAGATCTGGCACCGGGGCATCTAGTGTTAACCGATCATAGACCTGATGGTATAACGCTAATTCATCATCATCCAGAGTAATGGAAGCAAACAACTTGTCTTTTTCAATTAAAAAATCGGAGACCTGTACCGGCTTAAACATGTCTGTTTGACGCAAGGACTCAATTTGTTTGGCGCGCTGAAACAAAAAGAAAAGCTGTGTCGGCAAGGCAACAGATTTTGGATCCGAATAAAACCGGGGCAAAAATGGATTTTCTGCAGCAAGCTCCAACATTAAGTCAGTGT
>JBFIJV010000119.1:0-3957 GCA_041600575.1 Gammaproteobacteria bacterium | reverse complement strand
TTATGTATTGAATGCTGTTAATGCTCGCTGGGGAAGTTTATACGATGCATTTTATTCAACTAATACCATCTCGGAAGCAAATGGTTGTAAACGAATAAAAAAATATAATCCAATTCGCGGTGAACGTGTTATCGAACGTGCACGTCACTTACTCGACAGACATTTCGCGCTTGAGCGCGACACGCATAAACATGTAACACAATATTTTATTAAAGATAATCAACTGGCTGTTTGTTTTGGTGACGGAACGGAAACAACCTTATTGAAACCACAACAATTTGTAGGGTACACCGGCTCCGCAGAAAACCCTGATTCAGTGCTGCTTTGTCATCACAGTTTACATCTGGAAATTAAATTCGGTGATGGTTACTTTATTGGTCGTCGTGACCACGCCAAGATATACGACGTATTCCTTGAATCGGCGATAACAGCGATTATGGACTGTGAAGATTCTGTAGCTTCGGTTGATACTGATGACAAGTTAAAAGTATATCGTAATTGGCTGGGCTTAATGAAAGGCACATTAGTGCGCACGCTTGTCAAAGATGACAAAACTATTGAACGTACCATGGAAGCAGATAAGGAATACATCGGCATTGATGGCAAGCCTGTTGTTAAAAACGGTAGAAGTTTAATGCTGGTCAGAAATGTCGGTCATCATCTTTACACAGATATGGTGCTTTATGATGGCAAACCTGTTCCAGAAACCATGGTTGATTTAATGGTGACCTCTCTTTGTGCGATTCATGATCTGAAAGGTAATACCCAACGTCGTAATAGTAGAACCGGTTCAGTCTATATTGTTAAACCTAAATTACACGGACCGGAAGAGATTGCTTTCGCGAATGAGTTATTTAACCGTGCTGAAGATGTACTCGGTTTGAACCGACATACATTGAAGATGGGGATTATGGATGAAGAGCGTCGTACATCAGTCAACCTGAAGGCATGCATTAATGCGGTAAAAGAACGGCTGGTTTTTATCAACACCGGTTTCCTTGATAGAACGGGTGATGATATTCACACCAGTATGGAAGCAGGTCCGATGATACCTAAAGCGGAACTTAAAAAAGCAACCTGGCTGGAAGCTTATGAAGCATCAAATGTTCAGATAGGTCTTGAATGTGGTCTTAAAGATCGAGCCCAGATTGGTAAGGGTATGTGGGCTATGCCTGAAGAAATGAATAACATGATGAAGACCAAGATTCAGCACCTCAAGGCCGGTGCTAATACTTCATGGGTACCATCACCCATTGCAGCCGTATTGCATTCTATTCATTATCATCGTTTGAATGTTAAAAGCAGACAGCAGGCATTGATGACCGCGAGCAAGGTGCTGGTAGATGATATTTTAACGATTCCGTTGCTCGACAAAGATCGCAAACTGACAGCGAATGAAATTCGTCATGAATTGGAAAATAATGCACAAGGTATTCTTGGTTATGTCTCACGCTGGGTTGGTCAAGGCGTGGGCTGTTCAAAGGTGCCTGATATTAATGATGTCGCATTGATGGAAGATTGCGCGACCTTAAGAATTTCAAGTCAACACATTGCAAACTGGTTACATCACGGCATTGTCAATGAAGAAGAAGTGCGCGTAGCAATGGAACGCATGGCCGTCATAGTGGATCGCCAGAACCGGGATGACAAAGACTATCAACCTATGGCAAAAGATTTTGAGAGCAGTGTTCCTTTTAAGGCCGCGATGGATTTAGTCTTTAAAGGCCGTGAACAAGCCAATGGTTATACGGAATTTATACTGTATCAACGAAGACAAGAACAAAAAGCATTAAATTAATCTTGAGTTTAAATAATGCCCCTGCGTGCAGGGGCATTTATATTTAAATACTGCTACCAAACTCTTTTTCAAAACGCGTCTTGAATTCATCAAGTGTGAATCTATGATTTTGTGTGCCATGCTTTTCAATTTTTATAGAACCCATCAACGATGCGATTCGACCTGTTGTTTCCCAGTCCTTCTCATTCACCAGTCCATAAAGTAAACCGGCACGATAAGCATCACCACAACCTGTAGGATCAGTGATCGATTCCGGTTTGACGCAAGGAATTTCATACTGTTTATCTTTTGTATGAATGATAGAGCCATCACCACCACGCGTTACGATCAAAGCCTCAACCAATTCTGTGATCTGTTCCGGTTTCATTCCTGTTTTATCCTGCATCATCTGCCATTCATAATCATTAACCGTGACCCATGTTGCTTTTTCAATGAACTGCCTAAGTTCTTCACCGTTAAACATCGGCATGCCCTGACCGGGATCAAAAATGAATGGTATTCCGGCCTCGGCAAATTGTGACGCATGTTGCAACATACCATCACGACCATCTGGAGAAATGATGCCTATTTTACAACCCTTCGCATCAGCTACTTTATTACGATGGGATTCATTCATGGCGCCAGGATGAAAAGCGGTAATTTGATTGTCATCCAGATCTGTCGTGATAAACGCCTGCCCGGTGAAGGCGTCATCAACAACAGTAATATGGGTACGGTTCATATGACGCTTATCCATCCAGTAGGCATAAGGGGCAAAATCTTTACCGACTGTTGCCATCGGTAACGCAATCGAGTCATCCAGTAGATTCAGATTATAGGCGATGTTCCCGGCACAACCGCCAAACTCACGGCGCATATCGGGAACCAGAAAAGACACATTAAGCATATGCACTTTCTCGGGAAGGATGTGGTTTTTAAACTTATCGGGAAAAACCATAATATGGTCATACGCCATAGACCCACAAATCAGAACACTCATAATATAGAACCCTTTATAGATTGAATTTTTAAGATCATTAAATAGATGTAAAGATAAGAATAAAATGACAGGTTATAGTGTGCAATATATCACCCCTACGGATGCCTGTTAATTTTATTTTTAAGATGAAGATGAATATTAATATATGCCTGGTTTGCAAACTTGATAAAACAGCTTAGACAGAATGACGCTCACTCAAATAATTTTTCATCAACAAACTATCTTTGCATTTTTCGTTTATTGTCTAGGCATCGTCGTTATTCTTCCTGCATTCGCTTTTATCCATGACAAATTAGGCCATACTCTCCTGCAATATTGCTGGGATAAAATAGGCATGCCTTTAACAAGGGCATTCTTAATCATTGGTCTTATTGTGCTCATTTATCCGATCAATTTCGGAATAGATTCAGCACCTTCAATTAATACACTGCTGACGATTGATGAGATGCGTTCCAGCTTTCTCATTAACATGATCTTCTTACTCACCTTTTTCTTTCCCTTTGTACCCGTACTTGGAAAACTGGATGAACTGATTATTCCCTTACAAGGAATATTATGCTCAATGATAATCTTCAGTTGGTTATGTCAGGGACTGGATATAAACGATTACAAACTGTTACCCGACGTTAAGGCGCTTATTTCAATTATTATTATCTCTGTTATGACACATTGGCTGGCAAGACAATTAGCCGATTACATTGGTGACTATCTAGACAAACAATTTAATCGCGATGGCTTTAAGACCCTCATCTTTAATGCGGTTATCCTGCTGATGCAAAGTCCGGTTATTTTTATCTTTGGCTTATCACTCGGTAAACAATTACCTTAAGACGCTTTGCCCAGCTTTATTTGAGCTTTCGAATTTTTAGCAAGAACCTGTTTAAGAAATTGTCCTGTGTGTGAAACCGGATTTTCGGCCAGGTCTTCCGGTGTGCCGGTGGCTATAATTTCACCACCACCATCACCGCCTTCTGGTCCGAGATCAATAACCCAGTCTGCGGTTTTGATCACGTCAAGATTATGCTCGATAACGATAATGGTATTCCCATGTTCCCTGAGTCTATGCAATATATCGAGCAGTTGCTGGATATCATGAAAATGTAAACCGGTTGTCGGTTCATCCAGAATATATAGCGTTTTACCGGTATCCCTTTTCGAGAGTTCTTTGGAAAGTTTAACG
>JBFIJV010000118.1:0-4126 GCA_041600575.1 Gammaproteobacteria bacterium | reverse complement strand
CGAATATAAAATCCAAACCAAAATACGGTACGACGCAATAAATAAGCGATAAAATCTAAACTTTTATTAAAAATATTCATTTTCTACAACTGCACAAAGTCATTCTAAAAACAGTTTTTTATAAAAACTCAACTTTTTGATGATTAATTATTGTCATACCAAACTTAAATTATATATCCGTATCTTGAGTTATCACGCAATTCCGGCTCATTCACATAATCTTGTTTTAGTTGGGCAATACCATCTGTGCCAGTCGCTTTAAGTGCTATTTCAGGATCAAGATTATATAACTTTGCCGAATTCAAGCCAAAAATCTTATTTTTAACCTCACCATTTGCGGCCCCCAATGGTGAAAAGCCGTGCTTCCTCTGCATATCCTCAGGGATTTCCAGTCTTCGAAAGGCCTCTATCTGCCATTGTGGCGATCCATACCAGACGGAATCTGTTCCCCAGACAACACGGTCAACACCTAATCCTTTTATCAGCGTGCCGAGCAAAGCGGCAGCAAAACGTGGGTTAGCTGTCGCCGAATTAGCAAAGCAGGTACCAAGATCAGCATAGACATTGCTGACACCGTACTTCTCTGGAATACGTGCTAAATCACTAGCCCACTTTATCTCCCCAGTCGTTTCAAATTCTGCCAGGGCCTGGTCGGGTAGTTCAAACGCGGGGCGTAAACAGGCATGATAAATAATGAAATTCATTTGCGGCCAGTCTTTGGCCGCCTTACCAATATCCCATGCAGTTGCATGTTTCCATACTTCGGGCCAGCTTTTTTCATAATCTGCAGGCAGTAAGCCTTTATGAATTGCCAGATTTGTAATGCCCGCCTTTACAGCTTTTTCATAAAATGGGTACATCAATTCTTCATCGTCCAGTCGCCAGGGGTGCTTTGTGGTCGACGTTAAAGGATCACCAATCGTATACGCCTTCCATGAATCGGTATGGCCCGTCTCAATCACTTCTGTTACCTTTTCCAGCCAACCTTCTTGTTTCGGGGTAATTACAAAGTGCCCATACATGCGTCGCGTGCCAGCTAACTTATTTATCGTATCTACTGCCCCCCTGATTTGATCATTTGCCAAAAACCACCAACTAGGATCATCAAATGGAGCCCCGCTTAATAAGGCAATTTTTGTATCGCTATTTAAAAATATTTGACGAATAAAATTCTGAAATTTTAGATCACTAAGCGTTAATTGCTCTCTGCTGAGACCGGCCTCCCAATGATCAGCTGCAAAAAGAGGAATATTTAGCAAGCCTTCCTGCTGAAATTCATCGTGAACAAAATGGGTTTGATCATCAAAAATAAATTGATCTTTTAATGCGTTAACACGCGCGATTGCACGTTCAGGTTCTGCTGCCTCGGCCTTATTGATCATGAACACAGGCCCAAACACTTCATTCATCGCAACAAAAGCTGCGGCCATACCAGAAGCACTTGTCAAAAATTGGCGTCGATTCAAGCCCAGTTTTTTACCGTGTTCGTCTGCAAGTTGTTTTATTCTCGCCTCTACTCGTGATTGTTGAGCGGTTTGTGGTGAAGGAGTGAACTCACCATTTGATATGACTTGAGTGGGAACCGGCGAGCGAAATGCATCTGTTTCCGCTAACTTGAATTGTTTTAATTCTTCATCACTGAATATTTGCGTCATTATCGCCCCCGTTTGTATTTTTGTAAGTTACTCTTTATTGTTATTGTTATTATATTCTCTTATAGCATTATTTATAACCCGAGTTCTAAAAAACGAAATTTATAGCTCGTCGTAGAATTAGTTAACAAATATAATCGAGCGCAAAGATCATTGATAAATAGCTATGCTACTCAAGGACATAATCCATGAAATATTCTTTACACACAACAATTATAACTTTTGCCGGATTGATCCTGTTTTCAGTTTCCGTCAATGCGGAAATCAATATCGCAATCATACAACTACAAAAAGAATGGTCACAAATAAAATATAATATTGAACGAAAAGAACAGGAAGTAGCGCTTGAAAATCTAGTCAGGAAAGCAGCAGAAATAAGACAGACCCAGACAAACAATGCTGATGCTTATCTATGGGAAGGTATTATTTTATCAACCTATGCAGGTTCAATTGGTACCTTAAGAGCATTGGATGCTGTTAACCAATCCCGTGATGCACTGGAGCAATCATTAAAACTCGATCCTTTAGCTTCGAAAGGTGCCGCCAATACTTATCTTGGCACCTTATACTTTCTGGTACCGGAATGGCCGATTGCATTTGGTGATTTTGATCTTGCCAAAAAATATCTTAATAAGGCTATCGAACTCAATCCCGATGATATTGACGCTAATTATTTTTATGGAGACTTTCTTAGAAAACAAAAGAAATACCAACAGGCTGAAGCAGCTTATCTAAAAGCACTTGTTGCTCCCGCACGTCCAGGTCGAGATCTTGCCGACGCCGGACGGCGAAAAGAAACAAAAGAGCGTCTTGCAGAAATATTAAGCAAGAAAGAATGATATTTATTAAATACTATTGTTTGAGCTTAAAGACTAATATCTCATCGCCCATAGTGTATTGAAATATACCACTGCCACCCGAAGCCACAGCGATGTATTGCGTGCCGTTCAGCTTATAGGTAATCGGCGGTGCATTAACACCATATTGACTTTTATATTGCCAAAGTTGTTTTCCTGATTTGGCATCGTAGGCATTGAAGTTACCATTGCCTTCGCCTGCGAATAGAAGTCCTCCCGCAGTAGCCATGACACCACCTACCATTGGCTGTTCTGTTTTGACTTCCCAACGTATTTTACCAGTACTTAGATCAACGGCGGTTATATTTCCCCAGGTAGGATCGGTGGTTGGTTTAAAGAACGTAAAACTTGCCCATGGTTTTCCGGGTTCTGGCGTAAGTTTTTTCGAATAGAATGTCGCAGCCGTATAAATACCGGCAATAAACATTGCATTCAAATCAGGGTAATACGCTGCTGGTGACCACGTAGTTGCTCCAAAGGTGCTTGGTGCAATACGTACGCCTTCTTCATTAGGTCGGGCAAACAGATTTTCCTGTGGCACAAATGCATCGGAACGTAACAATAATTCGCCTGTAGCCCGGTCATGAATAAATAACCAACCTACTTTACTGGCCTGGGCAACTGCTTTGATTATTTTGCCATCTTTTATGTAATCGATCAGTACCGGTGGACTCGCAACATCATAACCCCAACGATCATGTGGTACTTGTTGATAAGCCCACTTGAGCTTGCCCGTATTTACATCCAATGCGACCAGACTCACAGTATTTAAACTATCACCCGGACGTGTGGAATCTTCCATTTGTGGTGACGGGTTGCCAGTACCAAAATAAAGCAAACCAAGTTCAGTATCTAATGCAGGTGTAGTCCAGATAGACCCACCACCTAACTTCCAGGCATCTTTGTATTTGTCAAAGTTCGCTTTTTCGGTTTCAATATCGCGATTAAAACTCTCACCACCAGATGCTGTTTCAACCCAGTTACCTGCCCAGTTTGTTTCAGAGGTACTATACCAGCGCCAGACCTCATCACCTGTTTCAACGTCATAGGCAACCATAAAGCCACGTAGACCGTGACCACCGCCAGCAAAACCACCAACAGCCAATGTTGGTTTACCGTCTTGCTCCACTTCCATATGTAAGCCATAACCGGCACCGGTAATACCAACAAAGACTTTGCCATCATAAACTTGAGGTGCAAGGCTGGCACTGTGGCCGGATGAGCCAGTAACAACTGCGCCACTTAATTCTTCCATACCTAACAGCGGTTTTAGTACTTCATCAACGCCTGAATTGGGATCGGAAATAGGGACATCCCATAGCTTTTCACCGGTTTTTTGATCCAGGGCGATTAGTCGAGCATCGATAGTAACGCTAAACACCTTGCCATTTGCGACAGCAGGTCCGCGGTTGGCAGGCCCACAACAAAATTTATCCCCCTTCAAATCATGTCTATAACGCCAAATCTCTTGTCCATTTTCTGCATTCAGAGCGATGACATCATTCAAAGGTGTCGTGATGAACATAACGCCATCGATAACAATAGGGCTGGTTTGAAAGGTTTTCTTAATACCGGTTTGATATGACCAGGCCAATTCTAACTGGTCTACATTACCGG
>JBFIJV010000117.1:0-4136 GCA_041600575.1 Gammaproteobacteria bacterium | reverse complement strand
TGTGGTATGGCGCTTGAGCCTATGTCAATTGATGTTGAAGATGAAAATCATGAACTGATCGATATGACGCAGCGCTTTTGGATCAGTATTATTTTGGCTGTGCCGGTTTTTATCAGTGCGATGGGCGCGGATTTCTGGCCTGATGTTTTTTCAAATATTATTTCTCCTTCATCCCGACAATGGTTCGAATTGATTTTAGCAACACCTGTCGTGTTATGGGGTGCATGGCCATTTTTTGTAAAGGGCTGGGCATCACTTGTTTCACGCCATTTAAATATGTTTACCTTGATTAGTCTGGGCGTTGGTGTGGCCTGGACATATAGTCTCATTGCCACCTTGTTCCCCGGCTGGTTCCCGGTATCCATACAAAATAAAGCGGGGCTAATCCCGGTCTATTTTGAAGCTGCTGCAGTGATAACTTCTTTGGTGTTGTTGGGACAAGTACTCGAACTTCGTGCGCGAAGTCAGACCAATACTGCGATCAAGATGTTGTTAGATCTGGCACCAAAAACAGCGCGTTTGATAAAGCAAGATGGCAGTGAAAAAGATATAGAACTGGAGGATGTTCAAATCGGACAGCATCTACGGATCAGACCCGGCGAAAAAATTCCTGTCGATGGAAAAATTATTGAAGGTTCGAGTGCCGTTGATGAATCAATGGTGACAGGAGAACCCCTGCCTGTAACGAAATATGTTGGTGATAATGTCATCGGCGCAACAGTGAATACAACCGGCAGTCTTGTTATGGAGTCGCAACGTGTAGGTAGTGATACTTTACTGGCACAGATTGTACATATGGTTGCTGAGGCACAACGAAGCCGCGCACCGATTCAAAAAACGGTTGATATTGTATCAGGGTACTTTGTACCGACCGTGGTTATCTGTGCGGTTATAACCTTGATCGTTTGGGGCATGTTGGGTCCTGAGCCAAGACTCTCCCATGCTGTCATTAATGCCGTAGCTGTTTTAATCATTGCTTGCCCCTGTGCACTGGGTCTGGCAACGCCAATATCTATTATGGTGGGAACAGGTCGAGGTGCCACATTTGGAGTGTTAATAAAAAATGCCGAAGCGCTCGAAGTCATGGAGCAAATCGATACATTGGTAGTTGATAAGACGGGCACACTCACAGAAGGCAAACCTACGCTTGTGAGTATTATTGTCGCAACAGGTTTTAATGAAGATGAAGTTTTACGATTAGGTGCGAGTCTGGAAAAAAACAGTGAGCATCCATTAGCTGCGGCAATTGTTGCTGGCGCTAAAGAAAAGAATATTTCACTTGCCGCAATCAGTGAATTTGATTCACTTACTGGTAAAGGCGTCAAAGGGCTTATTGAAAATAAACAGATAGCGATTGGTAATCTGAAATTACTGGAGGATCTCGGTGTTGATGTGAGTCCTTTAATAAAACAGGCAGAAGAATTACGCAGGGAAGGACAGACTGCAATGTTTGTCGTTATTGATAAAAAACTTGCCGGGATATTGGGTGTTGCTGATCCAATCAAGGCATCAACCTCAGAGGCTATTGCCGCATTACATACAGACAATGTTCAAATTGTTATGTTGACTGGAGATAGCGAAACAACAGCAAAGGCCGTTGCCGCAAAGTTAAATATCGATCAGATTATTGCTGAGGTGTTACCGGAACAGAAAGTTGAGGTGGTTAAACGACTACAAGCTGAAGGACATAAGGTTGGCATGGCCGGCGATGGTATCAATGACGCGCCCGCATTAGCACAAGCTCATGTCGGTATCGCTATGGGAAGCGGGACGGATGTTGCCATGGAAAGCGCTGGAGTCACACTGGTTAAAGGTGATCTGCGTGGTATAGCCAGAGCACGTTTACTGAGTCGGGCAACCATGCGCAATATCCGCCAGAATCTGTTTTTTGCCTTTTTCTACAATGCGCTCGGTATTCCTATAGCGGCTGGTGTGCTTTATCCGCTATTTGGTTTGTTATTATCACCAATGATTGCAGCAGCAGCGATGAGCTTTAGTTCTGTCTCCGTGATCACCAATGCATTAAGATTGAGAAAAAGTGTATTATAATTATTCAGCAGAAAATAATTATCCTTATAATAATACTGATATCATGTCAGGTTGTTCGAATATAATCAGGATCAAGAATGATGAAAACTCATATCGTTGAGAAACTTCAACACGCAACCTTTTTTAATGGGTTGAATGAAGATCATCTTGAAAAGATATGTAGTAAATCAAAGCTTCTTTCTTACAATAAGGATGATATTATTTTTTGTCAGGGAGATGAGGCAAATGCTTTTTTCCTTATCATCAAAGGTTGGGTGGTTATAACCAAGGAAAATAAGAATGCAGAACAATCGGTATTGCATGTGTTTAAAGATGGTGAAAGTTTTGCCGAACCCGCAGCATTAGTATTTGGACGGTATCCTGCCAGTGCTTATGCAGCGTCATCATGTGATCTGCTTGAACTCAAGGTTTCTTCTCTGAAAAGTATGATAAAAGAAGACCCTGACATTGCTATGCGCATGATTGCCCGTTTATCGAGCCAACTAAATACACTGGTTAATGAATTTGAACAATTTAAGACAATGGGTGTTCCGAAACGTCTTGCGTTATTTCTTCTTGAGCTTCTGGAACAAAGTCCGGATCAACATTATTTAGATCTACCGTTCAATAAAACGGTATTGGCGGCACATTTAGGCATACAACCCGGTACCCTCTCTCGTGCTTTTAATCAATTAGCAGAATACGGTGTGAAGTCAAATCGTAGTAGTCATATTTTTATTGACGATATAGAGTTACTGCAAACGTTTGTAAATAATCACTGAATATAGTGTATACATACTTGATGCCAGATGGATTGAAATTATTTGTCTCAATTGGAATCATTCATGCTAAAAATCACTACTCAATGACTCGTGCCTGAGGAACGATTTATTTTATTATAAACGTTATATTTCCCCACTGGTTTTTTCATCGGTATCCGCTTAACCTCTTGCAGCAATTTTGCATCATAGACGATTATTTCACCATCCATCTCCCAGATACTCAGTAAAGCAAAACGACCATCACGAGTGAACTCAATATGCCCGGAAGTTTTTCCCGGCGATGGTTTTAATGTCTTAACAATCTCTAAAGTGGATTTATCAATCACATGCATTACATCTTTATTTGGTCCGACAAAAACATCTACCCAGGCATAAGGCGAATATTCATGGCTACGCATAAAAAAACCGGGACCCTGTGTTTCGATTTTTTTTATGGTCTTCCAGTTTTTTGTATCAATAATGGTGACGGTATTTTCTTGCAGGTTGGGTGTAGCGAGAACGGTGGTGTCTCTATATTTCCATGTGATTCCTGAACCAAGATGTGGCATACCGGTAAGATCCAGATCAGCAATTTTTCGCTTTACGTTCAGATTAAAAGCCTGACCATTTTTAGCATTTCTGGCAGCACCCATTATATTGTTGTATTCCTGATCGAAAAAGAAATCATCGAGATAGTCATCAAGCTCAATACGTTGAATTGGAAACGGCCCTTTTTCTGCCAACCCTTCTGCCATATGATAATCGTGAACCGTACCATTAAATACTTCGGGCGGCTTATCTGAATAATAAATTTCCCAGACTTCTTTGAAATCCTTTAATGCGGCAATAAAACTCTGGCGTGGGGGTGCTGTGTAGACGGCGCTTACGCGTGAGCTGTTACCCTGTCCATCTGTCACAGGGATTATCTTAATCAAACTCAAATCTGTCGCATTGAGCAACACCATCGTGTGTGGCAAGTAATTACCTGCTAAGACATAACGATCATCTCCCGAGACAGCCAGGTTACGTGTGTTAATTCCGGCACGAACTTCTGCGACGGTCTCCAGTTTGTACATATCGAATTTGCTGATCCATCCATCACGTGAAGCAAAATAAACAAAGCGTCCATCCGATGTATATTTAGGGCCGCCATGCAAAGCATATCTGGATTTGAAACGGTGAATGGTTTTAAAGGTATCACCATTCAGAACAGAGATATGATGATCGCCTGCTTCTACTACCAGAAAAACATTCAGGGGGTCTGCCTGATAAACAGGTTTGCTTGTCTGAGCATCACCTTCAAGAAGATCTGGTTTATAAATGACATGACTTGCTTTAATAGCTTGC
>JBFIJV010000116.1:0-4139 GCA_041600575.1 Gammaproteobacteria bacterium | reverse complement strand
TAGCTAAAGCAGATAATTTTGTTTTGGTTTGTGCCAGATTCTGTTCAACTTTAGCCGCTACATTTCGTGCCATAGCATCCTGTGCTTCAAGCGCTTCTTTTTCATTAGTAGCGGACATATTTGTAAACAACTTCCAACCGCTGCCCGCCACAAACATAGCCACAATTACGCATACCGATATAATCACCGCCTTTCTGACAGCGCGTCGACTAAATCGACGATTAGTAACCGGACCATCAACCATTAATCTTTTCTCCTATATCCTGTGACACGCCTGTGTGACCAAACCCACCATCGCCGCGTATGGTCTCTGTAAAGGAATCGACAAATTCAAATTTGGCTTGCACCACTGGCACTATTACCATCTGTGCAATCCGATCGCCGGGGTTTATCGTAAATGCTATGTCACTTCTATTCCAACATGAGACGAATATCTCTCCCTGATAATCTGAGTCTATTAATCCCGTCAAATTGCCTAACACAATACCATGTTTGTGACCCAAGCCTGATCGTGGCAACAATACTGCTGCATAAGCATTATCCGCGATGTGGATTGCAAACCCGGCGGGTATTAATACGGTCTCACCAGGTTTTATTTCTAACGGGTTATCAAAACAAGCGCAAAGGTCGAGTCCAGCTGAGCCTTCTGTTGCATATTCAGGCAACGGAAAATCCTTGCCCAAACGCTTATCAATGAGTTTTATTAGTATTTTTTTCATAATATTGATCGGCAATAAGTGTTATCAGTATTTTCGCCAACGTGTTTTTAGAAGCACGCTCCAGTTGTTTCTGTTCAGTTCCCCAAAACACGGTTAAGGCATTCATCCCTGAATCAAATCCAAGCGCTTCACCAACCTGATTAGCCGCTATCATATCAAGTTTTTTAGATTGCAATTTAGACTGCGCATTGGCTGCAAGATTTTCAGTCTCTGCAGCAAAACCTACTGTGAATGGAGGGTTACGCAAAGCAGCGACCTCGGCCAGTATATCCGGATTTTTTTTCAGACTTAATTGAAGCGAATCGTCGGATTTTTTAATTTTTTGTGCCGCAACTGATTGAACGCTGTAATCAGCTACTGCGGCTGCCGAGATAAAAATATCTGTGTCACTGATTTTTTGCATGACTGCGTTATACATTTCCAAAGCGGTCGTTACATTAATCAAGTTCGCACGATCCGGTGCCGGGATACTCACAGGACCAGATACAAGAGAAACCTCAGCACCAGCTTCTATAGCAGCCATCGCAACAGCATAACCCATGCGTCCGGAGCTACGATTACTGATGTAACGGACCGGATCAATCGCTTCTCTGGTGGGACCTGCCGTCACTAACAATCGCGATCCACTTAGAATATTGGTTTCGAATGCGTCTGCTACTAATGGCACTATATCTTCCGGCTCAAGCATTCGGCCCGGACCATTTTCACCACAAGCCTGATCACCCGATGCCGGACCAAGAATAATAATGCCTCTAGTCTTTATTTTTTCTAAATTCTCTTGTGTTGCCGGGTTAAGCCACATCTGCTGATTCATGGCCGGGGCAAGCGCGACCGGTGCCGTGGCAGCGAGACATAGGGTGCTGAGCAAATCATCAGCAAAACCATTAACGTATCTGGCGACAAAATTGGCACTGGCCGGGGCAACTAAAACCAGATCTGCCCACCGCGCCAGATCGATATGACCCATTGCAGACTCTGTTTCTAAATCCAGCAAGTCGGTATGAACGGGCCGTCCTGACAGAGCCTGTAAAGTCAGGGGCGTAATAAATTCACAGGCATTGCGCGTCATGACGACACGCACATCGGCACCATGCTGCCGTAACAAGCGTAATAGCGTCGCAGACTTATAAGCTGCAATACCGCCAGTGACGCCTAGTAAAATTCTTTTTCCAGTTAGTCTGTACATAAATTGTGATTTTACCTTATTATTGTTGCAAGTCGCGTACAGAATGAGCATGCACTTACATACATGCCAACCCATCTATAACAAGGAGTGTTACGATGTCGATTTCAAGCTGGCCAATCAACGAAAGACCTAGAGAAAAATTACTAACTAAAGGGCCTGCTGCCCTGTCTGATGCGGAAATTCTGGCTATTTTTCTCCGCACTGGCCGAGAAGGAATGTCCGCGCTGGATTTAGCCAGAGAATTATTGGACAAATTCCAGGGCTTGCGCCAACTGATTGATGCCGACCAACAAGAATTTTGTACGACCAAGGGGCTTGGGGCTGTTAAATACGTACAGATTAAGGCCGCATTAGAGCTTGGGCGACGTTATTTACAGTCAGAATTAGAGGTTGGCGATGCCTTTACCAGCCCGGAACAAACCCGGGATTTTCTGACCTTGAAACTGCGTGCTTACCCTTATGAGGTCTTTGCCTGCCTGTATCTGGATAATCGTCATCGTTTAATCAGTTTTGATGAGCTTTTTCAAGGAACCATCGATAGTGCCCAAGTCCATGCCCGGGAAGTAGTGCGTGCCGCCTTGAAATACAATGCTGCGGCGGTAATTTTTTCCCACAATCACCCTTCCGGGGTGGCAGAACCCAGCCAATCCGACATTAATTTGACTCAAGAATTGAGAAATGCGCTAAAGCTGGTCGATGTACGGGTGCTGGATCACCTGATTATTGGCAATAGCGAAGCTACTTCATTCGCTGAACGTGGATTATTATAAAACAATATAGTCAAAACCAGGCACACAAAGGCTTGGATCCGGGACTTATAACATGTACAATCCGCGCTCTTTTTTATTGTCAACGACGAGAATAACCATGTCACGAGTATGCGAAGTAACGGGGAAAGCCCCAATGGTCGGGAACAATGTATCCCACGCCAATAATAAGACAAAACGCCGTTTTCTTCCTAATCTGCAGTCACGACGATTCTGGATAGAAAGCGAAAGCCGTTGGGTCAGATTACGCGTCAGCAAAAAAGGCTTGCGCATTATTGACAAAAAAGGGATTGAAACTGTTTTGGCAGACATCAAAACCCGTAATAAGGCTGCCTGAGGTAAAATATTATGCGCGATAAAATCAAACTCGTCTCATCAGCAGAAACTGGTCATTACTACACTACGACCAAAAACAAACGCACCATGCCGGATAAGATGGAAATCAAAAAATATGACCCGGTCGTCCGGAAACATGTCATCTATAAAGAAGCCAAGATTAAATAAATAAAAACCCGCTTAACGCGGGTTTTTATTTACAAGGACATAATAACTTTCGAAGACGCCTTATTGAACGATCTCATTTATATCGGCTGTGGCTGTAATGTATAAGCCCGTATATTTCGCGAGAATTCTTCCAACGCTTCAATCCCTGTCTGTTCTGCCTGCTGACACCACTCTTGTAAATATTGGACCAGAGACTCACTCGAGGCTGACTTTTGCTGCCAGATATCTTGTAAACGTTGTTTGAATTTATAAACCTCTCTTAATGTCTCGTTTTCGGACAAAATAATATCCAATCGCTCACGCGCCTTTGAATCAAGCAAACTGTCGGCGCGGCTCAAAAGCTTTTTGCCTTTGCGAAACAACTTTCGCTTACCGGCTTTTGTCTTACGCATCTCTTCTTTATAAACGTCGCCTATCACTTGTTGGGCATAATCAGACATCACATGCCAACGATTGGAAATAACAGCGCTTACTGTATCGTAATCAATTAACGCACTCTCATGATTAAATGATGGTGTTGGTGCAAGTCTTTTGACCTTGGCCAAACCCGCCAAACTCAGCACCCGGATATATTGCCAACCGATATCAAACTCCCAGGGTTTGTTGGAAAATTTTGCCGAACTGGCAAAAGCATGGTGATTATTGTGCAACTCTTCACCACCTATAAAAACTCCGACCGGAACAATATTGGTTGAAGCATCTGCTGACTCGAAATTTCGATAACCATACCAGTGGCCAGCACCATTGATAACACCCGCCGCAAAGAAAGGTATCCATGCCATCTGGATTGCCGAAATCGAGATACCCAGTACACCAAATAAAGTAAAGTTAATGATGAATAAACTGACAATGCCCAGAAAAGTGAATTTGCTGTAGAGCTTGCGTTCTATCCAGTCGTCGGGCGTTTCATGGCCATATTGATCCAGCGTTTCCTGATTTGCTGTTTCTGCACGATATAATTCC
>JBFIJV010000115.1:0-4258 GCA_041600575.1 Gammaproteobacteria bacterium | reverse complement strand
GGTTTTATAAGCAAGTCTTCTGTTATTTGCACGGTTGGAATGGAATAGCCTAAGTAAGCCTCGATATCCATTAAGGAATAAATGTAATCTTCACAACCAAAACTGACCGCGTCACCACTTGCTCCGGCACGTGCAGTCCTGCCGATACGATGTACATAGTCTTCTGAGTTTTGTGGCAGGTCAAAATTAAACACATGACTAACCTCGGGTATGTGCAAACCTCTGGCAGCAAGATCGGTCGCAACTAACGCTGCTAACTCACCATTTGAAAATTCGTTAAATAATCGCTGTCGTTTCTTTTGTGGCACATCACCCGATAAAATCGCGGAATGAATGCCATTGCCTTCAAGGTAAGACCAGACCTTTTCGGCAGCGCGCTTGGTATTAACAAACACGATCGTTCGGTGTGGATCCATTTGCTTTAATAAACCCAGCAGTAATGGAATCTTTTCATCATTTGCAACATGATAAAGAACCTGTGTGACCTTGTCGGCAGTGATCTGTTCCGGGTTGATTTTAACCAGTGTGGGGCTATTCATATGTTCATACGCCAACTCCATCACTCGATGCGATAAAGTCGCTGAAAACAGCATATTTAAACGTTTTTCGGGCTTTGGCATGCGCCGCAGAATGTAGCGAATATCACTGATAAAACCGAGGTCAAACATACGATCCGCTTCATCCAATACCACGATTTCAACGTCCTTTAGTTTAAACACACCCTGTTTGAAATAATCAATTAATCGACCCGGTGTGCCAATCAGGATATCGACCCCATCGGCTAATGATGTGCGTTGTTTTTCATAGTCAATGCCGCCATAAACAAGACCCAACTTTAACCCACAATGCTTATTGAAGGTTTCTGCATCTTTGTGGATCTGGATCGCTAATTCACGTGTTGGTGCAATTATTAATGCACGCAAATTACTATTTGGTGTCGCTTTATTACGTAGTAAAAAGTGAAATGTTGCTAACAAAAAAGCGGCGGTTTTGCCGGTACCGGTCTGTGCCTGGCCGGCTATATCATGACCATCAAGAATTAAGGGCAAGCACTCACCCTGAATTGGTGTGCATTGTTTAAATCCGATATCATCCAACACCGTTAAAAGGCGTTCGTCTAGAGCAAACTGCTTGAATTCAGGGGTATTTGTATTTTTTGATGTCATTTAATAGTCCAACGTATAATATAGGCGCAAAACGCACCGCGTGTAACGATTCGTAATGAAAATTTTCCTTTTCGAGAACATTTAGACATCTAATTTAGTGCGCCTCAATGGCATTTCCTATGGGCTTTACCCTCCTATATTAACAACAATAGACACTTTTAGGTGAGTGGCCCGGGCACTTAATTAAACAGTATTTGAATATCGAACTTGCAATTAACCTTCAATTTCGTTGAAATTGCACCTCAAATAATATTTAAGGATTACAAATTAAAATGAGTGAAAGTATATTACATGTTACAGACTCAAGCTTTGAAGATGAAGTTTTAAAATCAGAACTCCCCGTAATACTTGATTTTTGGGCCGAATGGTGTGGACCATGCAAAATGATTGCACCCATTCTTGATCAATTGGCCGATCAATATAAAGACAAATTGACCGTCGCTAAAATAAACATTGATGATAATCAAAATACCCCGACCACCTATGGTGTCCGTGGTATACCTACCCTTATCCTGTTTAAAGATGGCGATGTGGTTGCAACAAAGGTCGGTGCTGCATCCAAGTCGCAGTTGGAAGCCTTTATCGATACCAATATCTAGAATCTAAAATATCAAAATTAACTGGACGAATGGCTAAACGCATGCTAGTTTAATCAATAAGGTTAAGTAACAACTTATCAACCAAAAAAACCAAACCCCCTTAAATCAATAAAATTTAAATTCGTTTTAATTTTGCAAACGTTCCTCGTTTGTTAACAACTAATTTCCATTTTTACCAACATTCAAAGTCTATGAACCTAACAGAACTAAAGCAAAAACCAGCCTCAGAGCTAGTCTCTCTCTCTTCCGATCTTGGACTCGATAATGTCGCCCGCTCCAGAAAACAGGATGTCATATTTGAAATCCTGAAAGCACAAGCCAAAAAGGGCGAGGATATCTACGGTGATGGCGTTCTGGAAATTCTTCAGGATGGTTTTGGTTTTCTACGTTCTGCAGGCAGTTCTTACCTTGCTGGTCCGGATGACATATATGTCTCTCCCAGCCAAATAAGACGCTTTAGTCTTAGAACAGGCGATAATATATCTGGCAAAATAAGACCGCCCAAAGATGGTGAACGTTACTTTGCACTGCTTAAGATTAACGAAATTAACTTCGAGGCACCGGATAAGGCAAAAGGCAAAATACTTTTTGAAAACCTTACCCCGTTATTTGCCACTGAGCGCTTAACGCTGGAACAGGGAAATGGCAGCACCGAAGATTTAACGCCGCGAATTATTGATCTTGCTTCACCGATAGGAAAAGGACAACGAGGTCTGATTGTTTCACCACCAAAAGCGGGTAAAACAATGATCCTGCAAAGTATTGCTCAATCAATTGCGCATAATCATCCGGAAGTCCACCTCATTGTATTACTGATCGATGAACGTCCTGAAGAAGTAACTGAAATGACCCGTTCCGTACGCGGTGAAGTCATTTCAAGCACCTTTGATGAACCTGCCAGCCGCCATGTACAGGTTGCAGAGATGGTTATCGAACGCGCTAAACGTTTAACTGAACATAAAAAAGACGTTGTCATCTTATTAGACTCCATAACACGTTTGGCACGTGCCTATAACACCGTTATACCGGCGTCTGGAAAGGTGCTTACCGGTGGTGTTGATGCTAATGCATTACAACGACCAAAACGCTTTTTTGGTGCGGCACGTAACATTGAAGAAGGTGGTAGTTTGACCATCATTGCAACCGCATTGGTTGATACCGGCTCAAGAATGGATGATGTGATCTACGAAGAGTTTAAAGGCACCGGTAATATGGAATTACACCTTGATCGAACTATTGCAGAAAAACGCATCTATCCTGCGATTAATATCAATCGATCCGGCACACGTCGCGAAGAATTGCTTACCAATGAAAGTGAATTGCAGAAGATCTGGATTCTACGCAAACTACTCCATCCAATGGAAGAGCTGGGCGCAATGGAATTCTTATTGGAGCGATTAAAAGCGACTAAAAATAATGCAGAATTCTTTGATGCAATGAAACGATAAATACAATCAATGCAATTGGTTGTTTATATATCTAATCTTATCTTCTTGTACAAACCGATAAAAACGTCTTAGCTCTTTAAGCAGTCCCGTATCCAAACCTTTTAAGTTATGCTGCTTTTCCAAGCCCTTGCAATATTTTCCTGCATAATAGTTGGCCTGCTTGTAACGTTCGAGTTCAGTCGTGGATAACATTTTATCGAATACGTTATTTTCAAATAACCAGGCCCGAAGAAAAGCAACATCATCACGACTGGCACTGCTGTTCAGTAAAGATTGCAAAATAACAAATTTATCAATCTCCGCCTGCATTTCCATTTCCAGTAACGTCACTTTTTTCAGGTGCCTTGCGTTCCATACGACATACAGAAAATGGCTAACACCTTCCAGCATCAAACAAAATTCCGAATATTTTCCCTGTTCTATTAAATCCAGAGGGTGAAATTCTTGCAGATGGTTCATCACATCAGCCGAGATATACAAGGACAGATCTAACCCTTGTTCATGTTCAGCAATAAGCAATCGCTCTTCATTATTTCGATGATTAGAGTTCATCGAAAACCCATTTGCCTGCCTGCTATCAGTGATTAAAAAATCATGAACACAATGTTCAGTCTCAATCTCATAGATTGATTGAAGTTGTTCCTGGAAGTAGTTTAGATGAATCTCAGTGCTCCGACATTAATGTCTCTTATTTCCTGTTGGAAACGTAAGGATGCCGTTTTCTTGCAAACGTTTTCGCGCATATTCACTACCCGTTTTCAACCATGATTCATATAAACACAAGACATCTCGATCATCTTTCAGTTGATTACTTTCCCTGACTTCAGTTAATACATCAACATAATGCAAAAAATGAACTGCCAGATCTGAAAAGACTTCACATAAACCCTTGTCCATTGTTGTGCGTGGATAATTATCTGCTAATGAACTGTAGGCGTTACCACCCATAGAGATAAAATAATCTTTTCCAACAGCACTGGTTTCTATGCTTGCTGCAAAAAAACCCGAGGTGAATAAAGCAATATCACCGAGTTTCCTCAGGTGC
>JBFIJV010000114.1:0-4300 GCA_041600575.1 Gammaproteobacteria bacterium | reverse complement strand
GGCACAGGAATTTGCCAAAAAGATGGGAGCTGTTTGGAGTGGTGGTTCCGACGAACCATCGCCAGAATTGCTTGATGCGGCAATCATCTATGCACCAGTTGGAGAATTAGTGCCTCTCGCACTTAGTTCTTTAGTTAAAGGTGGCATCGTGGTTTGTGCCGGGATACACATGAGTGATATTCCTGTATTTCCTTACAAATTACTTTGGGGTGAACGTATTATTAAGTCCGTTGCTAACTTGACTCGAAGAGACGGTGAAGAATTCTTAAGGTTGATTGTTAATATCCCGATTAAAACAGAGGTACATGCTTTTCCATTAACAGATGCCAATAGCGCGCTGAATCAACTTCGTAACGGCGAAATACAGGGAGCAGCAGTTTTGGTTAATGACATGCAAACAGCTACGCTTTGACATCAGGCTCTATAAAACACCATTTAACCGTTGGCACCTGTTGTTTAATTTTCACCTCGTTTTTAATAATTCTGTGTCAACCAAATGATAACCCAGGCGTTAAGACGGGTGTAAATAAAAACTCTTATGGAGATCAGGAACATGAATAAATTAATGACAAATAAACTCGCTGGCTTAACAGTAGCTATATTGGGCTTAAGTCTGAGTTTTTCAGTTATTTCTGCCGATGACGTGGACTGGAAAGCAAAACGAGTAGAGATGAAAGCCCGATTTGATGTGGATGGTGATGGAAAACTAAGTGATACGGAGCGCCAGGCTGCCAGAGAAGCACATAAACAAAAAAGGATGCAACGACTTGATACAAATAATGATGGTCAGGTAAGTGATGCAGAACGTTCAGCCGCAAAAGCAAAACATAAAGCAAAGATGATTGAACGTTTTGACAGGGATGGTGATGGTACTTTAAATGACGCAGAACGTCAGGTAGCCAGGGAAAAACATCGCAAAAAAATGTTGAAACGATTTGATGTGGATGGTGACGGTGAACTTAATGACGCTGAACGGGATGCTGCCAAACAAGCGCGAGACAAGTTTCGTGAACGTCGTGAAGCTGATCGGGATAGTTAAGCAAGCATTCATTGCCGAGAATAGCTATTCAATTGATAATAACGTAGCTGGATAAATTATCCGGTTACGTTATTTTTCAAGATGAAACATATTTGTTTAACGTTATATTATAAAGGGGATGAACGCTGGAAACTCATCGTGAGCTTGATGCCTTTCTTGCCAGTATTGAGAAGCGAGCCTTTCGTATGGCCGAAATAGCAACAGGTAGCAGGGATGAAGCGCTGGATATCTTACAAGATGCCATGTTTAAATTGGTTGAGAAATATGCGGACCGCAATGAAAATGAGTGGGGGCCACTGTTTACTACGATCTTGCAAAGTCGAATCAAGGACTGGTACCGACGTAATCAGGTAAGAAACCGGTTTCGAAGCTGGTTTAGTAGTAATGATGACGAACATGCAGATCCTGTTCAGCAGGCCGAAGATAAAATGGCAAGAACGCCGGAACAATTATTACAGGCTGATCGACGCATTGATGAACTGGAACAGGCATTACATGATTTACCGCTGCGTCAACAGCAGGTCTTTCTACTAAGAAACTGGGAGGGTTATAGTGTTGGGGAAACTGCGAAAGTGATGAAATGTTCCGTAGGTAGTGTCAAAACACATTATTCTCGGGCGGTACATAGTTTACGTGAAAAACTCGATATGCATTGGAACTGAGTATAAAAATTATGAGTGAATTCAATGAAGAAAAATTAACAGCAAACGTCAGACAAACTCTGGATGAAAGCGCTGCTGCAATTGATGCCGATACCTTATCCAGAATTCGGCAAATCCGTACCCAGGCAATTGCCAAAGCTGAAATTCGCACCAGTAGTTGGTCAGGAGTGATGACAGGCGCATTGGCAACAGCGTGTGTCATGGTTGTTGCTGTCATGATTTTATTACGCTCACCGATGCCGACAGAGGCTGTCCCACTTGATGATTTGGATCTTATTTCATCCTCCGAAAGTCTTGAGCTATATGAAGATCTGGAATTCTATGAATGGCTCGCGGAAGATAATTTACAAAGTTAGTAAATTTATAAATATGACAAAAGAAACAACTATCGACTATGAAAGCTAGTTTAATAATATTGCTCATATTATATCTGTGCAATTCGGTGTATGTCTTTGCCGATGACGGTGTCGCATGGGATTCCTTGTCTGCTGAAGAGCAAAAGTTGTTAAATGAATTTAAAGATAATTGGGAACAATTGCCGCCACATCGCCAACAACGTATGCAAAAAGGAGCCAGTCGTTGGGGCCAGATGCCGGAAGAACAAAAAGAAAGAGTCAGACAACGCATGCAACGTTGGCAGGCAATGGATCCGGAAGAAAAACAAAGAATACGTGAACGACATGAACGGTTTAAGGAATTGTCACCCGAAGAGCAGCAGCGGATAAAAAAGCGAAAAAAGTGGTTTAAAAAACTACCGGAAGAAGAACGTCGAGCCTTACGCGAAAAGTTTAATAATATGTCGCCGGAAGAACGTCAGGCTTTTCAAGAAAAGATGAAGCAGCAACATCAAAAAATGCATAAAAATTTCCAGGGTATGTCAGATGAAGATCGTAAAGTTTTACGCGAGAAGTTAAAAAACATGTCACGAGAAGAACGACGTGAGTACATGCAGCAACAACGCAGTAAAAATGAAGATCGGGATTGATCCAGCAGCCTGTCAGGTAAGACGGCTAACTAAAAAATATTTTTATATTTATTCTTTTTTATTTGCTCGAACGATCTGTTTGGCAAACCGTTTAATCTGTGCATCGTAGAGTGCAAGTTCTCCTCCGGTCTTGATTGCCATTATGGCTATACGCGCCAGCAACATAAGTAGTAATAGATCAACAACCCAGGCGATGAAATAAGAAATTCGAAAATCCTGTGAACCATGGTCAGGTTTAATTGCAGGCTCAGCTATGGTTTCATCTTCCTCCAACAAGCTGTCACGTATAGGCACAATACTCTTGTCAATGTTTGAACCCGCCTCTATCGCTGTTGCCATGCGTTCAATATTTGTCGGGTCTTTATATAGAGCCAGGGCTTCGCTGAAGACCTGTATTGCTATCCATAGGCCTATAAACATTAACAATAGACCACACATGCGAACGACTATACCGAGGACATTTTGACTGCTTTCGTTTAATGACATAGTGGCTGATTCAGTTGTTTCCGTTTCATGATCTTCATTATTATCAAATTTGTACATTATTTCGCTCCGAATCACTTGCAAGTCATCCTGAACTGTTATGATCATTCTAGCCTGATATGGGGCAATATATGAACCGAGAATGTTAAAAAAAGTGTGTTTCTGAATTATCTGATCAAACGTTTAATAAGTGCGGTGTTTGTGCTGGTGGGCATAACGACACTGGTCTTTTTATTAATCCACCTTGTGCCTGGCGATCCGGTTGAGGTGATGTTGGGCGAAACTGCGCGACCAGCAGACAGGGAGGCATTACGTCATGCCCTGGGTCTGGATTTACCTATATTGCAACAATGGTGGCAATATCTAACCGGGATTTTCCATTTTGATCTGGGTCAATCGTTACATTCAAAACAAGCTGTTATGGCGTTATTAATCGATCGCATTCCGGCAACCGTTATTTTGAGTATTGCCAGTTTACTTATCGCAATAGCAATAGCATTGCCTCTGGGGATATTAGCGGCTGTCTATAAAGACTCGCTATGGGACAGGCTGGCCATGGTAACTGCAATGTTCGGAGTTTCTATTCCCAACTTTGTTATGGGACCTTTGTTAATCTTAATCTTTGCCCTGTGGTTAGGTTGGTTCCCGGTGAGTGGCAAGGAAGGCTGGTCTTCACTGGTTCTTCCTGCACTGACCCTGGGTACTGCACTGGCGGCAATCTTGTCACGAATGGTGCGTGCATCTATGTTGGATGTTCTGGAGGAAGATTACATTCGTGCCGCACGTGCACGCGGCTTGAGTGAATATCGCATATTGGCTTTACATGCCCTGCGTAATGCAGCCTTACCGGTCATTACTATTCTCGGCATGCAATTCGGCGCCTTGCTCGCTGGCGCTGTCATTACCGAGACCATATTTTCCTGGCCGGGGATAGGACAGTTATTGATCGAGTCGATACAAAAACGCGATTATCCCGTTGTGCAAGCTTGTGTTCTGTTGATCAGCGTTACGTATGTATTGGTCAATTTGTTAACCGATGTGACTTATACCGTGTTAGACCCGAGAGTAAAGTTGGATGAATAGAATTTATTCAATTCCCCTGTCGATCTTAATAGTCTGGTTGTTGTTGGC
>JBFIJV010000113.1:0-4349 GCA_041600575.1 Gammaproteobacteria bacterium | reverse complement strand
GCCAAAGCAACTAATGCGATATCACGCTTTGTATTTTTAAGTCGATTCCAGTCCACTGGTACCGGTTTTGCCCAACCGAAAATAAAACCGCTGGCAAAGAACATAATCAAAGGCACAATAACTGTGCCGACCGGATCAATATGCTTGAATGGATTTACAGTCAAGCGGCCTCGATCTTTTGCAGTCGGATCACCCAACAACATAGCGACCCAGCCATGCGCCACTTCGTGCAGCGTAATTGCAAAAAGAACCGGAATACTCCAGATTAATATTTGATAAACGGTAGAAAATTCAGACATTATTAATTAGACAACAAGATTTAATTAAAGATGGACTTAATCCTGCGAACCAGACAACCAGGCATCACTGTTTACTGATTTTTCCTGTTGGGTCTCACCCAGTTTTTTAAAATCAAATGCCTCAGTGTCTAATAAGTGTGATGGCACTATATTTTGTATACTGGTAAAAATCGTTTCGCTTCTACCTGGTTTTTGTTTATTCCAATCAGTTAACATCTGCTTAATGGCTTGACGTTGTAAATTGTCCTGGGAACCACAAAGTGTACATGGAATTATTGGAAACGCTTTCTCTTCAGCGTAAGTCTTAATGTCTGTTTCTGCACAATACGCCAGGGGACGAATTACGACATTTTCGCCATCGTCGCTGAGTAACTTGGCCGGCATTGATTTTAATTTACCGCCGTAAAACATATTCAAAAACAATGTTTCAATAATATCATCACGATGATGTCCCAGGGCTATTTTAGTGTAGCCCTGTTCCTTGGCAAAACGATAAATAATGCCCCTGCGCAATCTTGAACATAGTCCACAATAAGTTTTATCTTCCGGGATTACACGCTTGACGACACTGTAAGTGTCTTCTTCAACAATATGATATTCAATACCAAGCGCATCTAGATACTCCGGCAGGACATGTTCGGGGAAACCGGGTTGCTTTTGATCAAGATTGACAACAATCAATTCAAAATCTACTGGCGCATTTCGTTGCAGACTCTGCAAAATATCTAACATCGTATAAGAATCTGCACCACCGGATAAACACACCATCACTCTGTCGCCGGCTTCAATCATATTGAAATCAGCAATAGCGCGACCGACATTACGCCGCAAACGTTTTTGCAACTTGTCGTGGTTATATTTTTCTTTTCGTTGTGCGATAGCCATTGTTAGCCTTGCCTGCCTACACCTGTACATGGATAACTTTTAGTAAGTGCCTCCAGGGCCAACGTTTGTGCTGGTTCACTGGCGCGTGAAGATTGACTGCGTAAATAGGTAATTACATTATCAGTTACTTCTTCCTTCGGGTTTAGTTGTGGGTTTATGCAGAAAAATGGCTGGCTTTGTTCAGCTTGATGCAGTTGCATCACAGTTAGAACCAGACCAACAACATACTGTTGACACCCGGTATTTGGAGCACCTGGAACCGAACCTTCCTCGCAACTTTTAAGAAGTTCTCCCGCTGATAAAAGCTCTGGTTCTTCTTCAGCATACACATTATTTGAATTCAATAATAATGTGCTCAATAAGATTAAAATTGTTTTCTTTAACAGACTCATTTCTATTCCTCAGTAAATTCGCCGATGGCGGTAATTAGTTTATCACTATCCATTGTTAAATATTCCACCAAAACAATGAACATGCCTGCTTTTAAAGCGTTCTTTTTGCTCTTCGTTGTACTTACGTTTTGAGGCGGACAATCAATAAAACGTTCAATAATGTATTAAAAACTATTCGATGATTAATGCAGATGGTGTCAGGATTTAGCGAATGCAATCAACATAATGACGAACACAATCACGAAAAATATTGGCAAGAGCGCACCTTTCCAGTCCGGATTTTCCGCATCCCGACTTTGTTCCAATGCTTTTTTTGCTCCAGGCCAAAAGAAAAAAAGGATTACCAGCGCAGTAATCCCGAGCATAATTTGTTCCCACATCGCCACAGTAAACTTGTACTCCTATCTGATACTTGCTCAAAATAAGCAGTATAACTTTGAATGCATTATACACACAGCTTACAGCATCATAATTCGACTTTTTTAAACAAGATACTTTAGACTTATACCCAGTAAATAAATAAAGAATAATATTGTATATGGATCACTCAGCCCTGAATGATGGATTGACCTTGCTGGCTTTGTCCGTATTGGTCGTATGGACATTAAAACGAATCAAACTGCCCCCTATCCTGGGTTATCTATTCGTCGGTGTTCTGGTCGGACCCTATGCCCTCGCCTGGTTACCAGAAAGCGATAGCATACAAACACTGGCTGAGATCGGCGTGGTGTTTCTACTGTTCATGATTGGCCTGGAATTTTCAGTGTCACGACTGGTCGCGATGAAAACAACGGTATTTGGACTAGGTAGTATCCAGGTTATTATTTCAACCTTGTCTGGCGGCATCATTGCGTGGTTAACCGGCATTGAATGGCAAGCAGCACTGGTTGTTGGCGGCGCACTGGCTCTTTCATCAACTGCAATAGTAGCCAAACAATTAACCGACCAACTGGAAATGCAGGCCCGGCATGGACAACTTGCCATCGCCATACTCTTATTTCAGGATCTGGCTGTTGTCCCCTTGCTGGTTATCATCCCGATTCTGGCCATGGATAGTGAACAATCCTTAACCATGCCTATCTTGATTGCATTAGGCAAAGGCATGCTGGCTTTCATTATTATGTTTCAAAGTGGGCGTTGGCTACTCAGGCCGTTCTTTCATCTGGTTGCAGGCACTCGTTCCGCTGAAATTTTCACGTTGGCGACACTATTTGTGTCTTTAACCGCAGCCTGGTTAACTAATCAACTGGGGCTCTCATTAGCGCTAGGTGCGTTTCTCGCCGGGCTGATGCTCAGTGAGACAGAATACAAACACCAGATTCAAGCTGATATACGACCGTTCAGAGATGTATTAATGGGCCTTTTCTTTATCAGTGTGGGTGCACAACTGGATGTCACCATAATTGTAAAAGAATGGTTCTGGATTGGTTTATTAACAGCTGGCTTAATCGTTGGCAAGGGTTTAGTGATTGTAGTCTTAACCCGTTTGTTTGGTTATGAATTACCTACCTCTTTTCGCACTGGTCTGATTCTCGGTCAAGCAGGCGAATTCGGGTTTGCTGTACTGATTGTTGCTATCAGTAACAATTTATTAAACTTGCAAGAGACACAACCAATCATTGCTGCAGCAATATTAAGTATGTTGATATCGCCGATATTGATTCGCTATAACAGTCGCATTATTGAACATCTATTTCGTGGCACTTACACCAGTGGCTTAAACGCTCCACCAAAAGAACTTACAACAGCCTGCCAGAATTTATCCAAGCATGTTGTCATTTGTGGCTTTGGCCGAATTGGTCAGAATCTGGCTAACATCCTCAGGGAAATGAATATTCCTTATGTTGCACTGGACCTTGACCATAGTCTGATCCGGGAAGCATGGGAAGCAGGAGAAAATGTGTTTTATGGTGACAGTACCCACGCCGAGATTTTACAAAAGACTGAACTGGCACAGGCGAGCGCATTAATCATCACTTTTGACGATGCATTGATTGCCGAACATATTATTCACACTGCTCGTTTTATTAATAAGGACATCCCTATCATAGTTCGCAGCAAAGATGACCAATATATGGATAAGTTACATGACTCGGGCGCCAGCAATGTCGTTCCGGAAAGTTTTGAAGCGAGCATGATGCTGGCAATCCATGTCCTCCAACATATGGGGATACCAACGGATAAGTCGATGGACTTTGTAAAACGCGCACGAGAAGACGAGTATCGCCGTTTACGTGGTTATTTCAGAGGGGAAGATTCTTTGGGCATGGAGATGCCGGAATCATTGCGATTACATACTGTGATATTACTTCCTGAGAGTTATGCGGTAGGGAAAACTGTCGACGAATTAGCGCTCGATAAAACCAATACCTCTCTCTTAACCGTAAGACGTGACCGTGACAGAATAGAACAATTTGACAATAACTTTCATTTTAAAATTGGTGATGCTGTTGTGATTGAAGGCACTCAAAACACGGTATTAAATGCCGAAAAATATATCCTGGCCGGTTAATAATTAGTCTCTATATCCATACAAACATAGTCGCTCTTACGCACACTCCTCAAGGGAGCACCGAGGCACATGCGCTCGCGACATACGACCGCCATGGATGGTGGAAGTGTCGATAATGCAGGAGCATTTTATCGACCAGTACATCCATGTAGATCGTCGCTCTTACGCATCCATGCGTCCGCGACATACAGTACATCCATGTAGATCGTCGCTCTTACGCATCCATGCGTCCGCGACATACAGTACATCCATGTAGATCGT
>JBFIJV010000112.1:0-4576 GCA_041600575.1 Gammaproteobacteria bacterium | reverse complement strand
TACTAAAGAGGGAAAATTAATGTCATTCACCAATTCCGGTATTTCAGATTTAATATTGTAAAGAAACATTCTTAAATCCTGTTCCTGCGTCAACACCGTATCGATATATTCTTTCAAAGGAATAGATTTCAATTTGGACATATAATTTTTACCGGCAGCAACAAAGCTTGAATCATAAACCTTGACCTGCTTATTACCGTGCTGTTCTTTGAAAAAATCAGGCGTCCACTTAGTTAATGCTGGCCAGGACTTTGCCAGATCTTTTATCACCAATGGGCGTAGCGGTTTGAAATAGGACCCATTGAATTCTTGCTGCTGAATAATAGAAACTTTTTCAACAGGCTGTAAATCAAGTTCGAGCATAACGCGATCTGAATTGACCGATGAACTATCTGGCAAGAAACTCACTGTAGGTATGAAGAATGTCGGCTTGTTCCCAATGCAGGAAATGTCCCGCACCCGGTATCATCTTGAATTCACAATCTGGAATTCGGGAAGATGCTTTTTCAATATCATCCGGATCCAGAATCGCATCGAATTCGCCACTTAGTATAAGTGTCGATGCAGTGATGTTGCCCAGATCAATAAAGTCTTCAATATCCGAGGCCTGTTCAACAAACTCACAATGATCATAAAAACTCAGAAACTGTTCCCGACTCATGCCGCGAAACTGCTCAATAATCTGTTTCTTATGTGTATCAGGAATATGTTGGCCAAACTTTTCGATCATTAACGGTGCAATATCTTCCGTCTTATTGGTGTCAAACAACTTTTGTCCTTCTTTAATCACCTCAATAACTGCCTTGCTTGGCTTGGCACCAAAACTACCAAGTATCATCTTATCGACTAATTCCGGATGACGTGCTGCTAATGCAACAGAAATAATTGTTCCCCAGGATGCAGCGGCAAGAATTACTGTACCATTTCGATTGGTCGCATTAATTACCTTATGTAAGACATCAACCTGTTCATCAAAAGTAATACCAGGGTTGCCAGATAAAATTTGACCACGACCTTGTCCTGGCAAATCAAACACGACGACTGAATAATCAGCAACAAAATGACTGACGAATGAGCGCCAGGCGGCCATTGTTTGTTTGGCGCCACTTATACAAACGATAGTTTTCTCTGCTTCACCATAGATTCGGTAAGGCACTAGAAAACGTCCGGGGCTCAACTCTCCTTTAACAATCTTCATTATTTAGATATTAATTTAATTTAATTCTGGGTTTATCTTGGCAGGCAAACAACTAGCGAACATAAGATAACGGGTTAACTTTATAGTACATTTCCCGATATTATAAAGAAAGTTCACGAAATGTCTCTACTCTTTTAGGAACTGGTTAGCAATTACTAATTTGCAGATTATCACTTGAAAACACAAATTATCTGCAAATTGATCCATTTAAAGCGCTTTTCATGGCATAAATGATGCTTTATCGCCTATTAAACTATCTTCTACTGTCCAGGACTGTTGTATAAATAACCGTTATTTAACCTTAACTATTCCGTGTTTAGCCTCTAAATCAAGCAAAAATATCCGAATATTATCCATCATTCGTTAAATTGGCAGTGATTTATCATGTATTTGTTGCTTTGATCAAAATTTGTTCTGAAAGTTTCAAAGCAAGTAACCGAGTTTGTGTAATATGCGTATCAGGCAACAGTTTACTCACTCCAATCTGCCGCAATACCTTTTCTACTGTTGGGCTGAGACCACATAAAACAACATGATCATTATCACTTTTTGCCTTGAGTATGACCTCTTCTAATGCGAGTGAGGCGGTACTATCGATAAAAGGCACATCGGTGAAATCAATGATCAATACATCCTTTTCACGATCTGTCGTCAAAAGACGAACCACTCCTTTGGCGGATCCAAAACTCATCGGGCCTTCAATATGAAACAAAACAATACGGCCATCCGAGCTTTCAAGAATTTCGACCTCTTCATTTGTTAATTCCTTCCAGTCACCATAACCGCCAACTATTTTCATGCTGGCTGCTTGTGAATCAGCCATGCGCTTAACAAACAACAGACTCGCCATTACTGTTCCAACTGTAACCGCTGTAATTAGATCGACCAGGACAGTTAAAGAAAACGTAGTCAGCATAATCAATACACCTGAACGAGGAGCACTACGAATCCGGCGCAAGTAATTCCAGTCAACAATATCAACGCCGACCTTTAACAAGATTCCAGCAAGCACAGCATGCGGTATATGTTCAGCAAATGACCCCAGACCTAATACCATCAACAGCAAAACAAGAGCATGCAATGCACCGGAAATAGCGGTGCGTCCACCGGCACGTACATTAACTACGGTTCGCATGGTTGCCCCCGCACCTGGTAAACCACCAAACAAGCCACTCATTATATTGCCCAGACCTTGACCAAATAGTTCGCGATCAGACTCATGATGCGTACGCGTAATACTGTCTGCTATTAATGACGTTAAGAGTGAATCAATAGAACCTAAAAAAGCCAGCGCCAGAGAATATTTAATAATGACAGCAAACTCATCAATCGAGAAAACCGGTATTTGTAAACTCGGCAGCCCGCTGGGGATATCACCAATAACGGTTGCATCATTTAAAAAGAAAGTACCGATGACGGTACCAACTACAAGGGCGAACAAGGGACCGGGAATATAACGATTAAGGCGTTGTGGAATAAAACAAACAATAGCAAGCGCGATTAAACCCAGCATTAAAGCACTTGAATGTATATTGCTGAACAACGCGGGAAAACCCAGTATTGATTTTAACGGACTTCCGGCAGCAACCTCACCGGCAAAAGGCGCTAACTGCAAGATTATAATGATACAGCCTATGCCACTCATGAATCCTGAAATAACAGGGTACGGCACTAAATTGATATAACGCCCGAACTTAAGCACACCAAACAATATCTGGAATACGCCTCCCAACATAACAATGGTAAATGCCATCGCCGGGTTATATGAAAAATGTACAACAATCGCTGTCATTACGACCGTCATTGGCCCGGTTGGACCGGAAATTTGGGCCGGGGTGCCACCAAAAATTGCAGCAAAGAAACCCACGATGATCGCACCGTACATCCCGGCTAGTGGGCCGAGACCAGATGTGACACCGAATGCTAAAGCGAGAGGTAACGCAACTACTGCTGCAGTTAAACCGCCGTAGATATCGCCACGCAAATTATCGAAGGAAAAATCTTTAATAAAAGACATTACGCCAGAAGCCCGGGAGATTTAAAACCGGTGAAAGAATCACCTTTAAATAAGGCCATTAATTTTTTCCAACATCATTTTCGCATTAAGATAATCCGGTTTAATCCGGTTCTGTGTTTCACCGTTAATTAAAAGTAAGCCCGGAAAACCATTTAGCTTTAAACGTCTGCACTCATTAATTTCCTGTAACAATATTTCTTCTGTCGCTGAAGATTTAATATCCGACGCGAACTTATCCTTATCCATACCTACCTCTTCAGACAGCGCTATCAAGGTTGAAGAATCGGAGGGGTTACGTGCTTGCAGATAATACGCTCTTTGAATCGCAAACGTCATTTCATCATCAAGTTTTTGTCCCTGATAGCGTGCGGCAATAACTGCTCGACAAGCAGGATAAGTGCTCCGGCGCGGAACACAATTATTCCAAAAATCATAGTTAAATTCCGTTTGCGGGACTTGTTGTTGAATAGCCTGCCAATGTCCCTGCACAAATAAACGTGTTTCCTCAGGCATTGGTTCTTCACTATCAGGGGCCAACCCACCCAGCAGACGAATAAATTCTATTTCCTTGGGCAACCCTGACAATAACTTCAGTAACGATGGCCTGAATGCCCAACACCAACTGCACATCGGATCATGCGCATAATAAAGTTTTATCGACACTAGATTTTCTTTACAAATTACAACGCAAAGTCTGAATTGAGTATTTTTTTTACCGGCTTGTTTTTAAGCGTCACATATTTTGGCAAGCCTTTTTCGTAGGGAGGATAATCTTCTCCTTCAATCAAAGGGCTCAGATAACGCCTACAGGCCTCGGTAATACCAAACCCGTCCTCTGTAATAAATTCTTTCGGCATCATCTTTTCTACGTTGGCAACATCCTCCAGCTTTGCCTTACCGATCTCCCAGACATAAGGCTCATCAGATAGTCGCTTTACTGTTGGCATCACTGCATTGTCTCCGGCGACCGCCATCTCTACTGCAGCTTTGCCCAGTGCATAGGCTTGATCAACATCGGTCTTTGAAGCGATATGGCGCGCGGCGCGCTGCAAATAATCTGCCACCGCCCAATGAAATTTATAACCCAGAGCCTCTTTGATCATATTGGCAACCACTGGCGCAGCACCACCCAGTTGCGCATGCCCAAAGGCGTCTCGCGTTCCCTGTTCAGCCAGAAATTTTCCATCAGGCCAATGCGCGCCCTCGGACACGACAATCGAACAATAACCATATTGCTCGACATTACTTTTCACTTTGTTAATAAAGGCGTCCTGATTAAATTCAACTTCGGGGAATAAAATCACCACGGGAATATCATGTTCTGAGTCTGACGCTAGTCCGCCTGCTGCTGCAATCCAGCC
>JBFIJV010000111.1:0-4597 GCA_041600575.1 Gammaproteobacteria bacterium | reverse complement strand
CAGGAGTTGTTGCGAGCGGTAATGCCCAATGATGAATATATTTTTGGTGTCTTTAAAGCATTGTGGCAAGACATGGGGGGCACTATTAATGGAACAATCGGCAAAACAACCGTTGATGCAGACAGGCCCTTCTACGTTGTGCCTTCAAAACCATTGAGTGAGGTCATTACCTACATTAATAAATTCAGTAACAATGTAATGACCAGACAACTGTTACTCACTATTGGTGGTGAATATCTTAATACTACGGGAAGTAAAGCAGCGGGCAGAAAAGCTATTGCAGACTGGTTAAATAGCATCGGTATCCCGGCTCCTGAATTGATTATCGAAAATGGCTCTGGTCTATCACGAAGTTCGCGCATCTCTGCAAAAACACTGGCTATGCTGTTACAACACGCATTACATAGTCCCTACCAGCCTGAATTTTTCTCATCACTTCCTCTTGTGGGTGTTGATGGAACTGTTAGAAAACGTCTCAAAGGTATAATTCCACCAGGAAGTGCCCGAATAAAAACCGGCATAATTGATGATGTCAGATCAATGGCAGGCTTTGTTAAGAGTAAAAACAATAAAAATTATATTATTGTGTCATTACAAAATTATAAAGGCGTACAAAATACAATAGGCACACTGGTACAAGATGAAGTATTAAAGTGGTTATATCAGCAGTAAATATTATTTTAGAACTATTCGGGTTGTATCATTTTAAATAGAGCAATCATGTCTTCATCACCCAACCCGGCTTCATCTCCACTGGCATAAATATCTTTGGTTTTTTTCAATAACGTTAAACCTTGAGCCGTTTTGTCAGTCGCTAATGCAAGCTTTACATCTTTCAACATATTCCTCACAGAAAATTGCGGACTATAATCACGGCCACGTAATTTAGGCTCTTTGTATTCCGCAAGGAAATTCCAGCCGGTGTTATTACGTAATACTTCAAAGTATTGATCGTCGCTCAGACCATTACTGATTGCATACGCATAACTTTCACAAAGCGCTTCAATCTGAATAGCAAGGTTCAAGTTCATTGCCAGCTTAGCCACACTGGCCATACCTACATCACCGACGTGAATAATGCTGGATGCTAATCCTGATAATAAAGGTTCTATCTGTTTAACTGCTGTTACATCTCCACCAACATAAAAGGGAAGTTTTCGAGACACCGCTGCAACTTTACTGCCGCCCAATAACGCTTCTAAAAAAGTTGCTTTTGTCGACGCTACCTGTTTTGAAAATGCAATATTTTCCTCCGGTTTAACCGTCGAACATTGCACAACGATATGGTCTTTTCCCAGTAAAGGTTCGATCAGATTCAACACGGCCGAAACTGCCGGGCCATCGGTAACAACGATTAACAGAATTCTGGCTTTATTAAGCAGCTGTTTGATATCTGCTGTAAATTGAGGAACATCATTGCGCGCGGTACGGTTCCAACTCGCCACCAAAAAACCATCCTCTTCAAGATTCTGCGCGATTGCCTGCCCCATGATTCCCAACCCAAGAACGGCGGCAGTTAAATTATCACTGGATTGTTTAGTCATCGATATGAAGCCTCCTCTGATAAAGTAAAATATTGAAATCCCTGTTAAACATACTATACATTTAAAAATGCTGTTAATAACAGCAGACTACACTAATATAGTGCATGTTTAACCATCACTACTTTCTAGAGGATTGCTCTGAAATGAAAAAGACTATTAGTGTTTTTTTTATCTTTTTATCCCTGGCTGCCTGCGCGCTTAGTCCGCAAACCGTAAGCATTGATCCCGGCTTCAAGCTTCCTGAAGGATCACCGAAGACAACGAATATACGCTTTGCCTTAAACGTCAGCGACAAAAGAAAGAGTCCGATATTAGGACAACGAGGTGGTGTTTATAAAGAGTCCGCACTGATAAAAACCGAAGGTAACATAACCGAAAAAATACAATTAAACCTGACGCGACTGTTTGAGAAAACAGGTTATAACATTGATGCATCCGCCAATACGCGAATGAACATCGCTATCGTCGAACTGACGTATCAGGGCTATGGTGAAACCCGAATCAGTGCAGTTGAGGTGTCAGCAAAAATTGCCGTCACAATTACCAGTCCTTCCGGAAATATCACCAAGAACTTCAATGCAAGCCACAAGAAAGAAGTCTTAAATGCACCCGGCGAAGAAAAAAATGAAGAATTGATTAATGACATATTGAGTACCGTAATAGAACCCGTATTTGATGATAAGACGTTAATGGAATATATCGAGAAAAATCAATAAGCAATCGCGTAGATAACTAATCAATTATTTTCTAAACTTTGTACCTGTCTGAATAACATCTGTTCAGCAATCGCTACTAACGAATATGCGATTGCCGCACTGACCAGTGCAATTAGATAAGGCGTTTGCCAGATAAAAACAAATTCCCCTGCCACCCAAACTGCTGAACCAACAAGCAATCCGGTAAAAGCACTGTATTGATCACCAAAAGACGAAAACAGACCTATCGTACCCACTACAAATACCCCCGCTGTACCAAACGCGACCGCTGTTTGAATCAGTTCATAGACACCACCGGCATTAACAGCAAAGTAATAGGCGATCAATCCAAGTCCGATGACGCTGATTCGTGCAACAGTCACCTTCCCTATTTCCGTTATATTCGATCGTAATGGCACCACAATATTATGTGATATCAATGAAGCGGCTGCTAATAAGGCACTGTCTACAGTCGATAAGATTGCAGAAACTAATGCCCCACAAAATAAAATATAAAAGAAAGTAGAGAGATGCTGTTTGGCTAACACCGGGATGATCTGTTCCGGGTCGTCCAATCCAACTACCAGTTCGGGACCAATTAAACCTATGTATAAAGGGATAATACCAATCAGAATATATAACAGCCCGCCACTAATAGCCGAGAACCGTGCGGTGTTGGCAGACCGCGTGGCAAGAATACGGGCGATCGATTCAGCCGCCAGCGTTGCACCACAGATCGGAACAGCCCATTTTTCAATTGATTGTAGTAAAGAAATATTGTTATTAAATAATTGAATTCGTTCTGATGGAATCAGTGCCAGCGATGCCTCAAGTCCGGACGCGGCATTAACAATAAAAATAAATAATATAAACAAGCCAATGATCAGCAACACACCTTGAACGAGATCAGTTATTGCTGTCGCCCGCATACCACCTATCATTGTATAAATGGTAACCAGTAAAGCAGCGCCAGCAATGGCAAGGTTTACTTCAACATCCGAGATGACACTGACGATTTGTCCAAAGGCGCGGATCTGTGCAGCTGCCCAAAAGATTGAGGATGGGACAACTAATAAAACAAATAATTTCTCGACCTTATTTGAATAACGTTCACGGAAGAAATCACCAAAGGTCGTGTATTTTCTTTTCCATAAAGGGACAGCAAAAAAACAACCCATAACAATCAAACAAAGGCCATATCCAAACGGGTCACTACTGCTACCTGACAAACCATTCTCATAAATATTACCGGCTGCGCCAATGACCGACTCTGCCCCGAACCAGGTAGCAAAAACAGTAAACGCGCCTAATAATGGGCCAAGCTTTCGACCAGCGAGAATAAAATCCTGTTCATCTTTAATACGATGACTAAGCAACAAGCCGAAAGCAAATTGCACAATAATATAAATGACAACGCCGAGAAGAATTGTATTCATCAGGTTTTCTTCTTCTTATTCGTATAAAACTGTATTTACTTATGTGAGTATAAAACGTGTTATCTGCTATTAGCTGGCAACACTATAGGCAGGATAATCTGCATAACCTTTTTCTGTACCGCCATACCAGAGTTCAACCGGCGCCTCTGCAGCCAGTGGCCAGTCATGGGCAAAGCGTTCAACCAAATCAGGGTTGCTAATAAATGGACGACCAAACGCAATTAAATCTGCATGTTTATCAGTAATCGCTTGTTCGGCAGTCTCCTGAGTGTAACCGCAATTACCCATTATCGGACCTTTGAATACTTGATGAAACTCCTCAAGCGTCATCGCTTCGCCCAATTCATGAAAACCAAATGCGAGGCCATCCAGAACATGCAAATAAGCTAGTGAAAAATTATTTAACTGTTCTGCCACAAAGGTAAATTGCTCACGAAAGTCAGTTGAGCCCATATCATTAAATATCCCGTTAGGCGCAAGCCTTACACCGATTCGATCAACCGATACTTCTTCCATTACGGCTTGCAGTATCTCATCAAGAAAACGGTATCGATTCGGGATACTGCCACCATATTTATCCGTGCGCTGATTTGTCTTCGACTGTAAAAATTGATCAATCAGATAACCATTAGCGGCATGTACTTCAACTCCATCAAAGCCGGCGAGCATTGCTCGTCTGGCAGCTTTTTGATAATCATTAACCGTTACTTTGATCTCTGCCAGGGTAAGTTCATGCGGGACTTCGTATTCTTCTTTGCCTTTTGGTGTTTGAATATATTCGCCGTTCAATTTTATCGCTGAAGGTGCAACGGGCAATTCACCATCATGGAAACTGCTATGTGATGCCCGGCCACAATGCCATAGTTGTAAAAATATAATACCGCCGGCATCATGCACGGCATCAACCACGTGTTGCCAACCT
>JBFIJV010000110.1:0-4667 GCA_041600575.1 Gammaproteobacteria bacterium | reverse complement strand
GAATGCCATACTTTTGTGATTGACGGTTCATAAAGTAGATCTAACAGGAGTTCTATATTTCCAATCACAATAGGATCGATGACAGCAGTAACAGGGCCATTAGATACCTGCACCAGACAAAGCTCGGGATAATAGGTACTTACCCGTTCAAATTCAGTATCAACCGCTAACCAGTTTGAACCACGCAATTCTTCGCATAATTTTGATAAGGAAACTTCGTCATCAATAAAGCTGAATACATCAGACATAAAATTATTATATTGCGCCCGATTCTTTCAATGTCGAATATATAGTTTCAGCCATCATCCGATAACCCTGTTTATTGGGATGTACAGTGTCAGACTTTAATGCGTTATCACCCAGGACTTCAGGAATCAAATCTTCAATAAATACAATATCTGTCGACTCGGAAATTTTTTCATAGACTTCAAAGGAAGATAAAAACAGACCTGGTTTTGGTACACCTAACATGATAACTGGAATATTTTTAGCCTTAGCCAGTTGGATCATAGTACGAATATTTGATTCCATTTTGTTTATATCTTTTTTTCGTAACAGGTCGTTACCACCATGACACAAGATCAATAACTGAGGTTGATGTAATTCCAAAAGAGCCGGCAATCGTTTCAAACCCGATTCAGATACTTCGCCGGAGATACCTGCATTAATAACCTTACGTCCGGTTAATTGCTGTAGCACAGCAGGATAGCTTTCGTTTTCTTTAGCCCCGTTGCCATGAGTTAGACTGTCACCGAATGCCAAAATAACAGCATCGTTGGATAATTCAGGCAAGCCCGGCGCGTCACCACCACAGGCAGTGAGTAAGAGTAAGATAACAACATTAGATAAGAAATTAAATTTCATAATGAGCTCGGCTTATCCCTCATCATTTTCATTTGATTCTTCATCGTCGAATGCTTCAAGTTTTTTTCTATAAGTTGCAATTTCTTTCTCAAAGTAACCAAGCTGCGCCTTTAATGATTCATTTTCATTTTTAAGCGATTCGATTTTTTCATTTGCTTGTTCCAATGTCATCTCCTCGACACTAATCACGGGAAAAGACAAAAAGAGCGTTAAACCGGTAACTAAAACAAGTATTTTTTGTTTGACTCTCATATCATTCAATCTCCTCAAATTTATACATTTACATTGCTATACATTCGTTGACCGACTTTTATACAAGTTTCATCATTTTACGCATTCAATTCAAATAAGATAATACTTAAAACTAATTTAATTATTAATTATGCCAGTTTGAAACTAATCAAATCTGATTCTTTCAGTTTTTCGATCACGCTCTCTATTTCCTCGTTCATATAGGGTTTCGCCGGATATTTACCCCAAATCGGCGCGGGCCAGGCTAGATCAGCTCTATAGCGAACAACATGGTGAATATGACATTGAGGAACAATGTTGCCTAACGCAGCAATATTCATTTTATCGCCCTTGAATATATCCATCAGGGATTTTGCTAATAATGACGATTCTTTGATCAGTTGTTCTTGATCGACGTTTGCTAATTGATATAGCTCGCTAATATTTTCCCGATCGGGAACAAGAATAAACCAGGGGTAATTCGCATCCAGCATTAATAACAGATGGCACAAAGGAAAGCGTCCCAGAACCTGACAGTCATTCAGTAATTGTGGATGTATTTCAGCCATCCGCATTGACCAGCATCTGCTTACAACTTCGACAACTATAATGTATTCCCTTTAATACCCGATTATGTCGAATCCGGGTCAATTCATGGGCTCGACAGGAACACCTGTAAATAAATTTTTTATAATGTCTGGTTGGCATACCCTCAAGGTCGAAGCGACACGTCACGCTTGGTTCTGCCTCTAACAACAACATCACATTTCGCCATTCTTGACCATGTGGCAATATATTTCTCATACCGTATAAAACATCAACAACATAATGCGCCACTTCGTGAGGTACGGTTGATGCCAGATTTTCATCGAAATATCTGGCAAAGATATAGGGGTTATACCGAATTATACGTCTATTTTCATTGACCTTATACATACCGGCAGCCCGGCCCTTCAAATCAAACATCACCGGCACGGGATCAAATGAACATTTCAACAATACACCTGCTTGATGAAGACAAGCGTCAGTCGCAGCAACGATCTGTTCTTGCTGTTCTATTTGAATTGGAGTGACGTCTGACATCGGTCGAACTTTGCCACATCATTATGAATGCAGCAAACCTTTAGCATCGAACATATTGTAAAAGGTGAATAGACTAAAAATGGCTTTTTAATGATGTTTTCCTTTCATTAATCTTTATTCTAAACTCACGGGCATGATGTCATCACCTCCCAAATCACTGTTATGGATACCCGAATCCATGGTGAATGCATTATTGCATTACTACGACTACCCGCATCCCGAAAAATCAGGTGAAATAATCAATGGTTATGACAAGCAACACGCATTAAGAACTGCAAAGATGTGCGCTGCCGTCGCACAGTATTTGGGACATGATGAAGACAAAATTCGTCAATACCAGATAGCCTGCCTGCTGCACGATTTGGGTAGAGCCGGTCTGGATCAGGATTTGTTCGGAAAAATCTGGAGTTGGGCCAGAAAAAATAATATCCCGACACGACCTGCAGAGTGGCGTACCAGTCACCCGGATACACCTTATGGCGAAGAAACTGAAGCCTTCTTGTCGATGTATCAGACTCAATTGCAAAGCCTGGGGATAAATATGAGTAACTGGGCGAAGGAGCAAGTCGAAATGCGTCTTGGTTATGCTCGACGCTTGCGCCGGATCCTTGAACCATTAATGCCTCAGCTCAAACAACAAGGGATAGAATGGTTGTCGTGGATGGAACAGGTTGTTTCTTATTATTATTATCCTGAGAAACTGAATGATGCACCTGAGTGGGTATGTGAGTTAGGTGAAATCCTCATGGCTTGTGAACAACTGGAAGCCTATAGTAATCGTACTCGAGGCAGTGATTACTACAATCGCAATGATGAAAACTTTGTCGATGCATTTAACTATCTGGACAGCCTGAAGCAACAAGGGCGACTCAGTGAGAAAGTTTTAAACGCTGTTCGCGATTTAACTGCACAAGGGTTATTTGACGACATACTAACTGAAGCACGTGCTACAGAACTTTCGAAAAAGGAATTTGATTTCCTTCGATCATTAAATACTCAAACACAATTGACAGAAAAATGAGCGTAATCACACAACAGTTTTCACTGGACATGCAAGGCGCCACTCAAATTGATAATGTCACAGAAAAAACACAACAATATGTAAAAGCGTCCGGGCTTGCTGCCGGTATAGTCACATTATTCATCAAACACACTACCGCATCGATAATGATCTTTGAAGATGAACCCGGTTTACGCGCTGACACAAAAGATATCTGGGATAGATTAATACCAGCCAATCCAGAATGGCAACACAACACCCGCAATTCGGGCGAAACTAATGGACATAGTCATTTACGTGGTCAGATCCAGGGACAGTCGTTGACTATTCCATTTACAGATCAGGAATTAATGTTAGGCACCTGGCAACAAATTGTCGTGATTGATTTTGATACTTGCGCCAGAACTCGGGAAATCGTTGTGCAGATTATTGGTGAATAATTCTTTGTCCGATTCTAATAAGGTTCAACATGTATAAATGCTTCCATAACATGAAATTGTTTCTCAACCAGAAGTTCAACCTTGTCTGCAATATTATGTGACTCTTCAGTACTCAGCTCAGGATTAACCGAGATAACAATATCAATAGCGATCTCGGGACCGATCCAGCGAGAACGTATACGCCCTACATCTTTGACACCATAAATCGTCATAACAACACGTTTAATATTTTCAGGATCAATTGCATATTCATCAACAAGTACCGGAAACGCACTTTTGAACAAACGATAAGCAAGATAAAAAATCAGAGCAGCAACACCCAGTGCACATAATCGATCAAGTATTAAAAAGCCCATACTCGACAATTGCCAACCGACTATAACAACAATGGTGGTTAAAACATCAGCAAAAGTATGTGCCGCATCAGCCAAAATAATTCCCGATTTTAAACGGCGCGCCCAATATTGCTGCCAACTAGCCACTACAATATTAGTGATTAATACGCCGATCATTAATCCAAGCTCCCAACCACCACTAACGATCTCTGCCGTTTCCCTGGTGATTGCACTTTTAGCAATCTCTATAGCCATAACTGCAAGCAAGGTCGCAAGACCAAACACTGCCAATGTTTCATATTTACGATGGCCGTATGGATGCTCACGATCAGCAGGCAAGGCTGACAATCGAATGACAATCCACGCGACAACATTGTTTGCCACATCAGTCAGGGAATGAATAGAATCTGCAATTATGGCGAGTGACCCGGTAGACAAACCGACAAGCAACTTCACGAAAAGCACCAGTAAGTTTGCACAACCTTCTATAAGAATTAGGCGTTGAATCTTTCTGTCACGATCAGAAAATTCAATGTGGTCAGGTTGGCTTTTCATTTTTGATTTGATTAAATAAACCCGAATCAGTCAATATAACCAATCCGTTAGAGACGGAACAAAATTAACGTTGTTCGATAAATTCTTTGCATTGCGTGGTAAATATCCGAACACTATCCGGAATCGGAACACGTAAAGTAGCGAGTTTAATCAGTATAG
>JBFIJV010000109.1:0-4683 GCA_041600575.1 Gammaproteobacteria bacterium | reverse complement strand
CGTGCAAATGCTCAAGCGCATTAAACTGGGTATCACAAAAACCACAACGCACCTGTCCCGATGCAGCCGCAATATGTTCCGCATAAAGTTGAAACTGTTTTTTACACTGGGGACAAATTGTAAACATTAGATTTTAGTACCGTGTAAACGTGCCCAATCTGAATTGAAAACGGGGGCGCTTATATTAAAGTAGCTGGAGTATACCGACAAACATTCTTCAGCCTGTACATGCAGTAACCCTGACAAAATGATATCTCCACCAGTACAAGTTAAGCCTGAAAATTTTTCAGCTAACTGTTTGAGAGGATTCATCAATATATTAGCCAACAAAATATCTGCTACCGGCAATGAATACTCATCAACATGTGCAACAACGATTTTTTCAGACAAATTATTTCTACTGATATTGTCTCTCGCTGCCTGCAATGCTTGCGGATCAATATCAACTGCATGCACTTGTTTGGCGCCGAGTAACGCCGCAACCATGGCAAGAATACCTGACCCACAACCATAATCGATAACAACCTTGTTAGTCAGATCAGTCTCAGCAAGCCATTCGACACATAGAGATGTTGTTGGATGAGAGCCTGTACCAAATGCCAGGCCAGGATCGAGAATTATAGTTGGAATATTATTGTCGGCTTGTTCACACCAACTAGGACAAATACAAACCCGATCGGAAAAAAACAGAGGTTGATGTTCGGCCTTGAATTCACTTACCCAATCTTTATCTTTTAAAGACTCGATCTTGTGTTGATAGATGTTATCTGCGCCAATGCGATCACGTACACAGACCAGCATAATGTCCAGATCGGTATCAGGATGGAGCAGGGCAACCACACGCGTCTTCTGCCAGAGTTTTTTGCTTTCATTAGAATCTTGAACAGCAACATCAAACAGCGGCTCACTACTGGAAGCTGTTAATGAAACAGAAACTGCGCCTAAATCTTCAAGTAATTCCGAGAGCTCTTCAGCTTGGGCTTGATTTGTTTCAAGTTCAAGTTGAAGCCAGCTCATCATTTAAGACCGAGTTTCTTCTCCAAATAGTGAATATCCGTTCCGCCTTTCATAAAAGCGGTATCCTTGGCAAGCCGTTGATGTAAGGGAATATTGGTCTTAATCCCATCGATTACAATTTCTGATAATGCCATTGATAATCTTGCTATTGCCAGTTCTCTTGTTTCTGCATGTGCAATCAATTTCCCTATCATGGAATCATAGTGTGGCGGGACTTTATAGCCCTGATAAACATGGGTATCGACACGAATACCGAAACCGCCTGGTGGATGATAATGTTCGATTGTCCCGGGTGATGGCATAAAAGTTTCAGGGTCTTCAGCATTAATACGACATTCAATCGCATGCCCTCTTATCTTAATATCTTCCTGTTTGTAGTTTAATGGTTCGCCGGCAGCGATATGTAATTGCTCTTTAACAATATCAACGCCCGTGATCATTTCTGTTACCGGATGTTCAACCTGAACGCGCGTATTCATTTCAATAAAATAAAATTCACCGTTTTCATACAAGAATTCAAATGTACCGGCACCGCGGTAAGAAATCTTTTTACAGGCTTCAACACAACGTTCACCAATTTTCTGCCGCGTGGCTTCATCCAGTCCAGGCGCCGGGGCTTCCTCGATCACTTTCTGATGTCGGCGTTGCATGGAGCAATCACGTTCACCCAAATAGATTACATTTCCATGTTCGTCCGCAAGAATTTGAATTTCAATATGTCGCGGATGTTCAAGAAACTTCTCCATGTAAACCATGTCGTTGCCGAAAGCGGAACCAGCTTCTGATTGTGTTAATTTAATTGACTTGAGCAAACTGGCTTCACCATGGACGACTCGCATACCACGTCCACCACCACCACCAGCAGCTTTAATAATCACCGGATAACCAATTTCTTTTGCCGTCTTTTTTAATGTAGCCGGATCGTCGCCTAATGGTCCGTCAGAACCCGGCACACAAGGTATGCCTGCTTCTTTCATCGCCTTGATTGCGCAAACCTTGTCACCCATCAAGCGAATCGTTTCTGCCTTTGGGCCGATAAAAATAAAACCGCTTTGTTCGACACGCTCGGCAAAATCTGCGTTTTCCGAGAGAAAACCATAACCGGGATGTATCGCAACTGCATCGGTCACTTCTGCTGCACTAATAACGGCGGGAATATTCAAGTAGCTATCAATCGACGGCGCTGGCCCTATACAGACAGACTCGTCAGATAGAAAAACATGTTTCTGATTACGATCTGCCTCTGAATAAGCTGCGACGGTTTTGATGCCCAGCTCTCTGCAGGCACGCAGGATACGAAGCGCAATTTCGCCTCGATTTGCAATTACAACTTTGTCTAACATGATGAATAAAGTGCTCTATAAATTCACACGCAAAAATAACTATTTTATCGTGTGCTTATAATTAAGATGGATCGATGATAAATAAAGGCTGACCATATTCAACCGCCTCACCATTTTCGACCAGTGTCCTGATTAATTTACCACTCACATCAGATTCGATTTGATTCATGATCTTCATCGCTTCAATAATACAGAGTACTTCACCTGCTTTTACACTTTGACCCCGAGTTATAAATTCAGGTTCTTCTGGCGATGGTGAAGAATAATAAATACCAACCATGGGCGAGGTGACCACATGCCCTTCATCAGTATAATCATTCGGCTTATTCTCTTCAGGGGCTGGATGAATTTTTACTGACTCGCTCGCCTGTGTCGTTTGTGGCACCTGAATCGTTGTTTGCGGAGCAGCAAGGGTAGAGCCGCGACTAATACGCACTGATTCCTCGCCTTCGTGAATTTCAATTTCGGCTATGCCGGATTCTTCTAGCAGTTCTATTAATTTTTTTACTTTTCTAATATCCATACTATTTATTTACTGTAAGTGACGCTCTGCGCCCAGCAGAGCAAGTTCATAACCATAAGCACCAAGACCGCTAACAACAGCGACCGCAATATCGGACAGATATGAATGCTGTCTGAATTCTTCTCTTGAAAATACATTTGAAAGATGTACTTCAATAAAAGGGATGTCTGTTCCTAACATTGCATCACGTATCGCGATACTGGTATGTGTGAAAGCACCGGGATTGATCAGGATAAAATCGACGCCTGATTTTTTAGCAGCATGAATTTGATCGATCAGTTCATGTTCTGCATTACTTTGGAATGTTGATAATTCATGCCCCTTGTCTCCGGCCAAGGCGACCAGCTGTGAGTCGATTTCAGCAAGCGTTGTAGTACCATAGACTTCAGGCTCACGTTCTCCCAAAAGATTGAGATTCGGACCATGTAATACCAGAAATTTCAAGAAATTCTCCCAGAAAAACTCAGATTTTGTATTTTAAGCGATTTTAACCGCTTTTTTACGGATGTTAACAGGAATTTAATGGAAATACGAACTTGTTATTTTGTTGTATTTACCGCTACAAAAGTGTCTGAATCACTGAATCGGCCTCGCTTTTTGACAGCGGACCACGCCGAGTAAAGGCAATGTGGCCAGTCCGGTCTATGATAACAGTGTATGGCAGGGCGCCGATACTGTTACCTAGTTTTTTTGCCAGTTTGATCACATCATCGCCTCCGATTAAAGAAGGGTAGTTAACATTAAATTTATCCATAAAACCAAGCACTTCTTCAGCCTGTTGTAGTGCAACACCAACAAATTGTAAGCCTCGGTTCTCATAAGCTTGCTGTAACTCAACAAATGCCGGGATCTCTTCACGACATGGTGGACACCATGTCGCCCAAAAGTTGATAGCAATGACCTTGCCTTTCCATTCTGACAGATGACGTACCGTGCCTTCCACATCTGACAAACTAAATTCTGCTGCTTTAGTGCCAACAACTTCTTCTGGAGAAAGTCGATTTTCAGTGGCGGCTTCGTTTTTAATCTCGGGTTCCAGTGTTTGCTGTAAATGATAGCCGCCAACAGCTGACGCTGATGCAATAACTCCGACAATCGTTACTAGTTGCCACTGCTTCATAAGGAAATTGCCTGCTTTATATGCGCAACAAATGCATCGGCCTTTATAAATCCGACAAGGCGATGAGATTTTATTTCTACGCTATCGACATTAAAAAAAAGTGTTGCTGGTGGACCAAACAGATCAAACTGTTTTAAAAATACCTGATCATATTCATCGTTTTTGGTCACATCGACTTTTAGTAATGTAAATTGTGCCAATGTCTTTTGCACCAGTGGATCACTAAACGTATACACTTCCATTTCCTTACAAACGACGCACCAGTCTGCGTAAAAATCGAGCATGACCGGCTTTCCCTCATGTTGAGCTTGTTGCAACTCTTTATCCAGCTCATCAAGATTCCTTACATATTTAAAAGGCAAGACTTCTACTGATGCCTGATTTGCTTCTTTAGGAAACGGTCTCAACACAGTCCCACTTCCGTTGGCAGCAGCAACGATTAACACAATGCCATAAACCAATATGACCAGACCCAGACCTTTCCATAAACGTTGCCAATGAGTCGTTGCTGCATCAATCCGATCCAACGCGCCCATAAAAATAGCAGTAGAAATAAATAATGAGGCCCATAATATCAAGACAATAGCTTCGGGGAGAACGCGTTCCAGAAACCATATCGCTACACCCAACATGATAACGCCGAAAAACTTTTTAATGGCCTCCATCCAGTCACCGGCTCG
>JBFIJV010000108.1:0-4718 GCA_041600575.1 Gammaproteobacteria bacterium | reverse complement strand
TCAGACTATTCACATTGACCACCTGCCTTTTTGCAGGTGCGTACCGGGGGTAATTCACATAGAATAAGCCTTTATCATACATTTAGTATTTGTTATGAATTCAATGATACAAACACTATTCAAGCATGAAACCCATACAGGGCTACTAGCGTTGGCACCATTTTTTTTGGTTGTTGGTTCGTTTACTCCTGGTCTTGATATTGGTCTAATCGTTGCGATACAAATATTAATCTTATCATCGGTATTTCATTTTTTACGTAAGCTTATCCCGCCTGAACAAAGACTTGCTGTGATCGTAATTATAAGTACTTCTCTGATGATAATAGTCCGGCTATTACTCAATGCGGAATTCTATTCAGTATCGAATACGATAGGTCTTTTTTTGCCATTATTAATCGTCAATAGTCTGGTATTGACGCTTGCTGAAGAAGTTTTTTCCAAACAGGATTATAAATCAGTTATTTGTCATGTCAGCGGCATCGTTATAGCTATTCCGGTCTTTTTTATTATATTGGGTTTATTGAAACAATTACTGGAGGGTTTTTCGATTATCACATCTCCTGCAGGTTGTTTTTTCCTTGTCGGTATAATGTTTGCCACGGTTAACTTTTTTAATAGCGATAACGTTACTGATTAACAAGAGTGGTCTGGTTTGAATAAAGAAAAACGCATTCGCATATTTGAAATTTTACGTAATCAAAATCCATCACCGACAACCGAACTGGTATACAAAACACCCTTTGAATTATTGATTGCGGTGATTCTATCCGCACAGGCGACTGATATTGGTGTCAATAAAGCGACCAAAAAACTCTATGCTGTGGCTAATACACCCGAAGCCATTTATGCACTGGGTCTGGAAGGGCTAAAATCGTATATAAAAACGATTGGTCTTTATAACAATAAGGCCTCAAATATTATCGAAACCTGCAGGATCCTGATAGAGAAATTTAATAGTAAAGTGCCACAGGACCGAGAAGCGCTGGAGAGTCTACCGGGTGTGGGTAGAAAAACTGCAAATGTCATTTTAAATACGGCCTTTGGTGAACCAACAATCGCCGTTGATACGCATATTTTCAGAGTCTCAAACCGTACGGGTATAGCACCTGGAAATAATGTCAATCAGGTTGAGCAGCGCTTATTAAAGTTTATTCCTGATGAATTTAAAAAAGATGCGCATCACTGGCTGATCTTGCATGGCAGATATACCTGTATTGCACGAAACCCGAAATGTGGTAGTTGCGTTATATTCGATGAATGTGAATGGAAAGACCGAAAGAAGTATGCAAAACCCTGATAAACAAGCGTAAAATAGCTGCAGACTAGTTGTTTTTACTTTTATCGGGTGACTGAGAATTATGTTTGTGCAGGATCGAAATGAAGCGCGTGATTACTTTTACCGGGTATGGAGTAAACATAAGCAAAAACTCCCATTAGAACCGATAGAGGCAATCATTTCTGATGTGATTCTTGAGCATCCTGAATACCATCATTATCTTGAACAAAAAGAGTCCTCCAGAGAGAATGATTTTAGTCCCGAGCAAAATGAATCTAATCCTTTTTTACACATGGGGATGCACATCGCATTAAAAGAGCAGATTAGTTCAGACAGACCTGCGGGCATTAATGCTGTTTTTAAAAAAATAATGAATAAATCCATTTCCACGCATGATGCAGAACATAAAATGATGGAATGTCTCGGTCGGATTTTATGGGAAGCACAGCGCAATCAGGCACTGCCTGATGATAATGACTATCTGGATTGTTTGAACAGGGCTTGTTGATGAAGCGTAATGTATACACTTTATTTGAAAAAGGTGAATCCCACTCACTTGAGGAACAACTCGCGTTATTAGCTGACATAGCACAGGGTTTTTCCAGCACACTGGATATTTCACAAACCTTAAAAAATGCCATAGAACAATTCATGGAGTATATGAACGCTGAAGCGGCATCAATATTCCTGCTGGAAATAAATACGGCAGAATTGGTTTGTGTTGAATGTGCCGGTCCGGTTGATATAACCGGCTTAAGGTTACTATCCAGTCAAGGTATTGTCGGTAAATCTGTATCAACTCGTCGTTGTCAGATGATCTCTGATGTGCAGAGCGATCCGGATTTTGCCAAAACGGTAGACATGGGGTCCGGTTTTCGGACGCGTTCAATCCTGTGTGTACCTCTTATTGTTAACAATGAATGTATTGGTGCATTGGAACTGCTGAACAAAAAGAATGATGAGCTTTTTGGTGAACAGGATAAACATCTTTCTACGGCCTTAGCTTCGTATGCGGCTTTGGCCATTAATAATGCGCGGATGGCGGATGCCCTGGTTGAACAAGAGCGCATGCGTAAAGAGCTCGAGTTGGCACGAGAAATCCAGTTAGACTTGTTACCAAACCGTTCAGATGCAACAAATTTTCCCGTCAATGGCATGAATGTTCCGGCGTTGGAGGTATCGGGCGATTTTTATGACTTTTTTCAACGCGATGATGGTTTAATTTATTTCAATCTGGCCGATGTGTCAGGCAAGGGAATGAATGCCGCGATGTTGATGGCAAAGGCCAGTAGCCTGCTACACCATCTTGCAAAAAAGATCGACGATCCGGGCGAATTATTAGCCAGAGTCAATGACGAGGTTTGTGAAACTGTATCGCATGGTATGTTCGTGACGATTGTCTCCGGGTTTATTGATACGAATACGTGCACAATCAGGTTTGCAAACGCTGGTCATCAGCCACCATTATTTCATCATAGCTCTGGCGAGTTTCAGGAAATAGAAGCTGAATCACCTCCAATCGGGATACTTCCCGGAACGGAATTTCCGGTGGCAACGATTCAGCTTGATGGCGGTTCAATCTATATATTTACTGACGGTGTGACTGAGAGTCTGGATGAACAACAAAAACTATTAGATGTTGGTGGATTGATTAAACTTATCGAAGAGAACTCAGAGGTAACAGCATCAAAACGATTAGAGGATATTGTTGCCAGGATCAGTCATCCTAGTGTTGCCCAACGTGATGATATTACGCTAATGGTTATAGAGTGCTGTCTAAAATGAGCATTGAGACATTATTTGAAATCAGGTTTCCCGCAAAAGCGGAACGGTTGTGTCTGGTTCGAGCCTTGGTTAAAAGAACCGCAGAGCTTGTCGGTTGTTGTTCAGATTTATCAGACAAATTGGTGATTGCTGTGAATGAAGCATGTATGAATGTTATTCAACATGCCTATCGGGGTGATGATTTGGGTGAAATTGTGCTGCAAATGCTCAATAATGATGGCAAGCTTCGATTCAGAATTGTGGATTATGCAAACCCGATTGATCTTGATTCAGTCAAGCCGCGGGATCTTGATGATTTGCGTCCAGGCGGGTTGGGGACGCATTTTATTGATGAGATTATGGATGAATGTGACAGGGGACATCTTGAAGAAGGGATTGGTAATTATCTTGAGATGACAAAAAAAATAAGTTAATAACAAGGCGCGAGTATTAAGCATGAATATCAATACACTTGAAGGGGAAGGGTATACGATTATTGGGTTCGAAGGCGATGTCGATCTATCGTGTTCACCTGATGCACGAAAAAGCATTCTCGACGTATTACAAGCAGATAAAAATTTATTAATTGACCTTGCCAAGGTCAGTTATATAGATAGTTCGGGCGTTGCCAGTCTGGTAGAAGCTTATCAAACAGCTAAAAAACAATCGCTGAAATTTGGTCTGGTTGGCGTTAGTGAAGCTGCAATGAGTGTCCTGAAGCTGGCAAGGCTTGATAAGGTTTTTCCAATCCATAATTCGGTAGAAGAGTACGAACAAGAGGATGCCTGAATCCTCACCTCATTCCTTAACAGATACATTAGAACTGGTTGGACGTTCAACGGTTAAACTGGTTGAGGAAGCAGGTTATTATTTTGCATTATTAGTTGAGTCACTTTATTGGATCATTGTCGGTTCATTTATAAAACAACCCGTCCGAATCCCTTCTATATTTACTCAAATGATGATTATGGGAATAGCGGCCTGCCCCATTGTTTTTATCTTGTCTTTTTCCATTGGCGTCATGTTAGCCATTCAAATGATCTATAACCTGAAAACATTCGGTGCTGAATCGCAGGTTGTTGTTGGCGTTGCATTATCAATTACCAGAGAATTTGGCCCTTTAATAACCGGGATTCTTGTTGCTGGTAGGACAGGGTCTTCTTTAGCGGCAAAAATAGGGACAATGCAAGTTAATCAGGAAATTGATGCATTACGCGTAATGGGCATTAATCCGGTTCGATACCTGGTCTCTCCGGCCTTGTTTGCGATGATGATTATGTTGCCGTTACTAACATTTTTCTCCGATTTGGCTGGGCTACTGGGTGGGGCAGTATATACCGGTGTCGAGATCGGACTGAGTTTTGATGCTTATGTGGAACGCACGCTAACGTCCCTGGCTGTTGCAGATGTAATGCAGGGACTATTCAAAAGCCTTATATTTGCATTAATCATAACGCTAGTGGGTGTTAGTAATGGCTTTTCGGTTACGGGTGGTGCTGAAGGTGTTGGTAAAGCGACAACACGTTCTGTTGTGCTTTCAATTTCATATATTGTTATTGCTGATATGATTTTTACTTATTTTTTGAATCTCTAAATAATGACCGATAATAATACAGCAGCGGTTGAAGTTGTTGATCTGGTAACACATTACGGCACCCGCGAGATATTACATAGTATT
>JBFIJV010000107.1:0-4851 GCA_041600575.1 Gammaproteobacteria bacterium | reverse complement strand
TTATTTAAGTGTTTTTAAAGTTTCAAGAACTTCGTCGACATGACCTTTAACTTTTACCTTACGCCATTCATTGCGTAAAATGCCTTTTTCATCAATTAAAAAGGTTGAGCGTTCGATGCCCATCACTTTTTTTCCGTACATGTTTTTTTCTTTAATCACATCAAACAAATTGCAAAGCGTTTCGTCTTCATCCGACAGTAAGTCAAACGGGAAACATTGCTTCTCTTTAAATTTTTCATGTGATGCCAGTTTGTCTCTGGAAACACCCAGAACGACACAGTTACGGGAACTGAACTTACGAATGTTATCGCGAAAGTCCTGTCCCTCGAGCGTGCAACCCGGAGTACTGTCTTTGGGATAAAAATATAAAACAATATTTTTACCTTTTAGTGCTGAGAGTTTGATGGTTTGATCACCGGTGGCCGGCAGACTGAATGCGGGAACTTTTTTCCCTATACTGACTTTACTCATAGTTATAATTTAATGACTCAAGTTAATTATTTTACAGGTTCCATTATTGCATCAAGATTAAGGCGATCACAAAATTCTATAAAATCTCCACGAATTGATGCAATAGATGTATCCGAGGGTATGTTTACCATCATATGTAAAGAAAACATCTTGGCGCCAGTCGCTGAGGCTTCATAGGTATTTGATGCCATTTCCTGAATAAAAAGATTATTAGTCGACATGAACTCGGTAATATCAAGCAGAATGCCTGGCTGATCAAGACCAACGACATCAACCGCATAGGGCATTGAGTCGCCCTGTGGCTTGTCGACGGTCGTGCGTCTGGTCAGGATTTGTACGTTGTGTTCCTGTGCAAATATTCCGAGCAAATCTTCAATTTTAGCGATTGCGTCCCAGTTTCCAGTCAGGAACACCATTAAAGATAGTTCATGCCCAAGCACCTTAAAACGGCTATCGAGGATATTGCAGCCACTGGATTTAGATAACTTGGATAATTTACGGATGATTTCACTGGAGTTTTCCACCAGCGCACTGACAACAAGATAGTTTTGCATCTTAAACTTGGAAGATATTTAGGTAAATACGGTAAATTTGGTCTGATATTATTATCATTGTGGCTATATAACTGCAATGTGTATTATATAAAGGTCAATGTCCTTGTCATAGGGTCACATCATTAAGTACCATACACGTTTTTCTCAATTACTCATAATATAACTATTCATATGTTCACCGGAAGTATGGTTGCCATTGTTACCCCGATGCAAGCTGGAGTGAGTCCAGATATAGCGTTGGATAATCAGGCATTGGAAAATTTGCTCGAATTTCATATCGAACAGGGCACCGATGCCATCGTTGCTGTTGGCACGACTGGAGAATCGGCGACTCTGACTGAAGAAGAACATTGTGCTGTCATCAAGCGAGTCGTAGAGATCGTTAATGGTCGGCTCCCGGTAATTGCGGGCACCGGAGCTAATTCAACCATTGAGGCCATCTCATTAACCCGTTGCGCGAAGAAAGTCGGCGCAGATGCCTGTTTGTTGGTAACACCTTATTACAATAAACCCACGCAGGAAGGTTTGTACCTACATTATAAAGCGGTAGCTGAAGCGGTCGATATACCTCAAATTCTTTATAACGTGCCCGGTAGAACGGCATGCGATATGTTGCCAGAAACAATAATTCGATTAGCAGCGGTAAACAATATTATTGGTGTAAAGGAAGCAACTGCAGATTTAACCCGAGTTAAAAAAATACGTGATGGGGCTGGCGCTGATTTCCTGTTGCTAACAGGGGATGATGAGACTACCAAAGATTTCATTCTTGAAGGTGGTGATGGCGTTATTTCAGTCACGGCAAATGTTGCCCCAAAGGCAATGCATGAAATGTGTATGCTGGCATTGAGTGGAGATGTAGAAGGAGCAACAAAAATAGATGAGACGCTTGCTGGTCTCCATAAAGAATTATTTATCGAATCAAATCCAATACCTGTGAAATGGGCCTTACATAAATTAGGTTTTATTCAAGCAGGCATTAGACTGCCTATGACCTGGATGTCGGAATCAGCGGAACCTAGTTTACTTGACGCCATGAAACAGGCAGGAGTTATATAATTACAACATGATGATTTTACGTAATCTTTTATTAATACTTACTTTTATGGCAGTTTATGGTTGCTCGGGAATGCCCGGATTTGACCTGGATAAAGTCTTGCCAGACAAACGCACCTCTTATCAAAAAAGCAGGGGCATGCAAGAACTTGAGGTTCCTCCAGATTTGACCGTGACTGAAGGTGAGTACTCAACAGATATTCCCGGAGAGGAATCTACCTCACTATCTGAGTTTCAACGACAACGCGCTGTTAACAAACGCCAGGGAACAGTATTAGGTTCTGGTGAAGCCGATGGTGAGCAGTGGTTGGCGCTAAGAGGGTCGTCGTATGATATCTGGCCAAAACTTCGAGAATTCTGGGAGCAACAAGATTATGCAATCGATCTGGATGATGCCGAGTTAGGTGTTCTTGAAACAAACTGGAAAGCTGAAGAGGGTAGTCGGCATAAATTTAAGATATTTGCTGAGCCTGATGAATCCGGTGGCACGATGTTATTTATGTCGAGTGAAAGAGAAGAGTTGTCTGAAGGTGAATGGCTTGAAGCGTTGACAGATACGCAAATGGAAAAAGACTACATTCGTAAATTAAATCTGCATTTTTATGGAACTGAAGGTATCAATGCGTCAAGCACAGCAAGCAGTTCGAGCTCAAGTGCTGCTTCGATACCTGCTGTTAAACCTGAGCCAGAAAAACCAATGGCGAAAGTGCTTGATGTGGGTGATGGAAAAAGTTACCTGGTCTTTCCTCAGGAATATACACGTGCATGGCGAGAAACACAGATGGTTATCGAGCGTGCAGGTTACGTAATCGAAACAAGTGATCAGGAAAAAGGCATTTATGATTTTCGTTATTTTAAACCCGAAGGAGAAAGAGAAGAGAAAGGACTTTTATCCAAATTGAAATTCTGGGGTGACGATGAAGACGAAGGCAAACTTTATCAATTAAGTTTAACCGGCGTTGGAGACAAGACAGAAGTTATTGTGATGAATAAAGATGGCGAGTGGGAAACCGGGGAAGACGCCACTGTAATTCTTGATACCTTGAAAGGACTGTATAATCAACTTTAGTTTTTAAGTTTTTCCTTTTGTATGATTTAATCATCATACCTCTCCGTTGTGATTGGAGTTAGAGTAGCAGTAGTTTTTTTGCGCAGCTGACTTTAGTTTATAAAGTTAATGCTGTTGTAGAGTGTTTTCTTTTGCTCATGAAAAATAATTAGAATAAATAAGGAGTACGATCATGAGTAAAGAGCGTCAGCTATGCTATGCTATGATATGTCTCTTGTACGAGTTGCGTTTAAACTTTTTATCTTAAGTATTTTTTGTATCACATCATTGTCCGCATGGGCTGGCGTTAAATTCGAACACAATGATACTGTCTGGTTGAGTATCGGCGGCGGTGCCCGCATGCAAGTCGATTCCAGAAAGAGTGACCTCGATAACAATTCCGAAGTGTCTTTCGATAGTATCCGTGTTTACATCGCCGCACAGTTACATAAATACCTGAAGTTCAGTATCAATACCGATAAGCAGAACCATGACTCTACCGATCTTATTGATGCCATGGTTCGTTTTGAATTACATCCGAGCTTTAATCTTTGGTTAGGGCGCCTGGTTGTTCCCGGTAATCGCATCGGCATGAGTGGTCCTTTCTATGGCATGAACTGGATCCAGTATCGTCAGCCGCTATATCCTACTGAGATCGGTGGTGCCGCCGGTAGTCTGGGACGTGGCGAAGGTGGTGTATTCTGGGGCACGACGGGTAAGTTTCATTATGCGCTTGGAATCGTTGATGGTTTGAAAGGTTTCAGCAATCAATCCAATCATAAACTCTATGCTGCGCGATTAACCTATAATTTTCTAAATGTAGAATCCAACTTCGGTTATTACACCAGCTCCACTTACTTTGGTGAGCAAGGCAATCTCTTTACCGTCGCACTTACCTTACAAAATCAGGATGGTGGCAGCGGTAGTGCCGTTGAGCAAGGCGATTATTTTGGTTATTCGATTGACCTGTTATCCGAGACGGTACTCCCAAACATCGGTGTCGTCACGATTGAAGCAGAGTATAAAGATTTTAATTCGGACTACAGTAGCGCATCACCACCTGCAGCTGGTTTGGCCGATTGTTTCTGTTTGTTTGATGGAAATTCAGTTTTTGCCACAGTAAGTTACTTTTACCCCAAAGTTATTGGTGTCGGCAAGTTCCAGCCTTATTTTCGTTATGTTGAAAATAATCCAACTGCTGCTGCATCGAGTGATTCTTTTGAAGTTGGTACGAACTATATTATTTCAGGTCATAAAGCCAAGCTTAACCTGAGCTATGTGAGTGGTGATACTAATGCCAGTGGCTATGCTGGCAGGGATGTTGATAAGTTTACATTTGGTATTCAAGTACAATATTAAATATTCTTTTTACCCATTTGTTCGGCAATGTAATCTGCTTGTCGAATAGCTAACGTTACTATTGTCAGTGTAGGGTTTTCTGCCGCACCGGTTGTGAATTGACTGCCGTCAGAAATAAATAAATTTTTAATATCATGTGTTTGACCAAAACCATTGCAGACGCCATCAGCCGCTTTTGCGCTCATGCGGTTTGTGCCAAGGTTATGCGTTGAAGGATAGGGTGGTGTCTCCCAAACGGTTTTTGCGCCTGCTGCTTCGTAAACCAATGTCCCTTGTTTATAAGCATGGTTACGCATAGCAATATCATTCTTATGATCATCAAAGTGAACATTAGGGATCGGTTGGCCATACTGATCTTTTTCC
>JBFIJV010000106.1:0-5014 GCA_041600575.1 Gammaproteobacteria bacterium | reverse complement strand
TGATAATGCAACCCTAACGACTAATGATGTATTCATTTCATATATCGACAAAGTAGCAACCTCCACGACAGAATCATTCAATACTGTCTTTAATGCAACCAGAGCATTGAGAGTGATTGTTAGAAACGGTGGCGTCACTGGACCGAATCCAATCATACCGATCAATGTGGCGGGATCGCTTGGCTCTAGTGGTGGCTCTACTACCATATCGAGAAGCCTTGATACTTAATGGCAACATACGCCACGAACTTAAATGATTTTTGGTTAGAAGGTGCGACAACTGTAACCGCAATAGGTACAGGCGGCGCAGGCCTTGGAAACCCAGAGACTGACTTTTTCGTTCAGTCAAACGGTTGCATTAGTAAGGCAGCATGGACTAATGCGACAAAGGGTTTCATTATTGATGCTTTAGGAACAACTTTTACCGTCCCGACAGATGGGGCGGTAATTGCCTTTGCTAAATATGACGCTGCGGGATCATTAGCCGCTAAATCGAGTGGTGGACTACAGATGATCATCGGTAGCGGATCGGGCGCATACGATCATTATTACATTGGTGGTAGTGATACGCTGGCGTTTGATTCTTGGCTACCTTATGTCATTGATCCAAACACAGCAACCGCAGACGCAACAACAGGGACACCATCAGGATCAGAACAATTTGTTGGCTTATTAGCAAACCTACCGACAACATCAGGGCCAACGAAAGGAAACCCGATAGCAATGGACGCTATCCGGTATGGTAGATGCGATCTTGAGTATACAGCAACAAGTTGTACATTCTCAGGGGCAGAAGCATACGCGAATGATTCAACTAGAAGATGGGGATTGTTAGAGTTAAGGAACGGCTCTTACTTAATGCAAGGCTTTCATTCGTTCGGTACAGCATCAGCATCTGTTACATTCTCCGACTCTAACAAAGTTTTATTCTTTAGACCATCAGGAAATAACAACGTAACGAATGATGCAGTATCAACAGGCTTTAATCGTATAGAGATATTAAACGCGAGCAGTTCGGTTACATGGGACAACATCTCGATAGCAGCATTAGGCACTAGAGCAAGAGGCGTGTTTGTTCATACAGCAGGAACGGTAGATTTCACTAACTGCCAGTTTGTTGATATGGACACATTCTCATTATTAGCCGCAACATCTATCACGGGCACGACATGGCGAAGATGCAACGCAGTAACAGCACCAGGTAGCACATTAACCAATTCTAAAATACTTGCGCCATCAGTAGCGGCAGACACATCAGGGTTGGTATGGGACGCTGCAACAGACCCCAACGGCAAGATTGATGGGATGGAGTTTTCAAAAGGCGCAGCTAGTCATCACGCTATTGAGTTTGGTACAACTTCACCACTCACAATGACCTTGACCGATATTGATTTTACTGGCTTTACAAACACAATCGGAAGTACAGCAGCACCGCTACATATAAAAAGAACATCAGGAACAGTCACTATTAACCTGTCAAATTGCACAGGGATAACGGTAGACGGCTATAAGACAGACGGGGCAACAGTCAACATCGTAGCAGGGGCGGTAACAGTCCAAGTCACAGCAACATTAAAAGACGGAACGGCAGTAAGCGGCGCAAGGGTATATCTTAGAGCATCTAACGGAACAGGGCCGTTTCCTTATCAGGATTCAGTCTCTATTACGCGATCTACCACCACCGCGACAGTTACACATACAGCGCATGGATTAGAGAGTAACGACAAGGTAGCGTTATTAGGTATTACAGACAAGGTGGAAGATATAGGAATACATCAAATCACTGTCACAGATGCTAATACTTACACCTACACAACGACTGACTCAGGATCAACAAGCTACACAGGCACAATAACGAGTACCTTTGTGGCGTTAAACGGAACAACAGACGGGAGTGGCGTGTTGAGTACATCGAAAGTCTATCCATCTGCTCAGCCCGTAGTGGGATGGACAAGGAAATCATCAGGCTCACCATACTTACAAGAGGGTGTATTAGTGGGCACTGTAAGCAGTACAACAGGCTTTAGCGGAACAGCCGTTATGTTGTCGGATGAATAATGGCTATATCAGTTGATTACAGCGTATCGCCTTTTTTAATCACAATCCCAAAGGCTGACACCTCATTAATAACAGGCACACAACGATCTCTCACAGTTGATCAGTTTTGGCTTTTGTTGCGTGATTATACCGATAATGAAAACACGATGGCGCAGCCTAAGTTATATAGAAGAACGCCAGCCACAGCCAGCACACCATCAATCACGGAAGTGGACGAAACTTATTATGCCCTACAGTTCGAGGACGGCCTTTACTCTGTCAACATAATAAACGGCAACACCAATATAAGAGAAGTTGAAGTCAAGAATCAGGTTAGTGTAAACACAAACAACACAACAGGTTTTATTGATCCAACCTTTTTAGAACTCGGTTTATTTGCAGGTGCAGTCAGTATAGACACGACAAACGGTGTCTCAGGAACAGGCAGGACAGGCGCAGGCGGCATCATTGGCACAAGGACAACGCCTAGTAATAATCTAGTAGATGCTGAAACAATAGCCCAAACAAGAGGCATTAGAGATATTAAGCTAATGAGAAATCTCACAATAACAAGCGAGAATGTATCAGAAGGCTATAGGTTTGTTGGTGACTCACCGTATATCCAACTAGACGTTCAATCGGCAGCAAACTTCCAGAACTGCGAAGTTGAACTATTGACAGTGACAGGTGAGTTGGACGGATTCAACTTACTCAAACAATGCATTGTAGGTGCAGTAACTGAGTTTTCAGGATTTGCGGAGAAATGCGCTCTCACTTCATCCATGACGTTAAATGGCGACTCATCAATCTTTGAATCTTACAGTAATCTACCAGGATCAACCTATCCATCAGTCATAGTAGCTTCTCATAGTTTAGTTATTAGAGACTTTAGGGGCTCAATAGGCTTATCAGGTATGACTGGTGGAGTACATTCAACCGGTGTTTATGGCGGTCGATTAGTTATAGAGGCAGATTGCACAGGCGGAACAGTTCACGTAAGAGGAAATCCTTATACAGTGACAGATTTATCAGGTGGTCTAGTAACAATCGTTGATCAAACAGATAGTGAGAAGGTTAATGATTTGTGGTCAGAAAGAGGCTTAGATTCATCAGATCCAACGACCTACACACTCACTGGAACAACTAACAGCAGATTAACCTTATTGCATTCAGGCGATCCAGCAACATCAACAGTAACGACTAGATCATGATCTCAAGGGCAACACACGGAAGGATAACAAGCAGCCCTATAACAATGGCTACACAAGGAATGATTATATTAAGCACTGTTACTAGATTTCTAAAATCAATCCCAATAGAACTACAAATAACAATGAATAAGGTATTTAGCCTTGAACGATGAGCTTATAGAGTTCAATTTGAACATTAAAAACACTAATTCTGTAACAATAAGCATTAATCAAGAAGTTTTGTTGTCGGTAGATATAACACAAACAAGATCACCCATATTAACGATTAACCAAGAACACAACATAGCGATGGAATTATAATGGCTGAAGACGTACATGTTGGCGACATAGGCACTAAGTTTGTAGCAACTATCATGGATGGCGCTGCATTAGTGGACGTATCAAGCGCAACTACTCAGCAATTCGTATTAAAGCCGGAATCAGGCGCATCAAAGACTGTCACCACTACATTCACTACAGATGGCACAGACGGCAAGATTGAGTACACGACTATATTGAACGATATAGACACAGCAGGAATATGGAAGCTACAAGCATATATCGTATTAGCTACAGGCACATGGAGAAGTGATATCTACTGGTTCAAGGTAGACACTAATCTCTAAGACAACAACACAACGAGGCTATGGCACACAGCATCAGAAGTGGCGCAAAGCGATATTAGCAAGGGACATAAGGTGCGCGTGTAAAGGGCAACCAGGATGCAACCATCTTAAGGGCTATTGTCCTTATCCAAGCACAGAGGCAGACCATATAGACAGCAACACGTTTAACAGGTCAATGAGTAACGGGCAAGGTATGTGTAACGGATGCCACAAGAACAAGACAAGATTAAACCAAACAAACAAACCAACAGCAGCGTGTAGTAGTGAAGGAATACCAATAGACAAGAGGCATCATTGGAATGGATAAGAACACATACAAAGGACTCACACAAGCCGCTAAGAGAGCCTCACAGCGCAGTAAGCATAAGGGTAAGGCTAACGTATACGAAGCATGGAAAGAGGCTATATCAAGCTACAGGGCAGGGGTAGTTGTATCTCTGGAAACCTATTGGCTCTAGACCGTTATGATAAGTAAAAAAATATATTTAGGAAATAACATTTAAGATTATGGCACGACAAAGGAAATCCACAAAGCTCCATGTTGTTGAGGGTACATATAACTCAACAGACCATGCTGATCGCGCTGGAGAACCCGAACCATTAAACGGATTGATCAAGCCGAAGTATCTTAATGACAACGAAAGAGCATCACAGATATGGGACGAGGACGCACCGTTATTCTGGTGGTTGGGCGATGTTGACTCACGACTATTTGCGCTTTACTGCACATTAGTAGCAGAACACGAACGGGACGGAGACAGGATGCAAACCGCACGAGGCACATTGATGCGGAACATTGGAAACGATCTAGGCACTGGCTCATCACGTTCTAAATATAACGTATCAAAAGAAAGCAACAAACACGATCTCCTTGACTAACCCTGCAACGGATTACGCTAAAGAAGTATTAAGCGGCAAGATCATAGCGGGTCTACACGTTAAGAATGCCTGTCAACGTCATTTAAACGACATAGAACAAGCCGAGAAGCGCGGGTTTTATTACGACGAAGAGGCAGCCGACAAAGCATTAAGATTCTTTACAGAGATATTGTGTCTTGCGGGTGGTGAGTTTGAGGGTAAACCGTTCATTCCTTCACCTTGGCAGTCTTTTATTATCTGCTCAATCTTTGGATGGAAGTGGACGAAAACAAACTATAGACG
>JBFIJV010000105.1:0-5027 GCA_041600575.1 Gammaproteobacteria bacterium | reverse complement strand
GGCGGGGGAGTTTTTTAATGGAGGTGATGTATGAGTGATCTACTCACATATCAACAAGCAGCCGATAAAATGAGCGTGTCTGATTGCACTATTCGGCGCATGGTTAATCGTGGGATTTTGCCATCTTGCAAGGTTGGGAGCGCAAAAAGAGTTCCATTATCGGGAATAGAGGGCTATATTCGGGATAATACGACCTGGAATGAGCCATGCCCTACCGTCAAAAAAACTCGCCATATTGGACAATCCGAGTCCCTGAAAATGGGATCAAGGTTAGACGATCATCTGGCACGACTAACTTCAAAGAAGCGCAAGCCTTAGAGAATCGGTTAAATTCAGAGGCATACAACTTAGAGACATGGGGGCAAGAACCCTCCAGAATATTCGATGATTTAATGGGGCGGTATTTAGACGAAACCCAGCACAAGCCCAATTACGAAAGAAACCTCTATTCAGTACAGCGATTAAAAGAACACTTTGCAGGTATGATATTAAACGATCTGCCGATCTCCGCTATTCAGTCCTATAAGACTTCACGCAAAGTCGCTACCGCTACCATAAGAAAAGAACTGTCATTGTTCTCAACCGCAATAACGTACGCTCAGAATAATTGGAAATGGAAAATAGAAAATGTAATAAAAGGAAGGTTGCCGGATAAAGGTAAGGGTCGTGTGAGGTGGATAACCAGGAAGGAAGCGCAAAGGCTTGTGGATGTAGCGGAGAAGTCAAGAGCAAAGCATTTAGCAGGCTTTATTAAACTTGCGTTAAATACTGGTATGCGGAAGGGTGAGATATTAAACCTCACATGGGATAGGGTCGATCTTGAGAATAAATTAATCTATTTAAGGCCAGAAGATCAGAAGTCAGGACAGAGAGGATCAATACCACTCAACAAGGGGTCTATTCATGCCCTTGAGAGCCTCTACAAGAAGGATAATAGCCATGTTTTCATGTATCGAGGGCAAAGGGTTAGCGAGATTAAAAAAGGCTTTAAAAGTGCCTGTGATAAGGCAAAGATATTCGACTTTAAACCGCACGATCTAAGACATACTTTCGCATCTTGGCATATCCAAAACGGTACGCCGATCAAAACCCTTCAAGAACTAATGCGGCATGAAGATATAGCATCCACTATGATCTATGCTCACCTCTCGCCAGACTCACTTAGGGAAGCGTCTGATAGTCTGTCTTTTGTATGACAAAAGTATGACAACCGTATGCTCATTTGTGCCTATTACTGCCCATTCCTGCCATATTCTGCTTAAATCTTACTCGTAAGTTATTGTTTTTATTGGGTCTGTGGTAGGTGTATGCTTTCGGGAGGCAGAGGTCATGAGTTCAAATCTCATTATCCCGACCAAAATCAAAGACTTACAATAGGAATTATTATCAAGTAAGTTTAGTATGACGAAAATATGATGGTCATCCGTGATAATTATCAAGGAAGCAATGCGCGGCTTCGTGTCCAAAAGTAGTTGTGTGTTCGTCATCGACATATTGAATCTGCTCAGATGCGACCCAACACCAATCATCTTTTATGTAAGCGCAACCTAGAATCTTGTCTGCCCCTGCTTGCGGATACCATTCCCGACATAGCTTATCTGGCTCGTCCGTTCTCACCCATACGACCTTCATGTCGTTCTTATAATGAGTAGGTTTAATGTAGCTATTACATCCCGTTAAGACTAGGCAGATTAAGACTAGCTTAATGTCCATGTCGTGCCTTTAGCCCTTCGGTACAATGATAGGTTCTTAAGACACATACCTAGTGCTAATGACTTACCAAGCGTGATATCGCCTGTTGGGTTGTAGCTTCCGTCATAAGTACCTTGAGTCGCACCTACTCCATCAACTGCTAAGTCTTGCTTTAATGTATTTGAGTCGTGGTTAGTTTTAATGCCTATCGTTTGACCTGGTGCTGACCATGCGTTTGAAAAACTAACTGCGTTGGCGTTATCAAACAGATTTATCATTTTTGCTGTTGTGCTAAAGCTAAGAAGGTTATTCGCTGCGGTATTAACATTAATAATTCCGGGTGATGCTGCCAATGCCACATCAAACAATGGCGTAACTTCCACTGAGATACTTCCATTCGCATCCATCGGTGTCCAATTCGCACCGTCTATCGTGTATTCAGTATCAGATGGGCGTGTTGCTCCACCTGTTAGTATGGGTGATGTTGGGTATGAAGTATTTGTTACAAAAGTAACCCCGTCTATAACAACACTACCTGTTGCCGCTACTGTATAACCTGCATTATCGAGAGTGGTCTTTCCTGATGCTGGATAAATCTGAATATTTGCGTTCGTATTTCCGCCTGATTGAGTTGTTACAAGGTAACAGTGCCAGAAATCACCCACTAATACTGCCCCAAAAGAATCAATAGTGCCTGCACCAACAAGAACATCGTCATTAGTTTCGCCAGTAGCCGTATCTAAAAAGAAATCTAGATTAGTAGTTGTCCCTCCTGTGTATGCTATTCTTGCCGAAAAGAACCTTGTTGCCTTTCCTACCGTATCTTTTTTAATAAAGAATGAGAGTGTATTGGTTTGACCGCTTGTTACTGTAACATTGAGGGTAGCTGACTCATAGCTTGTAGCGTCATCGTCTTCAAGATAGGTTGCAGAGTTAGGCTGTCCATCAATACCTGTTTGGTTTAATGTATTTATTGTACCATTTACTTTTGTCCACGCTGCGCTTGTCATGTCTCTCGGCTGCGTTATCAGGTTGGTGGCCGCCCCTTCCATCATCAGACCTTTCAATACGCTAGGCGATATGGCTGCACCTACACCCGCAGTCACTACATTATCTGTAACCGTATTACCGTTCTCTGTCGAAAAGGATTTCTGACCGTCTGTGTTGTTTGGGAAGGGTGCGGATAAGACTCCGATAGAAACATATTCTGATGCACTTGATCCTTCCTCGGTCTGTAAATCAACTAAGGTGGCAACTGATGCGGTGACAATGAATGTTCCGGCTGATATTGTTTTGGTAACTGCTGTTCTATTGGTAGCGTTAGCAGTAAGTGTACCCGTTGCCCCGCCCGTTCCTGAAAAAGTTGCTGTGCCTGTTCCTGCACCCATTGAGAACGTGTAAGTTCCCGCAGCTAGTGTCATGGTTTTGGCTGATGATACTGCGAGGGATGCTGAACCTGTTCCGGCTGATGGGATTAGATTGATTACTAATCGTGCCCCATAGTGCCTGGAGGCGTTTTGCTTCACCCCACGCCATATACCTTCATGGTCTGGGACGAGTCGTTGGTAATCGGCTGAGTCATTCGCGGGATGTGTGAGATAGCCATGACCATCTCTACCCGTATTTAAAGCAGTCTCTAGACCTAATGCCGATTGAGTTCCGGCATTATCCCCTTTTGCAGCGATTGATTTAGAGTTAGAAATCATTACTTAGTAATAACCGCTATTTTGTCACCAGGCGTAACAGTAAACGCACGAGGCGTAAAACTGACTAAATAACGATCTGATGTAGTGGCGGTAGGGTTTGAACCTGTTGACCAATAAACATCTACATCGGACGTTAAAATAACGTATTTAGTATTTGTGTTTAATGCTGCGCTCTGTGCTGATGTGCCGCTTGCGGTGACATTCTCAACAGCGATAAGTGCGCCTGGAATGTCTGCTTCTCTTGACTGTCCATCTACTGATATTTCTTGGTATTGCTCTATGCAAAGAATTGACATTTGCTGCTCCTGATTATAGGGTTAAATTTTGCGAGGGATAGCACCATGAAAATACTCACCCTTTTTATTTGCTTGTTTGCTTTTAATGTTTCCGCCCAACCTAATGAGCGTGTTGAAAAGTTGGAAAAACTCTATGAAACCCGTAAAGAAATTACATCCAAGAACCGTAAAAAGTGGATGGATTTATATACTCGTAAAAATAGAGAAGGTAATGTTAGTTCTGAGGCTGTGGATAGGGCTAATGACAACTATCATCAAGCACAATCAGAAGAACGGTTTATCAAAGAAAAACTTAATCGCTTGAAATTAGAAATTAGACGCTCACAGAAATAGTTTTTAAGCCTGCTGGTTGATCTAATGTCGTGATACTAACTACTGCATCATCAACAACTATATCCCCGCCATCAGGGTTGATGGTTGCCCATGTTCGTGCTTCACTGTTCTTGCTTGAATCTAATGTGCCGCCGTTGATATTGCCTGTAGTGATTGCGTTGGCAGAGGTCTTAATGTTGTTGCAATAAACAGTGCCCTCATTTAATTCCAAAGTCGTGATCGTATAATCACCCTCAGTCGTTAAATTTCCGCCATTCACTTCGATTAAGGCAACTGTCGCGGCTGCGTTTAAGTAATTCGTGCCGCCTGATTGAGTGTAGTTGGTTAGAGTCGTTCCCGATCCGATAAAGACCTTTGAACTTGCATCTGATGCCGTAACGTACACATCACCAATAGTCGCAGTCTCGTTAGGTTCGCTTAACGCAAATGATACGCCGCCTTTGGCTTCTCTGATGTAATAGTCTGCACCTGAGTTACTAGCTAGCAATCTAACTGCCGCAAAGCCTGTCTCACTTGCTGCGCTTGCTGTCTTGTGAACAGTGGTAACAGATGTGCCGGCTTTATCATTGTTTAGTTTAATGCGTTGCGATCCTGATGGCGATCCTGTTCCTGAGAACTCACCTATATCACCTGTCGTATAACCGATCTTTAAAGATGATTCTCGATATTCAACATAGCCCGTCTGCTCTCCACCACCATTAACAGATGTGGAAAATGAACTGTAAGGTAATCCGATCTTACCTGTGTAAGTGTGTTCGATTTTGATAGACGTTAGATCGATTGTGTTTTGATCTAATCCATAAGAGATATTCTGTGTTGAGTTAGCAATAATCACATCATCACTCGCAACGGGTACAATTCCATCACTCCAATTCTCCGCCGTTGACCAATCACTAGCCCCCGCGCTGGCTGTAGTTGCTGCAAAGTCTGTTACCGCACCTGTTCCCGCGCCTGTCTCAGTTAATGCCGCTACAAATGGAACGCCTGCGGTGTCTGCTGT
>JBFIJV010000104.1:0-5079 GCA_041600575.1 Gammaproteobacteria bacterium | reverse complement strand
AGACTTAAGATGGCGACAACGACGAGCACTGAAAATTCAGGCCTCTTAGGTATTTTAAACCCGCCTTTCGAAGAAAAATATGGTATCAAGCTGGATGTAATCTCGGTGGGAACCGGGAAAGCGATACGCTTGGGCAAGAATGGTGATGTTGATCTCATATTTGTGCATGCCCCTGAAGCGGAGAAAAAATTTGTGGCAGATGGCTCAGGCATAGAGCGCGAGCCTGTCATGCATAATGATTTTGTCATTGTTGGTCCCGCTGACGATCCTGCAGGTATTAAACAGGCAAAAAATATTAATCAAGCAATGACAAAATTACTGGAAGCGAAAAGTATCTTTGTTTCTCGTGGCGATGATTCAGGCACACATAAAAAAGAAAAGAGCCTGTGGCGCATGATGGGTAGTGAGCCTGTTGGTGACTGGTATCTGGCCGTTGGTCAAGGCATGGGTGTTGTATTACGTATCGCAGATGATAAAGAAGCCTATACATTGACAGACAGGGGCACTTATCTGGCTTATAAAGATAAGATGAAGTTAAGGGTTGTGTTTGAAAACGATGCAGCGCTGTTTAATCCATACCATGTGATAATGATAAATCCGGCCAAGCACCCACATACTAAAATAGATCTGGCTAGAAAATACTCTGGCTTTATCAGAGGTGAAGAAGGTCAGGCGTTAATTCGAAATTTCAAGGTAAACGGCGAGGTTTTATTTCATCCCGATGTCATAAAGTAATTTAATGGCTATCTGGATAACGTCCGGGTTAATGAAAAAAAGAACGCATTATGTTTATAATATAGCTTCAGTTTATTGTTAGTCATTCACTAAAAAAAGAGGAAACTTCTGATGAACGAAGATCATATTGTTGCCGCTATCCTTGCTGCTGGATTACTCGCACAGAATAAGGATGAGACGATTCAACCTAAAGATGCTGTAGGTTTGTACGGACTATGCCTGTCTGAATTAATTGCTTCTAATCGGGTGCCAAAAGATTAGATGTTATTTCCAAAACAATTACAGTGAACAAAGCAAATTTAGTTGTTCGCTTTAGTGTGTTTTACGGATTGAAGCTTTGCAAAATAAAAAATCGTAAACATTAAAATAACAGTAAAGCTAATCCATCCGAACGTCGAATTATATTGACTGACGAGATAATCATAATTGCTGTTATGAGTACGATTGGTAAAGTAATCTCCGATTTTAATCAGCATTACAATACCGGCATGAACACCGACGCAGGCCGCAATGTTGCGATGCTTTAATCTTAGTAAGCCGAGCAAGACGCCAAAGATGAATAGCGTCAGATAATAATCTGTAATGGACCACTCAAAAAAACGCCGAAACGCATCAGGCATCATGCTTATACCAGTAAACCAGCCGATATCAGTCTCGGGCGGCAAGTCGCGATAACGAATAAAATGAACCGTCGCATAAACCAGGCTGGAAAAGAAAACAGTTATTACTGCGCCTGTTTGTTTATACAATCCGGAAAATAAAGCGCCTCGAAAGATAGACTCTTCTATTAAAGCAATTAATAAACCAGCCGTTATTGCTTTGATTAAGAGTAAGGAGAACGATTGTATGGTTATGCTGCGGTTAGTATCCAGTACATGAACACCCAGCAGAAATAATAGTAGCTCGATTATCAGCATGATGGTCAGACCATAGACAAAACCATTTAACAGATTTTTTAAAAATACATGCGGCTTTTTGCTATAGCCAAATGCCTTGAACGAAAGCAGACTGTACATCTGCAGATAAATGCCGCTTATAAACAGGCCACTTATTAACGTGGCATAGGTCAGGTATTTACGAAAGGCAAGACCAAACACTGGATCAAGCAATAGTTTTAGCGGGTAAGCCAGGACTGCGCCAACGAAGAACGTAAGCACAACGAACAAGCAAAATATTATTATCGCGCGCATTGAATTTAAACGGTGTTGATTTTGGGAACGAATTATTCTATCAGTGTTTCAATTGAATCAGTGTTGTTTTTGTTGTCATGCCAAATAAGCTCGAGTTTGTCGCCAATTTCAGCGCCTTTAAACATAAACGACAGGTATGGATTTTTTGAAATCGCGCGGCTCCAGTCACAAGACATAATCAAAACGTCCTTATGTTTAACAATAACTTGGTTGATATAATGCGCCGGTACGATCTCGGCAGTTTCATTATCAACTCTAAAGCCGGTTTCCATCGGATGACGAATAATGGCACGTACTGTTGTAACGCCATTATTGGTACGGGTTTTTAAGCGTATGCTTGAAGCCATGAGTTTAACCACATCCTCCTTCATGTACTTCTATAAAAGTGCTTTTGCTAAATACACCCATGTCACTTTTAACAATGGCAACAATATTTGAAGGTTGTTGTACTTTTATTCGGGTAGAGATAAAACCGATACAGCCGGGAGAAAGATCAAAATTTGCAATTAACGGGTTCGGGTTTTTGTCTACAAATATAGTTATAGATTCAATATTTGGTATATCAGAATTAATCTTGACTGGTACGACGGCACCGTTTTCTACAACTGGATGTACGCCGATAGTAATTTGATCTGACGCTTGTATTTTATGTCCGGGAAAATAAGCAGTAACAGCTTCATCAAAATCTGCCGCGGTAAAGGCTGCCTTATTCCATTTGGCAAAGGCTGTTATTGGTTTTAACAAGCCCGTGAACAAGAGTATTGAGCCGGACGTTATAACTTTGAAGACATCTCTGCGTAACATTTATATTGATTCTCTACGTTTATAAGTTGAGGTTGTTTTCGAGTTCAAGTTCATATTCGAGTTCAGTCATGCGCGCGTTAACACGTTGTTCCTGATAGTAATCAATCTGATATTGCTGCTTTATGAATGTAAGTTTATCGAGAGCAAGTTTTGTTGACCCCGCAAGAAAATAATATTCTGATTGCAGGATTGCCGTTTCAACCTCATTCCCAAGCATGGCTTCTGCTTGTCCAAGCAAAGTATAGGTATCCAGGTCATGTTGATGATGACGTTCATAGTTTTTCAAGACATTTCTCGCTTCTTTGCCTTTACGCACATCAAGTAATGCTCTGCTATATGCAATCACGACGGGTCGATAATCCGGATAAAGCCCATAGGCTTTTTTGAAAACATCAAACGCAGCATTATAATTTGATTGTGCAGTTTGAAGTTTTGCGGCCAACAATAAATAAGCAATATCGTCCGGATTATCTCTGAGTAGATGTTCGAGTTGTTGCTCGGCACGAGGAAACTCCCGGTTATCAATATAGGCGTATGCCAGACCATAACGAATCGGCAGCTTCTCTTTCTCAGTAAGATTGTTTGCATTTAACTGATCAAGTAAATATTTAGACGCTTCTTTAGGTGTCTTTGATGATTTTACGAACAGCTTATGTTTAATCAATTCATAAGAGTGGGTATTGGTAAATTCGCTCATAGGAAATTCTTCCGCGCGTGCGCGTGAATCTGCTATTCGAGATGTTGTTAACGGGTGTGTACGAATAAATTCTGGCGCAGCACTTTGTGAATATCTGGACAACTGTTGTAGTTTCTCAAAAAATGCCGGCATGCTCCGGGGGTTAAAGCCGGCACGAACCAGCAACTGCATGCCGATACGATCAGCCTCTTGTTCATTGGCGCGCGTAAAATTGGCCTGGTTTTGTGCAGACAAACCACCAATTGTACTTATCGCAGCAGCGCCTGCTTCCGGGTTTTGCATACCGATCAGGACGGCACCGATCAATGCCGCTGCATTAATCAAGCTATATTTACTTGCTTCTTCGAACTGACGCGCAAGATGTCGCTGGGTAACGTGTGAAATTTCATGGGCCATTACGGCAGCCAATTCACTTTCGTTTTCAGAATTCAGAATAACGCCGCTGTTCATTCCGATCATGCCGCCGGGACCGGCGAAGGCATTAATGCCCGGGTTGTTAACAACAAAAAAAGTGAAAGGCTGTTCATTATCATCACTATAAGATGCCAGTTGATTGCCTAATGATTGAATATAGGATTCAACTTCGGGGTCTTTGTTTATTTGAGTGTAATGACGTATCTGATTTAAAAACATCTTGCCGAGCCGTCGTTCATATTCCGGCGAAACAATGCTTCCTGCAGAATCACCAAAATCTGGCAAGTCAGCTGCGACTACCAAAAAAGGCAATAAGCCAAGAAAAACAATAAATGCCTTTCTGCTTCCATGTTGAATGTATGTGTGTAAATTCATTTAAAATTCTTTATGTAGAAACCCGTGTAACACATTATGATTTGTTTGCTTTATGTCCGCAGTTTAACATAACTAATATAGACCCGAACTTATACAGTTCAGTTTCATAATTAATTCATATTTCAGGAGTGATACTTTATGGCAGCGGCCAAGAATGCTTTCTATGCACAGTCTGGCGGTGTTACCGCAGTTATTAATGCCAGCGCATGTGGTGTTATTGAAACCGCAAGACAATATCCAGACAAAATCGCGAATATTTATGCTGGACGCAATGGTATTATTGGCGCCTTGACTGAGGACTTGATCGACACCAGCCAGGAGTCGATCGCTGATATCGCAGGTTTGAGATATACGCCGTCTGGTGCATTTGGCTCCTGTCGTTATAAATTAAAAGGACTGGAAGAAAACAAGGCGCAATATGAACGCCTTATCGAAGTCTTCAAAGCCCATAATATTGCTTATTTCTTCTATAACGGTGGTGGTGACTCTGCGGACACTTGCCATAAAGTTTCTCAAATATCCGAAAAAATGGGGTTTCCGATTCAGGCGATCCATGTGCCAAAAACAGTTGATAATGATTTGCCCATTACTGATGTCTGCCCGGGATTTGGGTCAGTAGCAAAATATATTGCAACCTCTACACGAGAGGCTTCATTTGATGTTTGTTCCATGGCGAAGACGTCTACCAAAGTGTTTGTCCTCGAAGTAATGGGACGCCATGCGGGCTGGATTGCAGCAGCAGGCGGACTAGCGTCAGACTCAGAACATGATATTCCCGTGGTGATTTTATTCCCCGAAGTTGAATTTAATCAGGACGCCTTTATTAACAAAGTGAAAAGTAATGTCGAGCAATATGGTTATTGT
>JBFIJV010000103.1:0-5211 GCA_041600575.1 Gammaproteobacteria bacterium | reverse complement strand
TTCACTGACTCAGTATTTAAATAACTCAGAATTGAATAAAGCGTTGTTGTTTTACCACTACCGGTAGGGCCAGTGACCAGAATAATGCCTTCGGGTCTGGCAACCATTAATTTAAGCGTATTTTGTGCATCTTCTTTCAAGCCTAATTGATCAAAAGAAACGATGCCTTTTTGTCTGTCCAAAACACGAAGCACAATATTTTCACCATGCACCGTAGGCAAAGTGGAAACACGAAAATCCACTTTTCTGCCAGATAAAGATAACGAGATTCTGCCATCTTGTGGCGCACGTGTTTCAGCAATATCCATTCCCGACATTACCTTCACCCGAACAGCAATAGCTGACCAATAGTTTTTATGTAAACTTCTTATCTGCTTTAGCACACCATCGATACGATAGCGAAATCGCAAGAAGCCTTCTTCAGGTTCAAAGTGAATATCCGACGCATTACGTTTTACGGCATCAGCAAGTAAAGCATTAACCAATCTTACAACCGGCTGGCTATATTCAGCTGATTCAGCATCAAGACTTTGATAGTCGATCTCACCTGTTTCAATTTCGTGCAGGATGCCATCAACCGACAATTCGAAACCATAAAATTTATCAATAGCCTTTTCTATTTCAGCTTCACCAGCCAGGATTGGAATAACCTCGGCATTGCCACCAAGGTGCGTATTGATTTGATCCAATGCGACAACATTAAACGTGTCAGCCATCGCGAGAGATAAAATCCTGCGATTACTGTCATACGTTAAAGGGAGCACGCGAAGACGTCTGGCCATCTCCTTCGGAATCAAACCAACTGCATCACCATCAGCAACCGCATTAGACAGATCGACACTTTCTTGTCCAATAACACCGCCGATAACATCACGAATAATTGATTCGGTTGCAAAACCAAGGCGAACCATGATTTTACCTAGATGTTCTTTGCTCTTTTTTTGTTCCGTTAAGGCAATATTAACCTGATCAGGCGTTGTCACACCTCTTGAGACAAGAACTTCCCCCAACCGAAGGTGTTTTTTATGTGAGCCGGTCACAGTATTTTTTCTACAACTTTATTGAGTACTTGAATGCGGTCGTTTACTGATGACACATCAAAACCGGCAACTGTATATTGAGCCAACTCAACAGCAACATTATAAAAATCCAGCGCCGTGGCGTACTGACCAATATTATCCAGACTCACAGCAAGATTCAGGACGTAATCAGGATTTGTGGAATCAAGACGATAAGCATTAAAAAAGGCCTCCTGTGCATCCGACCAGCGTAACTGTTTAGCGTAAATATTACCCAGAGCAAAATACAGATAAGGCAAATTGCCTTCTTTATGTATAAGCGTTTTTATAATACTTTCATCTTTAACTGGATCAGAGTTATTCGATAAAGCGATCAATGAACTTAATGCAAGTGCATCGTCAGGATTCAGATCCAGTATTTTCAAATAATGTCTGTAAGCTGATTCCCTGTCACCCCGGTTAATAGCTGTTGCCGCCAGACCAAGATGAATGTCACGATTTTCTGGATCATCCCGTAATGCGTTTTGATATAATTTTTCTGCCGATTCAAACTCTCCGGCTTGATAGGCCTTGAATGCCTCGCTGATCATGGCATTTTGTTTTAATGGTGTTTTATTTTTACTGATTTCCATCAGTTCAGAATTTGCAGGAACCATTGGTCTGGATGGTTCGGCGTCAACGACATCAGCTTGTGGCGCTACTTGTTCATCTTCAATAACAGCCGCTTCAGGCGTTTCTACCATTTTTGTTACTTGTTTAGTGTCCGATTTTGCTGCTTCAACTATGGTTTCAGCAGGAACACTTTCAACAACTGTTTTTTCCGGCTCAACAGCTTCTTCATTTAATTTTATTTCTTTCTCAGCCATAACGACTGAATCGTCTTGCGGGGTCGAAGCAGTTTCTTCATCAAGCACATCTTGTTCGTTGTTTTCAACGGCAGTAGCGTCTGCTTGTTCACTAATAATGGTGCCGCTTATGACGTCGGGTTCTTTCAGTTGAGATAATGCTGGGCTTGGTACCGGGGATGACTCAATACCTCTGGCTACAATTGGAGAAGGCAGCTTTCTGGCCACAGGTGTGATAGTAAAATAATAAAAAACGCCAAAAGAACCAAAGGCCAAAATAGCTAACACAAAAAATATGCCCCAATTAGACCGACTTTTTTTCTTGGCCCGACCGGCTGAAAAAACAGTTTGTGCTGCTACGGGTGTCGGTTGATATTTCCCGCCACCCATGTCTTTTACAAGTTGATCTGCGGGGACACCGGGAAGCGTCTCTTCATAAACATCGGCATCCTCATCTTCCTTGTTAAATAACACACCATGAAAAGTGTCATCAAACGAAGCTGGCGCATCTTCGGTGCTCAAGTTTTCGATAATCGTCGTGTCACTCAGGTCGATCGCTTCCTGAGTTTGCTCGAAGGCTTCTTCTGCAACCGGGTTTTCCACCGTCATATCTTCAGAGAAACTGATATCTTCCATTGATATTTCACTGGTTTTCTCTTCTTCTAATTGCTGTTCTTCTTTCGACGCCTCAGGCTCTTTGGTCTCGACTTTAGTGGTTTCATTTTGAGGGGGGGCTTTTTGATCGCTTCTCTCATCAATAGGCTCTAGCGATAATTTCATTGTGTCCGTTAGTCGTTCGGGTCTCGCGTATTCACCGCTGATGTTGAATTGTTGCTCAGAATCAGCGTTTTCCGATTCATCAGCACCAGCATTATTATCGACCTGTTCCAGTCGCTTTGCTGCTTTCTTTTTTTCTTCTTCTGCCTTTTTCAAGGCATCCATCAACAGACTCACAAGGCATCGTCTCCCTGAGTTGTGCTAGTCATTGACTGATTCTCATTAGTTAAATATTTTTTATACTGCTCAAGATCACTATCTATGCTTGGGTTCGAAATTATTATCGGCTTTATAAAAATAACCAACTCCGTTTTAGTGTATTCGGCAGAAGTTGTTTTAAATAAATTACCAAAGAAACCAGCATCTTTTACGCCGGGAAGACCGGCGTCATTATCTTTAGTTTCATTTGACATCAGTCCGCCGAGGACACCAATTTGTCCGTCCGTCATCCTTAAAACAGACTCCATTTCTCTCACAGCAATTTGTGGCACCGGATTATCCACTGTTAATTGGGGATTAGGATCATTTACATTACCAACGAACCTCGAAATTGTTGGCCTGACAACTAAGATGATAGACCCACTGGAATCTATCTGTGGCGTTACTGTCATGACAATCCCAACAGGTACCGTTTTAGCTGTGGTATCAACCGTGACAACTGCTGCGCCTCCAAGCGTGCCTGGCGTAGTTTCCGAATCGACTTCAAAGTAAACCCTGTTTTCAACTACTTTAAGTAAGGCTGTTTGATTATTTAGCGCCATGATTTGGGGACTTGAAAGTATATTTGTATCACCAAATTCATCCAGCAAGGTTACTGTCGCGTTAATATTATCTGGCCTACCATCACTGTCGTCCGTACGAATCACGAATGAGCTAAGAGCAGCCGTAGAAAATGCTGGAATTCCTGCTGCTGTTACCGACGCTATATTAAATGCACCCGTGCTTAATGCATTCCAGTCTATGCCCGCCCGGTATCTTTCATTGAGTGTTACTTCAACAATGGTTATCTGGATTAAGACCTGGCGTTGTGCACTGACCAATACTTGATCAATAAATTCTTGTACTTGCTCATGCTGTAAAGCAGTCGCCTTGACCGTTAGGATGCCCGATTCTGGATTGGGAATAACATTGTCCGTTCCTTTCACTTCACCACCTGATCCGGCACTGCTTGCCTCTTCTCCTATCAGAGCAGAGATATTAGATACCAGTCGGGCCCAGAAATGATGATTAGATTCGGTTTCAACATCTGTTGTAGAATTATTGCCACCGCCACCACTAGATTCTGCATCACCACCGGTAGTTGAAGAAATTTGGGTTGAGACAGTACTAGTGCTGCTCGTATCTCGAGACAGATTTACATAATCAACTGTATACGTTCTTAAAAATGGCGTGTCTTTGGAAATAATCAGATTATCGCCGTCATACACATAACGCATGTCCACTTGTCGGCCGATACGTTTCAGAATCTGTGGCAGGGTTTGTTCAACTGCATTGATAGTAACAACGCCGGATATTTCAGGATGGATATCGACATTGACCTTGGCATCACGCGCCAGGGCAAAGAGTAATTCTTTCACCGGCACTTCATTGACAACAACCGTATAACGTTCAACCGGCGCTGCAGGTGTCGGTTCTGGCAAGAGTGGCGCTTGTTCGACCAGTTTCGGGATACTGGCATCTATCGGTGGCGCCTCTTCTTTGGCAAGGTGGCCTGAAGACGGCTCAAACGGAGTCGGCTCTATCTGTGCACATGCTGTAACAGACAGCATCAGAATAAACAGGGTGGTTTTTTTAAACATTACAATTGTAGCCCCCAAATTCAATATTTATGATCACATAAATTATCGCTTTATATATCAATTGATAGTATCTAATTTTCATAGCTTTTTATCATCTATTACTGGTCGGTAAATTATCGAACTACAAAGTTTACAAGTAAACTCACCAGTCAATGTTTCATCGTTAATGGCAGTCTCTGCGGGCAATAACGTTAATTGTTTCAATAATGCCATTTCATCAGCATCATGTCTGCTTACAGACACATTCAAATCAGCAATTTCGAGTAAACCACTATTATCAACTTCGATCTCTGTGTTTACCTTCTCATTTTGATAATTATTGGCAGTTTTCGCCCGTGTATCAGAATAAAGTAATACGGCTTGATTTGTTTTCTGCCATTCGGGGGTTTCCAGTTCAGAAGGATCTGGACGTGGGATAACCTCATCCGGAATAATTTCTACTTCAGCAATGATAATGTCATTGCCTGATGTTTTATCATCCATTATTAGTGTCGGTTCTTCTTTAACGACGTTTACCTCAACATTAACTGATTTCTCAGCCTGAACTACTTCCTTAATGGCCTCTTGATGCATTTCGTCCGCTATCATTAACGATGCATTACTCATGTCCGCTGCCTCAGCATTATCCTTATTGACCGAATCATTAGCTTCCAGCTCTAGTGCATTTAACTGTGCTGCTTCAAATAATGAATGCTTTATATTTGGTAGACTGATAATCAAACCTGCAATAATAATTGTAACAATACTTAACAATCCCCAGCGAAATACCGG
>JBFIJV010000102.1:0-5338 GCA_041600575.1 Gammaproteobacteria bacterium | reverse complement strand
GGGATCAACATTCTTCCAATAGACATCGAGCAATTTTTGATAACTCACTTTCGCAGGATCATATTCGATCTGTACAGCTTCATAATGGCCGGTTCTACCAGAAGAGGTTTGTTCGTAGGTCGGGTTTTCAGTATGCCCGCCAGTGTAACCTGAGATTGTACTAATGACGCCATCTAATTTGTCGAAGGGCCCTTCCATACACCAGAAACAACCACCTGCAAATATAGCAACATCATTTTCAGCAAACGCAGCTATTGAAGTGCTATATAACAATATAGCAAGAATAAATCGTGACATGCTTAACCTCTTAGCTCGGGAAGTGGTTTATCATCGGGAATAAATTTGAGCGCTAAACCATTATTACAATAACGTAATCCGGTTGGCTGTGGTCCATCATCAAATACATGGCCCTGATGACCGCCACAACGAATACAATGATATTCCGTGCGTGGCCAGATAAGCGAAAGATCCAATTTGGTCTCCACCCGTCCTGCAATTGGTTCATAGAAACTTGGCCAACCTGTGCCACTCTCATATTTTTTATCAAATTCAAATAGCGGCAAAAAACAGGCGGCGCAGATAAACGTGCCGTCTTCTTTTACATGATTTAACGGGCTTGATCGTGGTGGCTCAGTACCTTCTTCAAATAAGATATTATATTCCTGGTCTGTAACCAGGCCGCGCCACTCTTTGTGATCTTTTTTGAGCGGAGTCAGATCAATTTTATTGTTAACCGTATGAGCAAAGACACTTGGGCCCATGGTCATAAACACACCGGCGATGCTTCCTGCTTGCAGTAAAAACTGTCTACGTTGCATATTATTTCTCCTGAGAATAACTCTGTGACCAGAAATTGATTTCACAGTTCATTTGTTCAACGATGAAATAACCCCTGAAGACGCAGTCAGGGCAGGGCTAACGCCTAGAGAACGCTGGCAAGTAACGGAATATAATGGTCGATCAACAAGAAGGCGAACATGAGCATCAAATAGATGATAGAAAACGAGAACGTTTTCATGGCCAAACTATCTTTATGATCAAACTGCATCCGTATTGCATAGTAGAGAAAACCACCGCCCAACATCACCGCGCCGACCAGATAGAAAAACCCGGACATTCCAACCAAATACGGCAGTAATGACACAATAAATAGCACGATGGTATAGAGCAGAATATGTAACCGGGTGAACTCAACCCCATGCGTTACGGGCAACATCGGAATATTCACGGCTGCATAATCTTCACGACGATAGATCGCCAACGCCCAGAAATGCGGCGGGGTCCAGGCAAAGATTATCAGGAACAGTAATAATGAATTCGGATCAAGCGTGCCAGTAACGGCAGTCCAGCCTAATACTGGTGGAGCGGCACCCGCGGCACCACCAATCACGATATTTTGTGGCGTTGCCCGTTTCAGATACATGGAATAGATAAAGCCATAACCAATCAGCGAAAGCGCAGTAAGACCGGCAGTCAGCGGATTCACCAGAAAAGCCAGCACACCCATAGAGACAGTGCCTAAAAACCAGGCGAAAATTACAGCATTCAATAAGCTGACTTTACCCTTGGGCAAAGGCCGTCGATTGGTTCGAGCCATGATCGAATCTATACGATGATCGACAACATGGTTTATTGCTGCGGCAGAACATGCTGCCAGACCAATGCCAATGGTGCCGTAGATCAGCACATCCCAAGGCACCATTGTTGGTGTCGCCAAAAACATGCCTACCACCGCAGTAAATACGATAAGCGACACTACCTTCAGCTTACAAAGAGCGAGGTAATCCTGCCATGCTACAGCAGACGTGTCGGTTATTGATTGATTTTCCAACGGGAAACTCCTGATTATTATTGTTTTTCTGGTAAACAATGGTGCAACAATATTACCAAAGAGAGTAATAATAACGCAGCTACCCCATTGTGCGCCACCGCTACTGACAACGGCAGGTTTAGCTTGATATTGGCGATACCCAGAGAAACCTGTATCAGCAATAGTATCAAGGTTATCGAGCCAGCAATCTTGAGTTTTCGCATACCGGTCTGGATAGCGCGTAGCGCAATCGTCAATAGCGTGATAAAGGCGATAACCGCGCCGATGCGGTGTGCCATATGGATAGCGGTTCTCGCGCTACCATGTAAAACACCACCTTCATAATCAATACCCAAGCCTCTCCAGAGTATAAATCCCTCATTAAAATCCATTTTTGGCCACCAGACGCCCTGACAAGTCGGAAAGTCAGGACAAGCAAGCGCTGCATAATTGGAACTGGTCCAGCCGCCGAGTGAGATCTGCAAACCGAGGACAATAATTCCCGTTACCACAAAAGGGAGTAGCTTTCTGTTACCCGCGCTTATCAAAATACCCTGGCTCGATTGTTGCCTGAGCGTAGTCCAGCAAAGCAAAGAAAGAATTGTTAAGCCGCCCAACAGATGTGACATAACGATTACGGGCTTAAGTAATAAAGTGACTGTCCACATTCCCAACATGCCCTGAAAAATGACAAGGCATAACAAAACCCCGGCAAAAACACGCATATTTATGAACTGTTTGTCGGTCCAGCTTATAGCGGCCATTATTAAAATCAAAAAGCCCAGCGCTGTAGCGACGTATCGATGCGCCATTTCTTTCCATGCCTTGGCATGTTCAAGTGGGCGCTCAGGATAAGCAATATTAGCTTGATGCGTTTGGTCAGCGCTATCGGGCACTAATAGTTTTCCATAGCAGCCGGGCCAATCGGGACAACCTAATCCGGCATCCGATAAGCGTACATATGCACCAAGCACAATAACGACCAGCGCTAAGGCACAAGCAGCGCGAGTAATGTTTAACAGTGTAGAATTTAATCTCATAACAATTACAACTTAACCAATGCGTGAAGCCCTTAATAATTTTTTAAGATCCGTCATTATGTCTCTCGGGTTAGCATCCGGTTCAAATTTCATCATCAAATTACCTAGAGGATCGACGATATAAATTCGATGTTGCGTTAATGGATCATCTGAGCTCAATAGACGAAACGTTTCAAGTAATGCACCTGTATTTATCAAGTCTGTATTGATCACCTGCTGCCCCGCAAAATCGACAAGCTTGCTGGATAACTCACTCGCTTGTTGCGCGGTAAGAAATAACACCTTCTGTACGCGCAGAGAATGTTTATCCATCATGATATGAATTTGTCGCATGCGATAAACATTTTTCATACACACATCGTCACACGTCTCAGCCACATAAACCATGCTCCATTTACCATGTAAGCTTTCTTTTCTATCCGCATTTATCGGATCGATCATAGCCAAATCTTCCATCGGTCTTGGCGGGGTTATAAGATCACCGTGATTCGATGTTCCCCGGTTTTCAACGATATCGGTATAATTAAAAATAACCCAGGACAAAACGACCGGGCTCAAAAACGCTACAATGACAAGTATTAATATTATCTTGTTTTTATTGTTTTTAATTTCTTCACTCATCTCTTTCGTCTCGTATTGTTTTCTTTATATTTAACGCCAAATAAATAACCAATAGCACTGCCGCGAATGCGAACCATTGAAAAGCATAGCCCATATGCAAGCTTACGCCTGACCCCGGCGGTTGCCATTCACGACGATATCCGTATTTCGAGCCTGGCGACAGCCTGATTATATAAGGCGCAAGCTTTGTCCTGGTTAAGTCCTGTAATTCTTTTAAATTTATTTTTTGAACACGGTAAACATTATCTGTTACTTTTTCAGGCATCGAATCTTTTAATAACATTCCTGTTTTAGGTTCGCCTTTTATAACACCAGTAATAGCTACAGGGCCGCTGGTATTAATTAATTCAGGGCTGCTTTGCCGATCGTTTGTAGTAGATACCCAACCACGATTTATTAAAACAACAGAATTACTTTGTTCCAGCTTAAACGGGGTATAGACAAAATAACCCGCTTGACCCTGTTCTACCTGGTTATCTAATAAGATTTGATACTGTTCCAGAAACTCGCCATTGGCTTCAATCGGTCGCCACAGCAAATCTTCTTTTTCAAACTGGCTTATATTAGTGTAATCAAGCTTAAGCACCGGGCTTGATTGTCTTTTTTCAAAATCTGCAAACAAGACTCTTTTTTGTTCTGCTCGATCCAATTGCCAGAAACCCAGGAAAACAAACAAACAAAAAAACAACAGCGCAATAAAACTGGTAAATAGCCCTGGACAGAAATATCGTTTCCCGATAATTAATTTCATTTTTAATGATACAGACGATTATATGCTGGTTATACTCTATTCATTAGATTCTATTGTTGAGGTTATATTCAATGAGTGCCGCAATTTTGTTTAAAGTATTCATCGCTATCGTTTTTGTAATGATCGCATTATCACTGGCATCAGGAATATATTTTCTAATCAACGATGACTCTAAATCAAACCGATTGGTAACCTCGCTTACTTTTCGGGTAACACTATCAATTATTCTGTTTCTTTCATTAATTGTTGGTTTTAAGTTCGGCTGGATTCAACCACATGGCATAGGACAATAATCAAGACTCATAAACAGAAAAGGCGCTGCAACTGCAGCGCCTTTTTTATTGCATTTAAATTTATCTAAATCCAGTAAACAAAGATAAATAATCCTAACCAGACCACGTCAACAAAATGCCAGTACCAGGCAACGCCCTCAAAAGCAAAATGATCATGCGCTGAAAAATGGCCCTTCATCGATCTTATCAGTATAACCAGCAACATAGTGGCACCCATGGTCACATGGAACCCATGGAACCCGGTCAGCATGAAAAAGGTGGATCCATAAACGCCCGAATTCATCGTTAGATCCAGTTCATGATAGGCATGGGCATATTCTTCAGCCTGAAAAAAAACAAACAGAAAACCCAGAAAAACTGTTGCAGCTAACCACCAGCACAATCCTTTACGATTACCCTTCTGTAATGCCCAATGTGCAAACGTAACCGTTGCACCACTGGTAAGCAGAATTATGGTATTCCACAAAGGCACATCGAAGGCTGGTATAACGTCTTTAATGGCCAAAAACTTTGAATCGACTCCGGCCAAAGTCATATCTGGCGTGGTCAATAATGGCCAAACGGCTTCAAACTCAGGCCATAGAAACTGATTGGTTGGAAATCCTGCGCCCTCGCCTCCGAGCCAAGGCACGGACAAAACACGGATATAGAATAAGGCTCCGAAGAATGCTGCGAAAAACATGACTTCAGAGAAAATGAACCAACTCATTCCCCAACGAAAACTGATATCAACCTGTTTGTTATAGTTTCCTGCGAGGCTCTCACCAATAACGTCAGAAAACCAACCGCAAAACATATAGATAACTGCGCCTATACCAAGTCC
>JBFIJV010000101.1:0-5391 GCA_041600575.1 Gammaproteobacteria bacterium | reverse complement strand
TGATAGCAATCACCCGGTCATTAAAATCAGTAAAATCAATAGTACTCGGGTCGATTGAAATAAAATCGAGATCCAAATCATTATTTTCAGTTTCAAGATAGTTGGCAATTTCGGTCAGAATATTTGTATCGGCCGGGTCCCTGTTTTGATTTCCTATTGGAGCGCCCGGCGCGATAACAACAGCGACAATGTCACTGTTGCCATCGACAGTCAGTTGCCCCTCTGTTTCACTATTTAATGGCTCTAATTTTGGATTGTTTCTAAAATTATCTGATAATGCATACCACAACCTTGCCCCACTTCCATCTCTTAATTCTGACATTTCCAGCGTTTCAAATGGAAAACGACCTATTGTGGTATTGCTTCCCGACGAACATTGGCCGGCATCTGTGTCACCATCATTATCTCTATCAGGGCAAGGCAAATATCCAGGACCAAAATCAGAATTCACTGCATCAGGGTAAGTAACCGCGTATCCGATTAGTGCTTGCTTGGCTAGCCTTAAAGATTGCTGTGTTTCTTTGGATTGACGCAGGTAGTAATTTGTTTCAGTGTTTAATTTTTTTATTAAAGAATAGGTGCTGCCAATTAATAATATTAAGGCAAAGATTAAAAGCACTGCGCCTTGCTGTTGAGACTTGTTATAAGACTTATAACTCATGATGCACGAGATAAACCGGGGCTTATCTTTGCCTCCTATTCGGTTTCTGACTCAACCATATCTCTCTCTAAAGGAGGAGGAACAAAAACCTCGCCGACTTTCAAATCAACACTGGTACTATCATCTGGCATAATTACCGTCGCTTGATCAAAGGTTATGTTGTTGTTCGGCACCTGAATAAACTGTGATTCAAGATTACCTTCAAAGGTGTTTGCTTCATTTATCCACGCCGAATTTTTTCCATCGCTACGATGAACAATGCCTTTTAGTCTAATAGCGTCTCGAATTACTATTTCTTTTTTTATTTCAGTTGGCTCAAGAAAATCTTCAGCTTGCATTGTCTCAACTTGTCTTGGTTTTTTATCTTTAATTAACCTGATTCTATCAAGTTCTTTTCTTTCGCTCGGTGTGGTAAATAATCTACCAAAACTGTCAGCATGAACCGGTACGGTTAAGACTGACACAATAAAAATCAATAACAGATTTCTATAATGGCTAAACAATTTAATCATATTTGAATCCTGTAACCACCGGGAAGATCAAGCGTCATCCATTCCAATTGACACGCAGCTGAAATATTGGCGACCTTTTTATCGAAAACAATTTCACTACCAGCCCTGCTCAAAGAGCATTCAGAAACCGTATAAAAACCTTCTGCATTTTTATCTATAAAACTAAACAGTTCGAACAAATCACCTTCATGCAATAATCCAAGATTAAGCTGCATGGAGCTGCTATAGATAGCATAACCGGCATAGTTTATTGGAAATTCAGGAACAAATTCTTCCTGTGAATTGATTGAATATCTTAGCGAGGGAAGGTTTATTTTTTCGCCGGACTGACGTAATGCTTCAATCCAGTTTAACCTTTTTTCACGTCCTATAATGCCACGATTATATAGTGCTACAAATTGAGGAAAGTACTCTTGCAATAATTTTTCTTCTTGATCTACATCAAGGTAGCGCCGGCTGACAGACTGAAAAAGGCTTTTGTTTTGGTTCAACTCCAATTCTAATTTATTCGAAAAGTAATAGCTTGAATAAATTAATGAACTACCTACTACTAAACAGATAGCAAAGGTAATTATCGATAGCTTGATAACGCTCCAGTCAGTTGTGTTCTTTTCCATCAGTTGACCCCTATCACTGCGCGCAAGGTAAATAACGCGGCTTTACCAACTGACTCCGCATCACCCTGTAATGTCGCCGTAGAACTAATATCCAGCGGAAATGACTGGATACGCACATCATAGGCTGAATCAAAACCGTTCAACGTCTCCGCGAAACTATTTACCATTGCAATGGCTTCTCTATAGTTACCGTCGAAAGGTTCTATATGCGCATTTATATTGGATATTTCATAATATTTTATTTGAGGAGCATCAACATTATTCTCAACCAGTGAGCCTGAATTATTTATTTCGGTTGCGTTTGTTGTAGATGAGGCCAGGCCTTTGTTTGGATCTACGCTAAAGACCCAGTCTAAATCATCCAGCTTAATATCCGGGTATTGGTTTAGGCCTTTACTTAGAAATTTCAACATGCCAATCGGCGTTGATTTATATTCATTCAGGGTTTTAATAGCATCTACCGCAACCTTCACCTGCGCTGACTCAACCGGTGTTTGTGGTAAACGCTCTCTGGCCAGGTCATAACGGGTTTGATAGAACATGGATTTGTTTTTAGATGACTCACTCTCCTGTTTATAGGTCATGCCGTTCATCAAACTTATACCGCTATATATTATGCTAAAAAATAATATTAGAAGGCTTGATACATTCAATGCATATCTTATGCTGCGCATTTTTGAATAACGCGTCGCATGTGAATCTGCGTAACAGTTTTTGGCTTGTGTCTTAAGTAAGTGGTTTAACAATAACTGATCGCAAAACGGGACCGCTTGCGGAGTATCCTTCTGTTCCGATTGTAAGAGCGTTGCAATATCCAGATAATGTCGATTAATCATCGGCGCAGATATCTTTTCATCGGCCACCGAATCGAGCGTCTCATTGTCAGCAAGTATATAAACATCGAGTGACGTTTCATTCGGAATCAAACGAAGACTGTTTAAATAGCGCTGTATTTTATCTATTTCGGAGATAATTTTTGGCGCATAGGGTTCTGTGCCATACCGAGGCAGTTTGGAAAGACGACTGATCTTTAATTCTTTATTTTTAAAAAACGTTTGTCTCAGACCACTGATGCTCTGCATGCTAACGATAAGGGCATGGTTCGATATATTTGGCAGGGTTTTAATATATGACTGCAGTAATAACGGTATAGAAAGTATGCCTTTTAACGGTATTTTATATTCATCCAGTAAAGCCAGCCAAGGCTTCAAAAACTCATCATTAGTCAAGGCCATCATTAATAAACGATCATCACGACGCCCCTCTGTTTCGCGACCCTGATCCTGTGTATAGAAAAAATGTGCGTCACGATATAAACGAGCTTGCTTGCGCTTTATTAATGCCTCTCTATCTGCGCCATAAACGTGTGGGATTGTTTCTTGTCGAAACTCTTCTTCAATCACGTCAACCAGTATTGTTATCGGCGTATTGTCGGATTCTTCCAGATAGCGTTTGAAGTTTTCACGACCGGCATCATCGAGATCAAATAAATATGAAGTGCCGAGAACCCCTCTATGCCAGTGATATACAGACATTTTATCGGCACTGATGAACAGCGCACGTCTATTGAAAAAATCAGATTTTGACTTTAGTAATGAGATCATAAATTGGACCTAAAACTGAAAACATCACCCATGCAATAATAGCACCTAACACAACTGTCATTGCAGGCTCTATCATAGATTGGAGTCGTTCAATCGACTCTTTAATATCACGCGTATAAAAGTAACTAATATTCAACAATGAATCTTGCAACGCACCGGTAGTTTCACCAACCCGAATCATACGTAATACCAGTGGCGGAAATAATTCTGCTGCTTCAAAACTATCACTCAATGTCATACCATCAGCAATCTGTTGACCAACCTCATGCATGGCCTTTGCTATAGCCTTATTGTCTGCAATCTCTTCACCGGTGCGTATACATTCAATAATGGTTATACCAGAAGCATACATAATGGCAAAAAAGCTTGTTAGTCGAGTCAGAATAATTTTTTTAAATATCGGACCTATAATAGGTACCCTGAGTTTCAGTTCATCAAATTTCAAATGAAAGCCGGGGCTGGTTTTTATACCAATATAAACACCTGCGACTAAAATAATCGGCAAAAGTATTATGATATACCAATAATTAACGAAGATATTTGAAACAACGATTAATGCCTTGGTATGCATGGGTAATTCCTGGCCCATGGTTTTTACAAAACTCACTAGCTGCGGAACCAGATAAGTCATAAGAAAAAACACCACACCACCAACCACAACGCCAACAAAGGATGGATACAATAATAATTTTTTAGTTTGTGCTGCTTGTTCATCTTGCCACTTAAGATTTTCTCCGAGTTTTTGAAAAACCTGACTGATTTCACCTGATTGCTCACCAGCTTTAACCAGGTTTGTAAAAATATTCCCAAACACCTCTTCGAATTGCATCATGGCCTCCGACAAAGTGCTACCACCCTCGATTGCTTCTATCATCGCATTTACGACTTCTGCCAACCTCGGGTTATCGGAACTATCTCTTAAGTCTTCAAGACTCTCCAGAATTGGCACGCCCGCGCGCGAGGTTTGTTCAAGGTGGAAACAAAATGTAATCAGGTCACGTCGTTTTACTCCACCGCCTGAAATTTTTTGAGTACTGGATTTAACCTGTTTATAGTTAATTAAATCAAGACTGAGCTTGCCAAGGCGCATTTCAAGGTCCGCCACATTAACTGCATCAACCTGGCCATTATGTATACGACCTTGTGCATCGATCGCCTTGTACTGATAAAATTCCATCGCTTAATTTGTTTTTAGTCTGGCGGTTAAATCAATAACACGTGACATTTCTTCGAGACTCGTTGAACCATCCATTACCCGACTCGCGCCCACATCGGCTAATGTTCTAAATCCTTTTGATAGTGCCATACGTAATAAATCACGCTGTGTACCTTTACGTGCAATTAATTCATCCATGTCCGAATCGAAGTGCAAAACTTCCTGTAAAGCAATGCGCCCTTTATAACCGTCGTTGCCACAAACGTCACAGCCTTTGGAATTGTAGATTTCTTTTTGTTTATCTGTCACTTTTAAACCGAGTAAATTACGTTCCAGATCACCTAATGGAGCAGGCACCTTACAAGCACTACATAAACTTCTAATCAGTCTTTGCGCAATAATACCGATAATGTTGCCGGCAATAATGTCGGGCTTTACACCGATATCAAGTAACCGGGGAATGGAGCCAAGGGCTGAGTTTGTGTGTAAGGTTGAAAATACCTGGTGGCCTGTCATTGCTGCACGAAAAGCCATGCTAGCAGTATCTTCATCACGAATTTCACCAACAAGAATAATATCGGGATCCTGGCGCATCAATGATCGAATACCACTGGCAAAGTCCAGCCGTGATGTCTCATTTGCCGACGTTTGCCGTATCATTGTAGTTGGGTATTCAACCGGATCTTCCAGCGTCATGATATTCACTGACTCAGTATTTAAATAACTCAGAATTGAATAAAGCGTTGTTGTTTTACCACTACCGGTAGGGCCAGTGACCAGAATAATGCCTTCGGGTCTGGCAACCATTAATTTAAGCGTATTTTGTGCATCTTCTTTCAAG
>JBFIJV010000100.1:0-5460 GCA_041600575.1 Gammaproteobacteria bacterium | reverse complement strand
TTGGCACCTCGATGTCGGCTCATCTCATCCTGGGGCTGAAGCAGGTCCCAAGGGTATGGCTGTTCGCCATTTAAAGAGGTACGCGAGCTGGGTTTAGAACGTCGTGAGACAGTTCGGTCCCTATCTGCCGTGGGCGTTGGAGATTTGAGAGGAGCTGCTCCTAGTACGAGAGGACCGGAGTGGACGAACCTCTGGTGTTCCGGTTGTCATACCAATGGCATTGCCGGGTAGCTACGTTCGGACGGGATAACCGCTGAAAGCATCTAAGCGGGAAGCCCCCCTCAAGATGAGATCTCCCTGGGACTTTAAGTCCCCTGAAGGGCCCTTGAAGACTACAAGGATGATAGGCTGGGTGTGGAAGTGCAGTAATGTATGAAGCTAACCAGTACTAATTGCCCGTGAGGCTTGACCATATAATGCTCAAGCAGTTTGTTGTGCACTATGCAGTGTATATACTTTAATCAGTTTTCCAGACGTGGGAGTGTTGTTAAGTAACAGCATTCCCCAAACTAATTGCCTGGCGGCAATAGCGAGCGTGAACCACCCGATCCCATTTCGAACTCGGAAGTGAAACCGCTTAGCGCCGATGATAGTGTGGGAGTTCCCATGTGAAAGTAGGACACTGCCAGGCTCTTACTTTTATCAAATCCCCGACTAATTTAGTTGGGGATTTTTTTTGTGCATTGATTCCTTAAAGCTTATTCATACAAAAAATATTAATACTTAAAAAATAAGTGTAATAGTCGCTTTTAGAGAAGATTTCACTTAAAAATCATTCTGATTAGTTATAATAAAAAAGCATAAAAGTATATTTAATAATTACTTTTCAGAATAAATAAAACCGTTTAGATTAGCGCTCTGATTTCCATCAATAACAGTAAGGTACTGAATTTATGAGTTATTCAAATCCATGTCACGGGGATAGGCCGGACGAGGATTTAAGCCTGGGTGTCCCGGGTTTTTTCTATAGTGATCTTCATTCTTCACATCGTCTAAAAGAACTACATGATGTCTTCATGGGCTCTGTAAAACAATCTGATCCTGAATTATTGGCGGAGTATAGTGAGTATAAAAAGACTCAGGGCGAAGGTTACAAACCACAATTGGTTTCCGATTTATTAATACGACTGGCTCCGCATGTCGGCGTATTTATTGCCAAGTTGTTTAAAGTAGAAAATAAACATGAACAACAACGAATAGATATAGAAGAAGAATTAAAAACGGTATTTTTGTTTAGAACCAGAGTTGTATCAAAAGTAGTTACAAAATTTAAGAATAATACCTTCGACGAGTTTGATAGCAAAAAAGTTTGGTCCGAACTGGATCTGTTGCGTCATATCGGTTTTGAACAGGCTATTGATAGTGAGGATTTAGAAAAAGCCATTTCTATTGTGGCTTGTGAACTGGAAGATATTAAGCAGCATTATTGCTTAACACCGGACAAGAAAAAGTATTCTGATGTTGACGTTGATGCCAGAGTCGAATTATTAAGGAAAAAACTGGCGGTGGATGAAGCCTCTAAAGAAGTATTTTCAGAAAGTTTAAGCAACACAAGTAACGAAGAGTTTATAGAGTCTTTATTCACTTATGTTGAACGGTGGGTGTTTGTTGCGCAACATGATGAACGGAGTAAATCCTGGTCTTGTTTTAAGACTGCCAAGAAAAAAGATTTTTCTAACCTGGTCGAACACAAAGATAAACAAATAGGCGGGTTTAATGCGTGGGTTTGCGAAGAACATGAACTTAGCCATCGTGATGGTTTTGGTTTAACAGATCATCGTTTCAGTGAACGCGAAACATTATATGAAGTTGAGCATTGTATTTATTGTCATGAACGTGACACAGATTCATGCTCTAAAGGTATGCGTAATAAGCGTAGTGAGGAATTTAAAACAAACCCCTTAGGTGAAACCATTATTGGTTGTCCCTTGGGCGAAAAGATTTCAGAAATGCACATCGTTAAACGTCAGGGCGATAATATCGGAGCCTTGGCGATAGTCATTATCGACAATCCCATGTGTCCTGGTACGGGCCACCGTATTTGTAATGACTGTATGCGCGGTTGTATTTATCAGAAGACGGAAGCCGTTAATATTCCGCAGATTGAAACGAATGTGCTTACTGATGTTTTATCAATGTCCTATGGTTTTGAAATCTATAGTTTGCTGACACGTTGGAATCCATTGAATATAAAGCAGCCCTATGCACTGCCTTATAATGGCAAGAATACGCTAGTCGTAGGGATGGGGCCTGCCGGTTATACCTTAAGTCATTACTTATTGAATGAAGGTTTTTCTGTAACGGGTATTGATGCGCTTAAAATAGAACCGTTATCGGATGAGCTGGTTGGGGTTAATGGAAAAACCCCAAAGCCTGTCTGCGAGTTTGATGACTTATATGAAGATCTCGATAAAAGAATGTTGAGTGGTTTTGGTGGTGTTGCGGAATATGGCATTACGGTTCGTTGGGATAAAAACTTTCTGAAAGTAATTTATCTCAATTTGATTAGGCGTAAAACATTCCGTTGTTTTGGTGGTGTCCGGTTTGGTGGAACCATCACTATTGAAGACGCCTGGGAAATGGGTTTTGATCATATAGCGATTGCTAATGGCGCCGGCAAACCAACAATTATTGATCTAAAAAATAATTTAATACGGGGAATACGAAAAGCATCTGATTTTCTTATGGCGCTGCAATTATCCGGCGCATCTAAATCAAGCTCTTTAGCAAATCTTCAAGTACGCCTGCCAGCAGCTGTAGTTGGTGGAGGGCTAACAGCTATCGATACCACAACAGAAGTATATGCTTACTATCCCGTTCAAGTTGAAAAAATACTAAAACGTTACGAAAAATTGATCGAGGTTAATGGTGAAGAATCTGTTCGGAGCGTTTATGACAGTGAAGAAATAGAAATATTGGACGAGTTTCTTGAGCATGGTAGACAGATAAGACAAGAACGTACACGTGCGGCAGCGGCTGACGAAAAACCAAACTTTTCCAGGTTAATTAATGAATGGGGTGGCGTGCGTCTGTTTTACAGAAAGGGGATTAAGGATTCGCCCGCATACCGACAGAACTATGAAGAAATTCATGAAGCGTTAAAAGAAGGTATAGAACTTGTCGAAGGGATGAGTCCGCTTGAAGCCATCGAAGATGAATTTGGTGCTCTGCAAGCGGTCAGGTTTTCCAGGCTATCTGAGAATGATGGTGTCTGGCAGAAATCTGATGAAGAGATTGAAGTGCCTCTTAAAAGCATGTTCATCGCTGCGGGAACATCACCCAACACGATTTATCAGCAAGAATTCCCGGCAACTTTTAAGATGGATAAAAAGTATTTTCAGCGTTATGAGCCAGAATGGTCCGCTGCTGATTATCCTGAGATGGTGCCTATGGCGGACATTCAGTCTCCCAAACTGGGTAAACCAGCACCATTTACGTCATATCAGAAAGATGGAAAATTTATTTCTTTTTATGGCGATAACCATCCCGTCTATGCGGGGAATGTTGTGAAGGCTATGGCCAGTGCTAAAGATGGGTATCCGTATGTCGTAAAATTATTTGAAAAGGAGATTAAAGCGCTTGCTCCTGAAGCGGATGAATTGCGTATGGCGGCATTAGACAAGTTTTTTGGAAAACTGGAAGATCAACTACTGGCGACAGTTATCGAGGTTAATCGTTTGACGCCAACGATTATCGAAATAATTGTTCATGCCCCAATGCAGGCAGCCAAATTTCAACCGGGACAATTCTACCGGGTACAAAATTATGAATACCTGGCGCCTGAAATTGAAGGCACTGTCCTGGCATCTGAAGGCTTGGCCCTCACAGGGGCCTGGGTAGATAAAGATAAAGGACTGATTTCATTAATTGCATTAGAAATGGGTAGTTCTTCCCGTTTATGTGCTTTATGGGAGCCCGGTGATCCCGTCGTTGTTATGGGTGTTACTGGCGCACCAACTGAAACCGTTGAAAATAAAACGGTCATGTTAGTAGGCGGTGGTCTTGGCAATGCCGTGCAGTTTTCTATTGGTAAGGCATTTCGTGCCGCAGGCAATAGAGTGATTTATTTTGCTGGTTATAAGAATAAATCAGATGTGTTCAAAATAAGTGAGATAGAAGCTGCATCAGATGAAGTGGTCTGGTCTGTTGATCCTGGTTTAGATGTAGAAGCGATCAAAACCACACGGCCTCAGGATAAAAGCCACGTGGGTAATATCCTTCAGTGTATTGAAGCGTATGCCACCGGCGAATTGGGTGAAGTCAATATCCCACTAAATGAAGTTGATCATATGATCGTAATTGGCTCCGATCGGATGATGGCCGCTGTAAAAGAAGCGCGCCATGGCTATCTGAAAGATTATTTCAAGCCCGATCATATCGCGATAGGTTCTATTAATTCGCCTATGCAATGTATGATGAAAGGCGTCTGTGCACAGTGTTTATGTAAACACATTGACCCTGAAACAGGAGAAGAATATTTTGTCTATTCCTGTTCTAATCAGGATCAGGAACTGGATAAGGTCGACTTTGTGAATTTAAATTCACGTCTGCGACAGAATACTGTTCAGGAAAAATTATCTGGCTTATGGCTTGAATATATTCTTTCCTTAAAATCAGGAGAGCCGCTTTATAAAATCAAAGAGTCCAGCTAGAATTCAGTTAATGTTTCAAAATCGCGGTGCGATTTAATGTCATGTTGAAAAATATTGTTTATATAAATAAATGCGTGGTAAACAGCTTACCTGTATTAATGTTTATTTTTGTAATTTTTTTCAGCAACGTCCTCAGAGCTGAAGATCAATCTGGTAGTGAAGATAATACGACTAATGAAAAAACTATTGAGCAGTATTTAGAAGAGATACATAGATTTGAAGTTACTTATGGCCCTCATCATGAGGCGATAGGCGAAAGCCTGATTAGTCTCTCTAAATTATATGAGACACAGGGCGATAAATTAAAAAGGCGTGATACTTTAAAGCAAGCACTGCAAATTCATCGACTGAATTATGGTTTGCATAACAAGGAACAGTTGCCGATTATCGAACAGCTTATTGCAAATAATATCGACTTGCAGGATTGGCAGGCGTTAGACCGAAATTATGACTACCTCTACTGGATCAATCGACGAATTCATGGCGTGAACTCGCTTGAGTTATTGCCAGTATTAAATCGGCTATTGGAATGGAAACTGAAAGTTGTTAAAGAAGGTTTGTTTGGAAATCCTGACATTATGAATCTTCAGGTCTTAAAACTTTCGAGAAAGGTAAAGAAGATTAGAAACTTGCATATGGGCGAGTCTTCACCATTATTTAAAAGAACAGTGTTCTATTGAGTCCGCAGCGTGAACGTTTAATTTATTGAACCTTGTTAATTATTCGATAAACGCCGCACTAATGATTTAAGGATAGTAATACGTTCTATACTGGATGGATGCGACGCATTAAAACCACTGCTCGTTAT
>JBFIJV010000099.1:0-5607 GCA_041600575.1 Gammaproteobacteria bacterium | reverse complement strand
GCCGGTTTCTTGCTGTACGTAGTCGCCCAGATATTTATCTGGAGCCCAGATAATCTTTTCCCCTTCACTTGCCAGGTATTTAACAACATCCACGGCACTCCCGGATGTGACCATCCAGTCGGCTCTCGCTTTAACTGCCGCACTGGTGTTGGCATAAACCACGACAATGTGATCAGGGTGCGTATCACAAAAAGCTGAAAATTCATCTTCCGGGCAGCCCAGGTCTAATGAACAGTTGGCGTTTAAATCCGGCATTAAGATGCGTTTTTCAGGGTTGAGAATCTTAGCGGTTTCGCCCATAAATTTAACGCCACAAACGACCAGTGTTTGTGCTTCAGACTCGTGACCAAAGCGCGCCATATCCAGGGAATCCGAGACATAACCGCCGGTCCCGTCGGCCAGGATTTGTAAATCGGGTTCAGTGTAATAATGCGCCACTATCACCGCATTTTGTTGTTTTAATTGCGCTTTGATTTTTTTGGTTAATTTAGCGCGTTCGACAGCATCGATCTGCTCCACGATTGTAGGCGGGATCTGTTCTTTCGAAAGGCTATAGGAACGTTTTAATGTGGCTTCCGCGGACATACTCAAAACTATGGCGTACTTGATTCAGTTAGACAAGTTTAGGCGCAAATATACTTTAGTTGCGGGTCTATTCCGGCGTTTTTGATTTAGCCAGTTTAATGCCCAGTTCTTTTAATTGTCTGCTGTTCGCTTTAGAAGGAGCAGAAGTTAATAGGCAGCTTGCACTCTGTGTTTTCGGAAATGCGATTACATCACGAATCGAATCACAACCAGCCATTAACATCACCGTACGATCCAGGCCAAAGGCAATACCGCCGTGCGGTGGACAACCATAGCCTAGCGCTTCCAGTAAGAAGCCAAATTTTTCCCGGGCTTCTTCTTCACCAATGCCCAGTAACTCCAATACAGCCGACTGCATCTCGGAATTGTGAATACGAATTGAGCCGCCACCCAGTTCAGTGCCATTCAGCACCAGATCGTAGGCACGCGATAAGGTCTTGCCAGGGTTTTGTTTGATTGCATCAATATCATCCGAGTTTGGTGCGGTGAACGGATGGTGTAATGAGTCCCAACGTTTTTCATCTTCGTTATATTCAAACATAGGAAAATCGACAACCCACATCGGTGCCCATTCTGTCTTGAGTAAATTCAGATCATGGCCCAGTCGGTTACGTAGTGCGCCTAGGGCATCATTTACGACCTTGGTTTTGTCTGCGCCGAAGAAGATTAAGTCGCCATCAGCCGCTTGTGTACGTTCAATAATCTTTGCTACAACCGCATCAGGCAAAAACTTCAGGATGGGGGATTGTAAGCCCTCACTTCCAGCAGAAACATTGTTAACCTTAATATAAGCGAGTCCTCTCGCGCCAAACTGAGCGATATAAGCGGTGTAATCATCGATCTGTTTTCGTGAAAGCGTGCTGCCACCAGGAACATGTAATGTCGCCACACGACCGTCTTCCATGTTTGCCGGACCCGAGAAAACCTTGAATTCAACCTCTTTCATTAAGTCGCTGACATCAATCAATTCCAGCGGGTTTCTAAGATCAGGGCGATCACTGCCGAAACGTTCCATCGCCTCTGCATAGCTCATGCGTGGGAAAGGCGAAGGCAATTCAATATTCAATACCTTCTTGAATAAGGTATGGATCATCTCTTCCATCATGCCGGTAATATCAGCTTCATTCATGAATGAAGTTTCAATATCCAGTTGCGTGAATTCAGGTTGGCGATCTGCGCGTAGATCTTCATCACGAAAACAACGCACGATCTGATAATAACGATCCAGTCCAGACATCATTAATAATTGTTTAAACAATTGTGGCGATTGCGGCAGGGCAAAGAAATTACCAGGATGCGTTCTACTCGGGACCAGGTAATCACGCGCGCCTTCGGGTGTTGCCTTGGTTAGCATTGGTGTTTCGATATCGAGAAAGCCACGTTCATCGAAAAAAGCGCGCATCTCCTTTACTATTTGAGATCGCAAACGTAAATTGTTCTGCATCAGCGGACGGCGTAAATCAACATAACGGTAACGCAGCTTTACGTCATCATGGACATGCTCATCATCTATCTGAAACGGTGGCGTCTTGGCCTTGTTCAGGATTTCAATGGTGTGGCCAAGGATTTCAACCTCGCCGGTAGGCATATCAGAATTGATCGTGCCTTCCGGTCGGCTACGAACTTTTCCGGTAATGCGAATGACAAATTCATTTCTGACAGAGTCTGCAATAGCAAAGGAATCTGCGCGATCCGGATCAAACACGATCTGGGCAATGCCTTCACGGTCTCGCAAGTCGATAAAAATAACACCACCGTGATCACGGCGACGATGTACCCAGCCACAAAGCTCAACTTCTTGATCGATATAACTGCTATTTAATTTTCCGCAATAGTCACTGCGCATGTGATTTTTCCATATGGCCTGAACAAAGGGCGGAATCTTACGAGTCAGCCGCCGTTTGCGCAACTTTATTACGCGTTAATTGGGTTCGAATCGGGCCATCGGGAATAATTACACCCATGGAGATAATAAATTTAAAGCCCTCTTCGACCGTCATATCGAGTTCAGTCACGTCTTCACGAGGCGCCATGATAATAAAACCGGAGGTGGGGTTTGGTGTGGTTGGAACAAAAACACCGACCAGATCATCATCAAGTCCTTTAATTTCAGTACCCACAGCCTCATTAGTTAAAAAACCAATGCTCCAAAGCCCTTTTCTGGGGTATTGCAGCATAACGACCTTACGAAAAGATTTGCCGCTTGAATCCAGAATAGTGCTGGAAATTTGTTTTACGCTGTTATAAATCGATCGAACCAGCGGAATACGGTTGAGAATAGCCTCCCAAAAATCAACCAGCCGCCGCCCAAATAAATTAGCGGCAAGCATGCCAGTCAATAAAAGGATAGATATCGCCAGGATAATGCCAAAACCGGGAATTGAAAAACCAAGGACGGTCGCTGGTTGCCAGTCCGGTGGCAACAAGAGAATGATCTTATCGAGTAAATCAACGACTAGTTTAACAATTACAACTGTTGCAGCAAAAGGCAGCCATACCAATAGCCCGGCGATGATATATTTTCTGAGTGTGCCCATTTAGTGGGACAGCTTACTCGGGCCTGGTGCTGCTGGAGATCGTTTTCGGTGACTCTTTAGTAGTTTTAGCAGATTCTTTGCTGCTGCTGTCAGTTTTCTTTGAGTCTGAGTCAGTCGATTTTTTATCATCCGTTTTGCTACTATTATTGTCTTTAGCCTCACTTTTTGGTTTTTTGTCTTTAAAATCGGTTTCATACCAGCCCGTTCCTTTTAATTTGAAGGCCGCAGCAGAAACCAGTTTACGGAGACTGTCTTTACCGCACTCAGGACAGTTAGAAGCTGGTTTATCGTTAATCTTTTGTAAAATTTCCAGCCGATGTTCACAATTGTCACATCTATACTCATATATAGGCACTAATAAAAATCTCCAAATTGATACAGGTTAAATACAGCGAAAAATAGGGGCGCAGGCGAATAATATCAAGATATAACAAATCATTTACAGTTTATATTTTACCCACAGGCATTTCTTGGGTATTATCGCCGCCTTTGTTGTGTAGGCAAATCATAAACCGCCTTCGCTTTATTCTTCAAATACCCACCGGGCCGTTAGCTCAGCCGGTAGAGCAGTGGATTTTTAATCCATTGGTCGGGCGTTCGAATCGCCCACGGCCCACCATTTTAATTACTGCTAGATCATGATTCCCATATAAAGATGAGCTCTTTCAGGCATCTAGCCTCATTATTTATAGTTAAAAATTGTTCGCAGCGTGTGATTTGAGTAAGATTGATTCATGCATAACTTAATCCCCTATTCGAACTTCGTAGATTTCGCCAAAAATAGCCTGCAAATTCTCAATACCTATCATCCTTTTGGGTTCTGGATGGTGTTCAGGGTCAATCAACAAGACGATGATCTCATCGCTCTCGCTTCTGAAAAATACCGTAATGAACTTGAGTTCAAACTCGATTCCGGCGATTCAATATCCTGGTCGAATACTATTTGTAAAAAGATGATGCAAAATGAGGGACCAAAAATTGCACATGATATTTCTTTGGTAGACAGCTACAAAGATTTGCCAATGGTGAAAAAATACAATATTGCTTCATATATAGGGATTCCTCTTTACACAGCCAACGGTGACATGTTTGGTGCACTCTGCGCTATCGATATTGAAACGAAAGCTGAGGATCTCTATGAGCACGAATCGGTGTTCCGTCTCATGTCTCGTTCAATCATGACCGTTTATCAACAGGAAATGCAACTGACACAAACGCGTCGCCTATATGAAAAAACCCGACTTCTGGCTGAGAAAGATGACTTAACCGGCCTCTATAATGACAGAGGTTGGCAATGGTCGCTGGAGAATGAAGAGTTACGTTGTAAAAATTTCGGTACGCCCTGTGCGATAATGATCCTTGAAATGGACAATCTTAAACATTTTAGTTCTGAGCTTGGCGTGGATGCTGGTAACAAGTACTTGCTAAAATTAACGTGCGCATTAAATGAAGACCGTAGCGAGAATGATATTGTTGCGCGATTGGGCAACGATCAATTTGGTTTATTTCTTTATGACTCTCAAAAAGAAGATACATTGAAAACGATCGAGCAACTCAGAACGTCATTTGCAAAAAACAATCTTCTTGTTTCCCTCGGATATTGTCAGACAAATTCAAGACATGATTTCAAGAAAACAATCGAGCTGGCCAAAAGACGCATGGCTGCAGAAAAAGCTAAAAAGAGAACTGAATCAAACCTCATTTGATAGTATTTTTGTGCCTGATTTACAGGCTGGTTTCGCCCTCGCCGGTTCTTGATAAAAGTTTATCTGCATGAATTATTTTTCCGGTCAGCTTTGCACTATACCCCGGCAATTTATTGATCCTGCGTTTTAGTTTTTGGTCTTTCATTATGATCCGAACATTATCTATGAGGTTTTTTGTCATCGATTTTTTCATGGCAATAACATAATTTTCAGTAATGAGTGGCAAGAACGACAAGCTAAATTCAACAGCCGCCGCTTTCAATCCAAAGCCTACGTCTGCATGACCGCTTGATATCATTGCGGCGACGGCTGTATGAGTGAACTCTTCGTTGTCATAGCCATTAACCTCTTTTCTATTAATATTGTTTAACTTAATTAACTCATCAAAAATTGCCCGAGTGCCGGATTCTTTTTGTCGATTAACAAAACTTAATGAGCGACGAGTCAGGTCGCTAATTGACGTAACGTGCTTTGCTATTGAAGGCTTAACAATCAAGCCTTGTTCTCGTGACGCCAGTTGGATAAATATATGTTTCTCATCATCTAACCATGGTGAGTATTTAGGGGCGAGGTGTTCTATTAGCACCCCTTCAGGAAAATGAAACCCAGCGATGTCTATTTGATTTGTATTTAATAACTTCAGGTTTTCAAGACTACCGCGCGATTGAAATCGTATATCGTATTGTCCTTCCTTTTCACAAATGGACTGTAGATGATTGATGGCCAAGTCATGACTGCAAGATGCGATGAACGGTTCCTTGCGAATGTTTTGACCAGTT
>JBFIJV010000098.1:0-5932 GCA_041600575.1 Gammaproteobacteria bacterium | reverse complement strand
TTTTAGTTTAGATTCGAATGGACTAAATAATAGTTTCAGTTGTTGCAAATATTACCCATTACTAATGCCATTTCACCTAATGGTAACAACGATACATTTTTCATAGAAAAGATTTCTGGCTTTAGTTGAGTAAACGATATTTATTAATAGCTCAGGATGATCATTAGTTTAATGTCGATAACATTGTTCAACAGCGTAAATGCATAGACATTTTAAAAGTGTGATTATTGATCACAGTTAATGCGACCGTTTAACAAACGCTAATAATTTTTCTTCTATCTGTTCAATTAACCTGAACACATGATGCGACTTATTAGTTGGTGTTTTGTTCATATTAACCAAGGTCTGGTTTATTTGAACCATTTTTAAGTCTCTATAAAGATCAAATAGTCGATGGTTTTGAAATGATTGTTGCGCTATCAGATCAGTTAACACTTTGTTCTCAGCTTAAACTAACTCTAATTTTAGACTAATTCTAAATTGGCACGGGGTGTGCTTAGACTAAGTCTAAGTTGTAAAACACTACTAAGTCATAAAATAATTAAAAGAGAGGAGGTTTAAATGTTAAAAAAAACAATACACTTATTTGCCGCTTTAGTGGTAAGCCTGTCCGGACTTGCGCCAGCAAGCACGGTAGCAGCGGATAATAAAATGGATACCGCGGTTGGCATGACCGTGGACAATCAATTCTGGTGGCCAGACAAACTCAGCATCGAACAACTGCGTGTACAGGATCCTGCATCCAATCCCTACGGTGCGGACTTCAACTATGCCGCAGAATTTAGCAAAGTTGACCTGAAGACCCTGAAGACCGACATCGAAAAGGTTATAAAAACGTCTCAAGCATGGTGGCCAGCGGACTGGGGCACCTATGGCGGTTTAATGATTAGGTTGGCGTGGCATACAGCCGGGACCTACCGCACGGTTGATGGCCGTGGTGGCGCCGAGGGCGGTCAGAATCGTTTCGAACCCCAGAATAGTTGGCCGGATAACGCCAGCCTGGATAAGGCACGCCGCCTGCTGGAACCAGTCAAGCGAAAATATGGTCGCAGCGTTTCCTGGGGTGATCTGATTATCCTGGCCGGTAACGTTGCGCTTGAATCCATGGGTTTTGAAACTCTTGGCTTTGCCGGCGGCCGTGTCGACGACTGGGAAGCTGACAATACTTATTGGGGTTCAGAAACCAAATGGCTGGCTGCGGATAAGCGCTTCAAAGACAAGAAACTGGAATCACCATTGGCTGCTGTGCAAATGGGTTTAATCTATGTGAACCCGGAAGGTCCTGGAGCTAACCACGACCCGCTCGCTGCCGCAGAACATATGCGCCTGTCATTTGGCCGCATGGCGATGAACGATGAAGAGATCGTGGCATTGGTCGCTGGTGGACATACCTTGGGTAAGGCACATGGTGCGCATAAAGGTGAGTGTATTGGTGCAGAACCTGCCGCTGCTGCTATCGAAGATCAAGGTTTCGGCTGGAAAAACAAGTGTGGTAAGGGTAATGCTGAAGACACCATGACCAGTGGACTGGAAGGTGCCTGGACCCAAACGCCAACGGCCTGGTCAATTCTTTATCTTGATAACTTGATGCGATTCGAGTGGAAACAAACCAAGAGTCCTGCCGGTGCAACCCAGTGGATTCCAACGGATGAAGCGGCAGCAAACATGGTACCGGATGCTCATATTGAAGGTAAACGTCATGCGCCGATCATGTTTACGACGGATTTAGCTTTAAAGAAAGATCCTGATTTTCGTAAGATAACAGAACGTTTTCTGAAGAACCCAAAAGAATTTGACCTTGCTTTTGCAAAAGCCTGGTTCAAATTGACGCATCGTGATTTGGGTCCTCGTGCACGTTATGTTGGTGCAGAGGTTCCTGATGAAGTGTTTATCTGGCAAGACCCGGTTCCTGCTGTCGATCACAAGTTACTCAGTAATGATGACGCCGAAAAGCTGGAAGGGATCATTCTTAAATCTGGCTTGACTGTTCCTGAGTTGGTCAGAACCGCCTGGGCATCGGCTTCTACATACCGTGGTTCAGATATGCGTGGCGGTGCCAATGGTGCGCGACTTGCACTGGCGCCACAGAAGGATTGGGCTGCGAATAATCCTGAAGAACTGGCCAAGGTCTTAAAGACTCTGGAAAAGGTTCAGAAGGATTTTAATAAATCACTTTCAGGTGGTAAGGAAGTCTCTCTGGCTGATGTGATTGTTATCGGTGGTAATGCTGCTGTTGAAGAAGCAGCCAAGAAGGCCGGTTACAGTGTTGAAATTTCTTTCACACCGGGTCGTACGGATGCTACGCAGGAAATGACAGATGTAAAATCTTTTGCATGGTTGGAGCCCAAGGCAGACGCTTTCCGTAATTACTACTCCGATATGGCCTACGGTTCTCCGACGGAAATGTTGGTTGAAAAAGCGGATCTGTTAACGCTTACGGCGCCGGAAATGACGGTGTTGGTCGGCGGTATGCGTGCATTGAATGCCAATACCGGTGGAGTTAAACACGGTGTGTTAACAGATAACGCGGGCATCTTAAATAACGATTTCTTCGTTAATCTGCTTGATATGTCTACTGTGTGGTCTAAGTCCAAGTCAGAAGGCATCTACGAAGGTAAAGATCGCGCAACTGGAAAGTTGAAATGGACTGCTACACCGGTTGATCTTATCTTTGGTTCCAGCTCTGAGTTACGTGCATTGGCAGAAGTCTATGCATCTAACGACGGCAAAGACAAGTTCCTCAATGACTTCGTCGCAGCATGGACCAAGGTGATGAACCTCGATCGTTTTGATGTCGCTCAAGCAAGTATGAGTGTAGCGAAAAAGTAATCAAAAACGTTTGTAAGCAGTGAAAATAAGAACGGCAGTGTTTAAAAGCACTGCCGTTTTTTATTTTAAACCAGTAAATCAATAATGTTCTTTCCCTTCAATAAAAGATCTTCAATATATTCAATATTGGCTCGAGTAGTGCGTTTGAGATAGCGTTATAAATACGAATCTAAACGTGTCGTTTATTTCATAAGGTTCTATTATTGAGCAATAGACATATAATAGATCGATTAGATTATCAGTAATTGGTTTTATACTATAAAAGATGGGTTATTCAAGCATTGTTGTTTTACTACTAATGACATCGATATTGTCAGGGTGTGGTCCTATGGCGCTGGTTGGTGCTGTGGGACAAACAGTTAATAACGCAGCCTATAATGCGGCTGAAAGAGATTTAAATAGTCCAACAAAAAGTCGCGATGCACAAGCACTCGAAGTCGCCATTGCGAACATGAACCTTGGGGTTGAGTATATGCAACAGGGGGCTTACGAGAATGCATTGACAAGACTCAAACGTTCACTGCGTGCTAAACCAGACTTTGCACCTTCGCATAATGTTCTTGGTTTGCTCTATCAACGTTTGGGTGATTCAGTGCAATCAGAAAATTATTTTAAAAAAGCCATATCACTGGATCCATCAGATTCTTCGACATACAACAATTATGGCTTATTGCTTTGTAGTCAAAATCGTCCCGACGAGGCAGAGATATTGTTTTTAAAAGCCGCAAATAATCCTTTATATGATTCTCCTGAAATTGCACTAACTAATGTGGGAACCTGTGTAATTGAAAGTAAACCTGAAGCAGCAGAAAACTACTTCAAACAAGCTTTAAATAAAAATCCTCAGTTTTCTTATGCCTTGCTACAGATGGCTGAGATCACTTTTAATAAAAATGAATATGAATCAGCGCATCAGTATTTTAAACGCTACCAGGATAACGCGAAGCAGACTCCAAAAAGCTTATGGATAGGCATTCAAATTTGTAAAGAACTAGGCTACGAGGATGAGGTATCTAGTTATGAATTATTATTGCGTAATCAATTTCCTGATTCAAAAGAAGCTAGAAACATGTAGTTATGGTATTTATATTATAAATACATATTAGTTTTATTTGTTAAACATATTCAGCACTTTTATTAATGCTGGTGTATCGATAAAAAACCTCCTTACTTTATATCTATTATTTCATTGTTAGTTTTTCAAAAAAATTTGATATGAATCAATAATTACCTAAACATCAATTAGTATTCTAATCCCGACATTAATAGACATAGTAATGTAACGGTGAATGACACTATTCAAAAACTGGCAATTTTGTATGCAGATGTTTCGGGCAGTACACACATATACGAAAAACATGGTGATGTCATCGCTCGTGAGAATATAGGAGCTTGCATATCTATATTGTCAGACGTTGCCTCCAGCCTGGGTGGCGAAGTCGTTAAAACGATTGGCGATGAAGCCATGTGTTCATTCCCCAAACCAGACAAAGCAATGATAGCCGCAAAGGAAATGCATGAGGCACTTCGTGATGCTAGTAAGTTAGGGAAATTTAGCATAGGAGAATTACATGTAAAAATAGGTTGGCATTATGGGCCTGTAAAATACAGAGGAACTGAGATTATTGGTGAAGCACCAGTAACTGCGCAGCAGATTATTAAACTTGCTAAAAAGGATGAGATCCTGACCAGTAGTAAAAGCGTTGATGCCTTATCAGAAGAACTTAAACAGGATGCCCGACTTATAGATTCTGTAGAAGCCGAAGCATGGGTCGGCGAACTAAAGGTTTATGGGATTCCATGGGAAGATGACGAAGAGGTAACAAGAATCGGTTCATTATCCACCGCCGAAGATACCACAGTTCACAAAGCGCTTTTACTTGACTATGCGGGTAATCAAATTCGCCTTGATTCAGAGCACCCCCATTGCCATGTCGGTCGACATAAAGACAATGAACTTTGTATCGATGGAAAATATACATCAAAGTCACATGCAGAGATTAGCTGCAGACATGGTGTTTTTTATTTACGTGATAATAGTACAAATGGAACTGCTGTATATTTTGCAAATGGCAGGTCTGTACGCTTGCACCGAGAGGAAGAAGTGCTTGTCGACCATGGCACGATTTATTTTGGAGGTACGCCGTTAAACGATCCTCATGCAGGAGTTATATTTCGATGTGTGGATATTTAATCTATTAATCAAATGAGTAAACATTTTATAGGTTTAACTTCAGGTGATGTCTGGGGTGGTCTGGCTGCTTCAGCAGTTGTTCTGCCGCAGGCAATGGCTTTTGGTGTGGCATTATTAACGCCAAATGGCTTTGATGCTTCTCAGGGTGCCATTGCCGGGCTTTTAGGTGCCGCAATTGTTTGTACTGTCTCGGGTTTTTTTGGAGGTACACGCGGCTTAATTAGCGCGCCGACCGGACCTACTCTTGTGTTATTAGGTGGAGCGCTTGCTGCATTATCACAAGCAGATGTCAGCGGAGGCGCTTTATTGATTAACCTGGCCATGGTGATCATGTGCACCGGTTTATTTCAGATCATTATTGGTGTGAGCGGTGGTGGTAAACTAATTAAGTATATTCCTTATCCTGTGATCAGTGGATTTTTAACAGGTTCGGCAATATTGATGATCCTCTCGCAAATGGATCCTTTATTAGGTAAAGGTCTTGATGCGTCGTGGGAGAGTTGGCGATGGTTGCCATTTGCTACAGCTGCCCTGACCGTGATCAGTACTTATATGGGGCCTAAATATATAAAAAAATTACCTGGCACGATTGCCGGGTTATTAGTCGGTTGTTTATTTTTTCACATTATGACGAGCTTTAATAATGCCGATTTGCCAGCGCAATGGTTGATTGGTGAATTACCCAGAATTGATTCTGTTCGCCTGGAATCACCAACAAATATACTAAATGATTTACGTTGGCCTATCATTATTCCGGCAGCTTTGGCGCTGGCAATATTGTCTTCATTGGACACTTTACTTACAGCCGTTATTGCGGACGTCAGTACCGGGTTGCGACATAACGCTAATCTGGAAATGGTTGGGCAGGGTATAGGACAGATCTTAACCAGCATAAGTGGTGGTATGGCT
>JBFIJV010000097.1:0-6069 GCA_041600575.1 Gammaproteobacteria bacterium | reverse complement strand
TCAGGTACAAACATCCATCTTGAATTTTGGCTGCGACAGCAGTAACCATTAAGCCCATGATACCAACATTGATAAACATTCATAATTCAACATCCTGAAATTTAATTATAATATTTTTTATAAAGTGCAATTCGTATACCGCTTATCAAGAATAGTATTTGTTGCATCATTAATCTGTGAATTACGTCACACTATCCAAATATTATATTCAATAAAAACAGATAGATAGAAGTTCAACTCAGGATAGCCAAAAGTTTAAATTAGTCTATCTTGTGGTTCGTGTCCTTGAATATACTCAATATAGTGTCGTAGTCAGATGACATAAATTTTGGATTCCAATCGTTTTAAAAGGTACGATAGCTCTATCTATAAGGAATGCGGTAAAAATTAAAAAAAATGATAAAAAAATACGCCCTTTATTTATTTCTGGTAATTTCCCCCGTTAGCGTTATTGCAGATGAGTTCGCGACACCAACTGCGCGTGTCAAAGACTCTGTCGATAAGGTTATTTCGGTTCTAAGAGACAAGTCACTCGGTCGAGAGGAACGCTGGGCAAAAATCGGTGTTGTGATCAACGATAGCTTTGATTTTCGAAGTATGTCTCAGAGTGTTTTGGCAACGAATTGGAAAAAAGCAACACCCGAAGAGCGTCAACAATTTGTGATTTTCTTTTCACAATATCTGGAAGATACCTATAGAACCAAGATTGAAGCCTATACAGATCAGAAAGTTGAATATGCAGGTGAAACAATTAGAGGCAGAAGAGCAGTCGTAGAAACTATTATCGTTACAGATAGTACCAATATCCCGGTTAACTATAAGTTAAAAAATAATGATGGTAACTGGTTTGCTTATGATGTGGTGATTGAAGGTGTTAGTCTGGTGAGTAATTATCGAAGTACCTTTGCTGCGATTGTTAAGAATGACGGAATGGATGGTTTGTTGAGTGATATACAGACCAGAATTAACAAATATAAAGCTTCACAACAACAACCGGTATCAAAAGATATAAACGAAGATAGCTAAACGACCTAGTTATCAGACTCGAATATATATTTACTGATCAACTCTTCCAGATTGATTGAAGGTTCTGTTTCAACAATCTCCATGCCAGGTTCCAGATAAGTATCGCTGCCGCCAGCCGATATCTTTACAAATTTATCGCCAATAATGCCGGAAGTTCGAATAGACGCGATCGAATCATCAGGCATCTTGATATTATTTTGCAGACTAATATCAACATCAGCCAGGTAAGTCTCCGGATTAAAGTAGATTTGTTTTACTTTGCCTACGGTAACACCGGCCATTTCTACATAAGCACCTTCTTTTAAACCTGAAGCAGAGGTAAATCGGGCTTTAACAATGTAGTCATCATTATTGAACAGTGCTACATCACCCATACGTAAGGCAAGAAAGGTGATAGCAATAATGCCGGCCAGCATAAAGATACCGACCATGAGTTCTGACTGTTGTTGTTTATTCATAAGCGAAGTTTACAGTATCAAGGCACTGAGTAAATAATCACTGAAGAGGATAGCGATAGATGATATTACGACGGCTTCAGTTGTAATGCGACTTACTCCCTCTGAACCATATGCTCCATGCTTATCAAGGTGCAGGTTAAAGCCTTTATCACAGGCTATCCATACAATGAGTAATCCAAATACAAGTGATTTAGAAAACCCCATAAACAAATCCCGATTCAACACAGTATCGGACATGCCTTGAAAATACGATCCCGGGCTGACGCCAAACAGGATAACACCAACAAAATAACCACCAAAAATGCCGACCAGAACAAATACAGCAGTCAATATTGGTACGCAGATAATACCGGCGAGAATTCTTGGTCCGAACAGGTATCGATAAGGATCTATAGCCATACATTCCAATGCATCAATCTGATTGTCGACGCGCATAATTCCAATTTCGGCGCACATTGCAGAACCCGATCGTCCAATCACCAGTAATGCAGTTAACACGGGTCCAAGTTCGCGGATTAGACTCAAACCTACCGCAGAGCCTAATAAGCTGACCGAACCGAAGCGTACCAGAGTGTCATAAAACTGTAGTGCGATGACCATACCCACAAATAGACCGGCAACCACAATAACTAATAAGGAGCGCGCACCAATGAAGGCAATTTGTTTAACTAATGGTTTAAGAGAATAGGGCGGTAAGAGAATCATTTTGCCTGTTTCAAGGAGAAATATTCCGGCAATACCAAGTCGTATCAACATAGATTCCAGGTACGACATCGTGTCTAATTTATGCATGCTCATTGTCAATTTCGAGTCAACTTATTCAAATAATCATCAGCATCAATATTGTCGTTCATCGCCCTACGTTCCAGCATATTGATGATTCTTGGATCGGTGGAATTTTTAATCGTTTCTTTATCGCCAGTCATAATTTGTTGGCCGTTATCAATAACGGTTATCCTGTCGGCAATTTTGAATGCACTTTCCATTTCATGAGTTACTACAATAATGGTCATGTTCAAGGCATCTCGAAGTTGTAAAATCAAATCATCCAATTCAGCAGATGTTACCGGGTCAAGTCCCGCAGATGGTTCATCAAAGAAGAGTATTTCGGGATCCATAATAACGGCTCTTGCCAGACCGGCACGTTTTAACATACCGCCTGACAATTCAGCCGGCATTAAGGATTCGCTATCACTTAAATTCATTAATTCAAGCTTGAGCCGGGACATGATACGAATGGTATTACGATCGAGCTTGGTATGTTCATACAATGGTAATTCAACATTTTCCTGTAATGTCATCGAACTAAACAATGCCCCATTTTGAAAGGCAACGCCGATATGTTTTCTTAATTCAAATAATTCATTGCGGTTTAATGAGGTTATTTCTTTGCCGAGTAATTTTATCGAACCTGATACTGCCTGGTTTAATCCGATCATATGGCGAAGCAGGGTGCTTTTTCCGGAACCACTATGGCCCATGATGACCATTACTTCTTTGCGTTTCACGCTTAGTGAAATATTCGACAGGATTTGTTTATCACCGTACCAGCTATTCAAGCCTTCGATTTCAATAACCTGTTTTATATTTGGATCGATCATAGAATCAATATATAAACGTTGTGAAAGTTAATAATGCCAGAAAAAAACGATACTGGCACGGCAATGAATAGTAAACAGAGAGACTCGGGATTATAAGGAAGTATTATTGCCTAAACGTTCCGTGATCTGATTTGATAATTCTTGAGATTGAGACAATTCGATTTCGGATAATTCTTTTGCAAGCATGTCGCGACGACGTATATCCATCGCATTACCCTGACTTGCAACAACGCTATACCAGGCCAGTGCTTGTATTTTGTTTTGTTGAATACCGTTACCATCAAGGTACATCAGTGCTAAATTTCGTTGCGCAATGGTATAGCCCTGTTCAGCCGCTTTAAGATACCACTCGGCAGCCTGCTTTGGATCCTGTCGAACACCTTCACCGTAAGCAAAAGCAACCCCCACTTTATATTGCGCCAGGGCATAGCCTTTCTCAGCAGCAGCATAGAATAAATTGAATGCCGTGCGATCATTCTGTGGTACGCCATCACCAAAGGCGTATGCCAGGCCTTGTTCGTATTCAGCCTTACCACTTGAGTCTGTACTTATCTCTTCAACAGTATTCACTTCTTCAACAACGGAGGTGTCACGTGTTAAGCGTTTATCAGAAATGCCGCTGGTCTCTATCTTCAATTGTTCAGTTGCTGCGGCTGTTTTTTGCAAATTCGTCAGGTTGTGCTGAGCAGAGTCATGTCCCTGACCTGCGGCCAGTGCATACCAATGGGCTGCTTGTTTATCATCTTGTGCAATACCTTCTCCCATCAAATACATGTTGCCTAAACTATATTGCGCATCGATATTACCCTGTTCCGCTGAGCGTCTATACCAGAGTGCGGATTGTGAATAATCCTGTTTTACACCATTACCAGCGTAATAAAGTGTGCCCAATTTATATTGCGCTTCCATATCACCTTTTGTTGCTAATGCGCGTAATGTTTCCAGCTCGGTCTCAGGTGCTGATGTATCGATTTTCTCTTCAACAGTAGTTACTTCAATATTTGATTGCACGTCTTCGACTGAAGTTTGATCTAACTCCGTTTCAACCATGGCGACTTCTGCAGGAAGCTTGGTTTGTTTATCTATTGTTTCAACCTGGTCTTCAGTCTTATCAGACGAAAACATTTTTCCCAAGAAACCAAATAGTCCTTCGGATTTTTCCGGTTCAACTGTTGCATCTTCTTCTGTAGCTTCGGTAACAACTGTATTTGTTTGTTCCCTAACAGTAGCATCGCTTACACTTGCTTCATCAACTTGATTAGTTTCTGTTTGCTCAAGGTTAATACTGTCAGACTCTTTTAATGTCGTCGTGTCGTCTGATGTACTATCATCAAATAGATTCTTGAAAAATTCGGTCTGTTCGCTAGAAGGTTCAGTTTGTGGCGATGTTGCGGCTATTGCTTGAACAGGTTTCTCAATTTCAGTTGTTAGATCATCCGCAACAGAATCGTCCAAAATAATATTGGCTGCATCATTAGCTGTTTCAGCTATTTTGTTCTCAGAGTATGTTTGCAAAATTTCAGTCGAAGGGGCTTCACCTGCCGCATAACTTTTAACGTTTGAAGTTTCAGTCTCTGTGTCTTCCTGTTTTGCTAACGCTTCTTCATTTAATTTATTCTGGCGGTTTAATGCATCAAGTTTTTTCAGGTTTTCCAGATTGTTATTGGCAGCAACATGTCCCTGTTCGCCGGCAAGGGCGTACCATTTCGCAGCTTCCTGATTACTCTGCTCCACGCCTTCACCCAAGAGATACATATTCCCGATACTATATTGGGCATCGACGTTGCCTTGATCGGCTGCCTTTTTATACCAGTTAAACGAGCTATCAACATTTTGCTCAACACCTTTGCCTACGTAATAAAGTGAACCAAGGTGCGCTTGTGCCTCACTGTCACCGGCCTCAGCCAAAGGTCTAAACTGTTTTACCGCGGCATCATGATCACTATTGGCTAATGCACGCCGACCTGCTTCGACACTGTATTGTGTGAGGTCTTGTTCCACTGCCTGAGCTAATTCGATCTCTTCAATAATGGGGGCAGGTTCTTCAACCTTGGCAACAAGGACTTCTTCCTCCACTGCCTGAGGTTCTTCTTCTATAATTTCAATTTCGGCTTTTTTATCTTTGCTGGAAAAGAGACTGCCAATCGCGGAGAACAAGCCGCCGGAAGACTTTGGTTTTTCCTCAACAATTTCATCATCGTTTGTGCCTGACAAAAGAGTCGGGTCTTCAGCAGCAACATATTCTGCTGCCGCGGGGGTTGTGGCTGAATCAACAATCTCTTCTTTAACGACTGTCTCATCGGGTATTGCTTCAACAACGTCCTGTTTCGTTGCTACTTTTTCACTTAGTTGACGCTGACGATTTATTGCATCAAGTTTTTTCAGGTTTTCCAGGTTGTTATTGGCAGCAACATGTCCCTGTTCGCCGGCAAGGGCATACCATTTTGCGGCGGTATCATTATTTTGTTCCACGCCTTCACCCAAGAGATACATATTCCCGATACTATATTGGGCATCGACGTTGCCTTGATCGGCTGCTTTTTTATACCAGTTAAAGGCACTATCATAATTTTGTTCAACACCACTACCGGTATAATAAAGTGAACCAAGGTGCGCTTGTGCTTCACTGTCACCGGCCTCAGCCAAAGGTCTAAACTGTTTTACCGCGGCATCATGATCACCATTGGCTAATGCACGCCGACCTGCTTCGACACTGTATTGTGTGAGGTCTTGTTCCGCTGCTTGAGCTAATTCGATCTCTTCAATAACGGGAGCAGGTTCTTCAACCTTGGCAACAAGGACTTCTTCCTCCACTGCCTGGGGTTCTTCTTCTATAACTTCAGTTTCGGCTTTTTTATCTTTGCTGGAAAAGAGACTGCCAATCGCGGAGAACAAGCCGCCGGAAGATTTTGGTTTTTCCTCAACAATTTCATCATCGTTTGTGCCTGACAAAAGAGTCGGGTCTTCAGCAGCAACATATTCTG
>JBFIJV010000096.1:0-6144 GCA_041600575.1 Gammaproteobacteria bacterium | reverse complement strand
CATGACTCTGATGTCAATAAAAAACGCGAACTGGAAAAAAAGTTACCAATTAATAGTCTCTGGTTTTGGGGTTATGGTGAATTGCCGAAGATCATTGATCGTCAGTGGTCATTCGTTATGAGTGATGAGATGTTGGCGAAAGGCTTGTCTATGATTGCTGCAACACCGTTTGAAGAATTACCCGATAGTTATCACGAGATTATAAAAAAAGATGACAGCTATAATGATTTATTGGTTATTAGTTCGTGCAAGCAATATAGTCATTATCATGATCTGGAAGGATGGCTTGAAGCATTAATCTTGTATGAAAAAAACTGGTTTCAACCGCTAAAGGAATCCTTGAAGAGTGGTGAACTGGATCAGCTCTTCATAAAGACTGATAAATACAGTCTAAGCTTGAACAAATCTGCTTGTTATAAGTTTTGGAAAAAACAAAAAAGTATAGATACTTTTAAAGATTGATGATTGCTTGTGAAGATTAAAAAAATAACTCGCCGACATGTTCCTGATGTAATCAATCTGCCAGACTCAATTCACCCTGTGTTAAAACGGGTTTATGCCGCACGCAATATACAATCAACCGATGACCTGGATTATTCACTTTCATCTTTATTACCGTTTAATACCTTGAGTGGTATTGATGCTGCGGTAAAATTATTACAAGAAGCGCTGGAAAATAAACGACGCATATTAATCGTAGCTGACTTTGATGCTGATGGTGCAACCAGCTGTGCACTGGCCATACGTGGTTTAACATTGATGGGTAGCGAAGACATTATTTATGTTGTGCCAAATCGGTTTGAATATGGCTATGGCTTAACACCCGAGATCGTTGATGTTGCATTGGAGTATGACCCTGATTTATTAATCACGGTTGATAATGGAATATCAAGTATCGCCGGCGTTAAACGTGCACGAGATAATGGTGTGAAGGTATTAATTACTGATCACCATTTACCGGGCACCGAGTTGCCGGATGCCGATGCCATAGTTAATCCACAACTTCCGGACGATCAGTTTTCCAGTAAAAACCTGGCGGGTGTTGGTGTGGTTTTTTACATTCTGTTGGCATTGCGTGCAACCTTAAGAGAACAGGGCTGGTTTGAAGAACATGACATTACCTGTCCCAATCTTGCGAAACTACTGGATATTGTTGCGCTTGGAACTGTTGCCGATGTGGTGCCGCTGGATAAAAACAATCGAATTATGGTTGCACACGGTTTAAAACTGATTAGGCAAAAGAAATCTATTGCCGGTATTTCGGCGATCCTGGATCAGGCGGGTAAGTCTTTGCCGACGCTCTCTGCTACGGACCTCGGATTTTCGATTGCGCCTCGTTTAAATGCGGCAGGACGTCTCACCGATATGTCGCTGGGTATTGAATGTTTGTTAACTGATGATACGCAAGCAGCAGCAGAGATGGCGCAACAACTGGATAAGTTGAATAAAGAACGTCGACAAATACAAGTCGATATGCAAGAGCAAGCCACGCTCAACCTGCATGATTATCTGGAAAAATCATCAGGCGAATTGGCACAAGGTATCTGTCTGTTTAATCCTGACTGGCACCAGGGTGTTATTGGCATATTGGCAGCCAAGGTCAAGGAAGCATTCAATCGTCCGGTTATTGCATTTGCACGAGAAAGCGATGCCGAACAAGGTGATGTCATCATTAAAGGATCAGCGCGATCTATTAACGGCTTACATATTCGTGATTTGCTTGAAGAAATAAGCCGACGTCATCCCGAACTGATTATAGCCTTCGGCGGTCATGCGATGGCGGCGGGACTGACTATCAAGGAATCTGAATTCAATACCTTCTCCGATATGTTTAACGATGTGCTTAAAGATACTATTTCGCTGGAAGATATGTTGGATGAATGTCTTACTGATGGTGAATTGTTAAGCAAGGAACTTTCCATGGAACTGGCACGTGACATTCAACTTGCCGGACCATGGGGGCAATTGTTTCCAGAGCCGGTCTTTGAAGGCCAGTTTAAAATCATCGAGAAACGTGTCGTTGGTGAACATCATTTGAAACTTAGATTGCAAACCAGAGACAGTAGTAAAGCATTTGATGCAATTGCATTTAATCAAACCGATAAAGAGTGGCCAGAATCTGTGTCGCATATCCAGATAGCTTATAAACTGGCTATAAATGAATTTCAAAATCGGCAAACGTTACAATTAATGATTAACCATATAGAGCTTGTGTAATATGTTTATTGTATTAGTAAATAAAAACCAAAGAGTGTGTGCTTTCTTACTTATTGGCATCACTTCTTTCATATTCTTATCTACTGTATACTTCGTGTTCCTTGGAAAACTATCCTGTAATTACAGAAATTAAATATGTTTGAAATAAATCCCCTACTTAACAGAATCTCTGATATGCAAGAGCGAGTTAAATCGCTTAGGGGGTATCTTTGAATACGATCAAAAGTCTGAACGACTGGTAGAAGTCTTACGCGAACTTGAACAACCCGGTATCTGGGACAATCCGGAGCAGGCACAGGCACTGGGTAAAGAACGCGCCAATCTTGAAAATGTAGTCCATACAATTCAGTCACTGCAGGAATCCCTGGCAGACTCAATAGAACTACTCAAACTTGCTGAAGAAGAGGATGATGACGACACCTTTTCGGCAGTATCAAAAGACCTTGATGCGAATGAAGAGCACCTTGCCAGGTTAGAGTTTCATCGTATGTTCTCTGGCGAAATGGATCCTAATAATGCCTTTGTTGATATTCAATCCGGATCAGGTGGTACTGAAGCTCAGGATTGGGCCGATATGTTATTGCGCATGTACTTGCGCTGGGGCGAGCAACACGGTTTTAAGACAGAGTTAATTGAAGTGTCGCCGGGAGAAGTTGCCGGTATTAAAAGTGCCACTATACAATACACAGGTGATTATGCTTTTGGCTGGTTACGTACCGAAACTGGTGTACATCGTCTGGTCAGGAAATCACCGTTTGACTCAGGTAATCGGCGTCATACATCATTTGCCTCTGTGTTTGTGTCCCCGGAAATTGATGACAATATAGAAATAGATATAAACCCCGCTGATTTACGCGTTGATACCTATCGAGCAAGTGGCGCAGGTGGTCAGCATGTCAATAAAACGGATTCAGCGGTCAGGTTGACCCACGTCCCTACCGGGATTGTGGCGCAATGCCAGGCTGATCGTTCACAGCACAAGAATAAAGATCAGGCGATGAAGATTTTGCGTGCAAAATTGTATGAACATGAAATGCAAAAGCTGAATTCGGAAAAGCAGGCTATGGAAGATTCGAAAGCTGATATAGGTTGGGGTAGTCAGATAAGGTCATATGTACTGGATCAATCCCGTATCAAGGATCTGCGAACAGGCGTTGAGACAGGTAATACCCAGGCGGTTCTGGATGGTGATCTGGATCGCTTTATCGAGGCAAGTCTTAAAAGCGGATTGTAATTGATAGCTTAAAGGTGAAGAGACAAAAATTAAAAAGTATAATGTTCGGAGAGATGTCTGATTTATTATGCTCCGCACGGCACTCTAAATACGTCACTTAATTAATAATAATTATAAATCAACAGGTAAACATAATTTAACCATGTCAGATACAGATGAAAATGATTTAGTCGCACAACGCCGCCAGCATTTACAGGAACTACGTAAATCAGGAAATGCCTTCTCTAATAAATTCAGACGTGATTCATTAGCTGCGGATCTAATCGAGCAGTATGGTGATAAAACCAAGGAAGAGCTGGAACAAAATCCGGTTAAGGTCGCCGTTGCTGGCCGCATGATGACCCGGCGCATTATGGGTAAGGCCTCGTTTGCACATTTGCAGGATATGTCCGGGCAAATTCAATTGTATGTAAGACGAGATGATTTGCCAGAAGGCGTATATAACGACGGATTTAAAAAGTGGGATAGCGGCGACATCATTGGTGCGACCGGCACAGTGATGAAAACCAATAAAGGCGAACTGAGCATTCATGTAGATACCATATTATTATTGACCAAGTCATTACAACCATTGCCCGAAAAATTTCATGGATTGACAGATCAGGAAACATGTTACCGTCAACGTTATGTCGATCTGATTATGAATGAAGAGACTCGCAATACATTTAGAATACGTTCACAGGTCATTGAGTTTGTTCGTTCCTATTTAAGGGATGTAGGTTATATAGAAGTAGAAACACCGATGATGCATGTGATTCCAGGGGGTGCAACCGCACGTCCTTTTATGACGCATCATAACAGCCTGGATATGGATTTATTCCTGCGCATAGCGCCCGAGTTATATCTGAAACGTCTGGTAGTGGGTGGTTTTGAGAAAGTCTTTGAGATAAATCGTAGTTTTCGAAATGAAGGTTTGTCTGCAAGACATAACCCGGAATTTACTATGCTCGAGTTTTATCAGGCCTACGCTGACTATGAAGATCTGATGAATTTGACAGAAGCGATGATACGCGAGCTGACGCTTGTAATTTGTGGTAGTAATGAAATTGTTTATCAGGCTGAAACCTACGATCTATCCAAACCTTTCGATCGCATGACTGTGCTTGAATCAATACTAAAATATAATGAATCTATTAGCCTTGATGATCTGCAAGCGTTAGATCCAATTCGTAAGTTTGCTCAACAACTCGATATCCCTATAGAAGATAGTTTTGGAATAGGCAAGATTCAAATCGAAATATTCGAGAAGACCGTTGAAAGTAAATTATTAGCGCCTACGTTTATTACGCAGTACCCGACAGAAGTATCACCGTTAGCGCGTAAGAATGATGATGATCCTTTTGTTACCGATCGATTTGAATTCTTTATCGGCGGACGTGAGATTGCTAATGGATTTTCAGAATTAAACGATCCTGAAGATCAGGCAGAACGTTTTCGAAAACAAGTAGCAGAAAAAGATGCCGGTGATATTGAGGCTATGCATTTTGATGAAGATTACATTACTGCGCTTGAATATGGTATGCCACCGACAGCGGGTGAGGGGATTGGTATTGATCGATTGGTTATGTTTTTGACCGACTCTCCGACAATTAGAGATGTTATTTTGTTTCCACACATGAGAAATAAAAGCTGATTTCACTAAATTATGTCCAGACTTGATAATGAAACTGAATTAATCAAAGGTCTGAAAGAAGGTGATCAAACCAGTTATAAAAAACTGGTTGAAGCATACTGGGTGGAATTGAATTTCCTTGCCAGTCGTCTGTTAGCCGATGAAACGATAGCAAACGATTGTGTTCAGGAAGTATTTATAAAAGCGATAACTAAAATAGACGGATTTGAAGGGCGTGGAACTCTAAAGGGGTGGTTACATCAGATTACTGTGAACGAGGCTTTAATAGAATTACGCAAGAAATCTGCAAGAAAAGAGGAATCGCTTGATAAGCTTATGCTTGAATTTGATGAGGCCGGTCATTATATAGACCATTACCACGGTCAGCCAGTTCGCCAGGATACTTTACTTGAATCACTTGAAGTGAAGCAGCATATTAAGCTTGCTATAGACAAACTACCGACTAATTTTCGTATTATTTTAATTTTGCGTGATTATGAAGGTTATTCGACAAAAGAGGTTGCTGAAAAATTGGCTATGACCGAACAAAATGTGAAGGTTCGATTACACCGTTCGCGGTTAGCATTACGTAATCTGCTTAAGCCCGTGCTAAGGGAGCAGCAATTGTGAAAAAAATAAATCAAAAAACAGTAATAAAGAATCATATTACCTGTCGTATGGTCGAAGAGTTTCTCATGGCTTATCTCGATGGGGAATTAAGTTTCTGGACCAGGCTTCGATTTAAATTTCATTTATTAATGTGTTCAGATTGCACAAATTATATGCAGGAATATCAAAATACCATCGCTCTTGGAACTCGCTTATTCAATTCACCAGATGAAATAGCAGTTAATAAGGTCCCAGATGAAATCCTTCAAGCTATTGTTAATGTGGGAAAATTGCGTTGATAGAGAGATAAAAGGCTGAATTATTAATTAATTTGTAACCTTTTTCCTATTATATGCATCTAGCTTAAATAGCTAAATTTATGATTAATCAGGGATTAATTTCGAAAACCAAGAACTTTTCTTGCGGGCCTAAGTCCATAATGTGTAGTAGGTGTAGTAGGTGTAGTAGGTGT
>JBFIJV010000095.1:0-6314 GCA_041600575.1 Gammaproteobacteria bacterium | reverse complement strand
CAGCTTTGTGGCTAGTATTTTTCGAAGTGAAAAATACAATGTTCTACACGCGAAATATTTTGAACAACAGAAGATAAAAAACGCAGACAAAAACAGGAGCACCCAATATACGTCGTTATCACCTTATGATGATATGACTCAGCGTTACTCCGAAGAGTACGGTTTTGACTGGCGTTTAATTACAGCGCTTATGTTTCAGGAAAGTCAGTTCAATCCCACCGCCAATTCCTATGCTGGCGCAGAAGGTTTGATGCAGTTAATCCCGGCGACGGCTGAATTAATGGGTGTGAGTGATGTACACAACCCGGAATCCAGTATTGATGGTGGTATCCGTTATTTAAACTATCTGAGAGCCAAGTTTGAAGAGTCAGTCCCGTTAGAAGATCGTATGTGGTTTACTCTCGCCTCATATAATGCTGGTTACGGCCGAGTGAAACGCGCGAGAGAGCTGGCAGAGAAAATGGAGCTCGATAAAGATAAGTGGTTTGATAATGTTGAGATCGCCATGTTGGCTTTATCCAAGCCCTATTACAAAGACGGTGAACAAGTACGATACTGTCGATGTGGACAGGCGGTTGTCTATGTAAGGGAAATACGCACGCGTTATTTCAATTACATTCGTTTGCTGGAAACACGAAAAGTAGCGCTATCTTCATCAATCTATACTGTAAACAGAGTCACGGGATTAAATTAATCTGCATTATCCCCTGTTGTGATTTCTAAAGCTCTTCCGGAGTGTGTTGTTCAAGTAGTTTTTCTAGCGGCCCCGGCTCAGGCAAGGCTAGTATCATTAGCACATCACCTTCCGCCTCACACTCTGCATGTAGTGTTCGTGCACAAACTGTAAATTTATCTCCCGGACCAATACGCAACTCCTGGTTGCTAATATCATCGAAGAGTTTTGCTTCGCCTTCAAAAATATAACCCTGCACGTCAACACTATGCCAATGTACTGGAACAGTTGGTTTAGGTCTGGAAAAATTAGTCGTCGGCCAGAAACCAGTTTGCTTAATGTCATTTAATACATCAGCTTTTGTTTTAAAAAAACCACGTTGTATTTCAATACTCATTTATGATCTCCTTTCGTATCCAGTCAGGCAACCAAGCGAATAAACTAGCTATCCCGCTTTGGCGGAATAGAATATGTGCCTACTGCATGAGCAACTGTCCGTTCATCACCCTCAGAATAGATCGAGACTTCACCAACAGCGAGTGTTTGGCCCACCTTGATAAGTTTACATACACCAAGAATATCTTTGTCTGCGGATGGTTTTCTCAGGAAGTTAATACTGAGGCTGGTAGTTACCGTTAGCGGCACGAGTCCAATCTCACCAAGTATAGCAACATAAAGTGCAACGTCTGCAACCGTCATTAATACCGGACCAGAGACAGTATCGCCCGGACGTAATTCTTCGAAACCAATCTTGTGTCGTATAGTCGCAGATTGACTACCGATTTCATCAACTATGCATTTGCTTTGAGGAAACTCTATAGCAAGAAACTCGATCATTTGATCTTTTGTAATCATGCGAATAAATACCGCCTTTATTAAACCCGTTTTATCAGGCTTTTGATTTCGGTTTCGTAAATATCAAAAGCAGTTTGTCCATCAAACTGGATGGTAGTCATTTGTTCGAATGGCACATCGGCTGCTGATACCGATAAAGGAAAATATCTCATTTTAGTGTCGTTAAATGAAAGCTCGCGAGAAGGAAAAACAGCTAAAAACTTTTCTGTTTGTGGACTAATAACGCCTAAATATTCAGACCGTTTCAAGTTATGACTGGCAAGTAGCGTAAATGCGTCTGGTGTAAGAATGTCTTCTAGCTCGGGGGCTATAATGGTGTTTGCTTCATCACAGTTTGTTGGCATTAAATGTTTGGCTTCTTCAACAGAAAAAGCCTGAGTTTTTAGTGATACATCGACCACAAAGAATGGCGGGGCAACGATCCATGTATGCGCAGCACTATATCCATCATAATCGATAGACCAAAAGTTGTGCTTAGGGATGCCCGATGCGTCGGGAAAATCGATAGTTACCGAGCCTTTAATGACATAATTCCACACGCCTGCTTGTTCTAACGCTTTGGAGATTATATTGGTAAACGCTGTTCTCGAACTGCTGCTGTCATTGCCAATGTATTTGTCATGGTAAAAGTTCACGATTAGTGACACTGTCTTTTTAACAAAATCATCATAACTTGCAGCGCGAGGTCGTTCATGAACAAACTTCGCGTAATTGCTAAGGTAGCTGGCATTCTTCTCTTCGATCAGAAGAAAATTAGGGTGGTCATAAAATCCCGGTGTATCGAAAGGGATATTACGTTTCTCAAAATCTTGTTTGATGTCTTCATATGTTACAGAGTTTTTAATCATTTAATTTCCATCAGGATTTTCCCCGTCTATAGGGGCAGTTGAATTTGTAAGGTAGTTTATAGTAGTTGGCGAGATTAGCTTACTATAAAAACACGCTTACTCACTTGGTGGCAGAACATCAAACTTCGGAACACCCTCCGGGAAAGTAGCCCATGTGGGAGCAAATGAAGTATAAATAAGCATTTTAGGGCGCAACTTTTCACCGCCTTCAATAGTGCTGGCGGATAAAGAGTAGAAATTAAACCCATCACACTTAAGCCCAATAGGCGTCGCACAGTTGCCGCAAAATAAACGATGTGTTTCTTTGCCAGAATCTCCCTTAGCCATGAAGCTCGAAGGCGTGCCTTTAGTAAACTTGAATTTATCAAACGGTACCCAGACACCAAACCATTTGTCAGAGTTCGTGTGAAGTTGACAAGTTTTGCAATAACAAAAAACGGTGTTAATTGGCGCATCTTGAAATTCATATTCTATTTCACCACAATCACAACAGCCATGATTTGTGCTCATCGCTTTATCTCCTCGTTTGTTCAGGGGTTTGTGTGTTTGTTTTACCGCGAGCATATGGACACATAATAGCAATGAGCGTTCTCATTTCAACGATAATGTGTTGGATCAGACACCCCCGCTGCACCGAAGCCTTCTTTTCTAAAACGACAGGAATCACAGACACCACAAGCACGACCTTCTGTATCCGCTTGATAGCAAGACACGGTGATTGAGTAGTCAACACCGAGCTCAACCCCCTGTTTAATAATGTCTGATTTACTTAAATCGATTAACGGGGTATGAATTTTAAATGAAGCACCTTCAACACCGGCTTTGGTTGCCAGAGAGGCCAGTTGTTCATAGGCTTTAATATATTCGGGTCTGCAATCAGGATAGCCGGAGTAATCAACGGCATTAACACCGATAAAGATATCATTAGCCTCCAATACTTCTGCCCAGGCAAGTGCATAGGAGAGAAATATGGTGTTTCGTGCCGGAACGTAGGTTACTGGTATCCCTTCAGCGTAAATTTCAGGAACATCGATAGTACTATCTGTTAATGCCGATCCACCGATCTGACCAAGGTCGATTTTTATTGTTTTATGATCTTGCGCAGCGAACGCTTGTGCAACACGACTGGCCGCGTATAGCTCTGCGATATGTCGTTGACCATAATCAAAGCTTAATGCATAACATTCAAAGCCAAGCGATTTTGCAATCGCTAATGTTGTGGTTGAATCAAGCCCGCCGGAAACCAGTACAATGGCTTTATTGAAATTTGTCATAGCTTGATACTGTTCGCTGAAATAAATTTAAACTACTGGATTTAAATTTATTTGCCCGGAACATTACCCCACAAATATTTATGTAATTGAACTTGTAAACGTACATTCAATTTATCTTCAAGGATCCAGTCTGCTAAATCGGTTGGGCTGAGGGTTTCATGTACTGGTGAAAAGAGAACTTCACAAATATCGGTCAATTTAAATTCATTCATTTTTTGTTTTGACCATTCATAGTCAGACTGATCAGAAATAACGAACTTGATTTGATCCTTATTTGTCAGGCAAGCAATATTTTTAAAGTTGTTTTTATCTGCTTCCAAAGAACCGGGTGTTTTCATATCCATTATCTTCATGACACGTTCATCGACATTGGCGATGTCAATAGCACCGCTGGTTTCTAATGAAACCTGATAGCCTTCATCGCATAATCTTGCCAATAATTCATGACACGTCTTTTGCGCCAATGGTTCGCCGCCGGTGACGGTAACATGTTTTGCGCGGTATTGGCTGATGTCTTGAATGATGGCGTCAATCGTCATCTTCTCGCCTTCATGAAAGGCATATGCTGTATCACAATAAGTACAACGCAGTGGACAGCCGGTCAGGCGAATAAATATTGTTGGTAAGCCAACCTTGACGGATTCGCCTTGTAGTGAGAAAAATATTTCATTAACACGGCATTCAGCTTGCGCTTGTTGCTGTGTTAATGAATTGGTTTGTGTCTTTGAGACCATTTCACGTGTTGGATTCTTGCGCGGTGCTTAATTTTCGCAAACGCTCATCCGCCAGTCGTGCAGCTGTTGTGCCGGGATACTGTTTCAAAACTTCTGTCAGCGTTTTCTTTGCATCCGTGGTATTACCTAACTCGGCATAGCTATAGCCGATTTTTAATAAGGCATGGGATACTTTTTTACTCTCTGGATAAGTTCTTAACAAGGTCTGATATTCGATGATAGCAATATCATACTTTTGCATAACGTAATTAGTTTCACCAAGCCAGTACTGAGCATTATCCGAATAGGCTGTGTTTGGGTAATTGCTTAAAAATTCTTTAAACGCTTTTTGCGCCTGATCGTATTGTGATTCTTTAAGCAACTTGAAGGCACGTTGATAATCGGCTTCTGCTCTTTGCGGGTCAACTGGCATTTCCTCAACAATAGTTTCAGTTTCAGTATTAGCAGTGAGCTCACTGCTAGTCTCAACAACAAGTCCTTGTTCCCCGCTAGGAACTTCGGTGCCGGTTATCTCTTGATTAGCAGTGGTCTCTAACACTTCCAAGTCGTTAGTTGTTGCTTGTGCGGTTGATTTGTTTTTCTCTATTCGTTGCAAACGACGGTCTATATCTGTGTAAAGTTCACGCTGCTTTTGTTTGAGCTGGTCGATCGTGTGTGTCTGAACTTCAATTTCACCACGAAGTGAATTGACTTCAGCCTTGAGAGATTTCAGCATTTCTAGCATATCGAGCAATGACTGGTTATCAAGAATCTTTTCTACTCTTTCCAGACGGCCATTGATATCTTGTGCCGCAGGCTCATAGACCGGAGCGCTATTATTTGAAGAATCAGTATTCCCCGCATAGGCGATATTAAAAAACGCACTACATAAGATACAAACAAAAAACCGCGTGGCAAAAATCATTAATAATTTCCCTTAATATAAAATTTCAACACGTCGGTTTTGTTCCCATGATGATTCATCATGTCCATCAACTGCGGGTCGTTCTTCACCGTAGCTGACTAATCTAATCTGGCTGGAAGAAACGCCCAACAACATCATTTGTTGTTTTACTGATTGCGCGCGACGTTCACCGAGTGCCAGGTTATATTCACGTGAGCCTCGTTCATCAGCATGCCCTTCAAGTGTAATTGTCGTGCCGGCATTCTGGCTGAGGTAGGCAGAGTGTGCTTCTATCGCAACGCGGTATTCCGGTTTTATTTCGCTGCTATCATATTCGAAATATATAATGCGAACAGATAGCGGGCTTTGTGGATCATCAAGCTGGCTAAAGCCCGAGGTTGAGCTGTCATCAGTGCCATAGGCCTGAGCATTGCTATCATTACTTGCGCCGGTTCGTTGACTGCTCAAGTCTTCAACGGCAACGGGCTGCTCTTCTTTGACTTTATCCGAGCTACAACCAAATAATAAACCTGAAAGGCTTATTACAAATAAAAAACGCATGAACATGTTTTTTCTCCTTATCAGCATTTAAAGATGCTGTTATTTAAATAGCATAACATTCAATAGTGACTCTGTATAAGAGATACAGAGAGTTTATTTTAAAAACGGGCCCCATACAGGTTCACGTACATCACCCTCTTGTAAACCTAAACGTTGATGAATTCGACCATCAATAGAAACAGCCGCTAACTGTGCACCACGTACACCGGTAGTCGCATAAATAATCATGCCACCATTTGGCGCAAAGCTGGGTGATTCGTCCAGCTTTGCATCGGTTAGTGTCGTTATATAACCACTACTGAGATCAAGCAGGCCGATACGGTATGCACCATTAACTGCGTGTACCAGGGCTATCGATTTGCCATCGGGTGAATAGTTTGGGCGCGTATTGTACTTGCCTTCAAAACTCACGCGTTTAGGTTGACCGCCACGAACGTCCATCTCATAAATTTGTGGGCCGCCACTCCGATCAGAGGTAAAGGCAAT
>JBFIJV010000094.1:0-6404 GCA_041600575.1 Gammaproteobacteria bacterium | reverse complement strand
GTAAAGTTAATGATGAATAAACTGACAATGCCCAGAAAAGTGAATTTGCTGTAGAGCTTGCGTTCTATCCAGTCGTCGGGCGTTTCATGGCCATATTGATCCAGCGTTTCCTGATTTGCTGTTTCTGCACGATATAATTCCAATCCTTCCCACAACACTTTATTAATGCCGTAGATCACCGGGCTGTGCGGATCTTCTTCAGTCTCAACCTTGGCATGATGTTTACGGTGAACGGCGACCCACTCTTTGGTACCCATACCGGTGGTGAGCCAAAGCCAAAAGCGAAAAAAGTGACTGACTACAGGATGCAACTCCAGCGCGCGATGCGCCTGATGACGATGCAGATAAATAGTGACTGAAGCGATAGTAATTTGTGTTAAAACAAGGGTTACCAGAATGTAACCCCACCAGGGCAGGTTAATCAGACCATTAAGCATTTTTCTATTCCTCTTTAATCATCAAGATAATTTCTTGATTTGACCTATTGTAGCTGACAAACGCCCCATTATCAGGCTTGTATATGCCAACTCAACAACGCGGACCTCTATCTATCTGAAATACATTTAATAAAGGTGCTTGCAACTTATGGCGTTATAAGAATAATAGCTGCGCAATGGAGAGTGAAATACTTATATCAGTTCAAGAGCTTTCACGTTTTTATGGCCAGCAACGCGCCATAGAAAATGTCAGTTTCAATGTCCATCGTGGTGAAATCCTTGGCTTTTTAGGGCCAAACGGGGCTGGTAAATCAACCACGATGCAGATCATCTGCGGCGTGCTCGCTGCTAACCATGGTTCCGTTAATATTGCCGGGCATGATATTCATCAAGCACCACGACTGGCAAAACAACATATCGGCTTTTTACCAGAACAACCACCGCTGTATCACGATCTGACTATTGATGAGTATTTAAACTATGCGGCCAAATTACGCGGCATAAAAAAAGAAGCCCTCGCACAAGCAATAACTATCACCAAACAACGTTGCGGACTCGAGACATCAGGCGCACGTTTAATACAAAACTTATCCAAAGGCTATAAACAGCGCGTCGGTATTGCTCAAGCCATCATTCACTCACCTTCGGTCATTATTCTTGATGAACCAACTTCAGGACTTGATCCGATTCAGATCCGTGAAATAAGAGAATTAATGCGCGAACTGGGTGAAGATCACAGCGTCATTTTATCAACCCATATCCTCTCGGAAGTTCAGAGTTTGTGTGATCGCGTTTTGATCATTAATCAGGGCAATATTGTTTTAGACCAGCCGCTGGATCAATTAGAAAATAATGCTGGCAAACCCGAGAGTATAGAAATCAGTTTGCGTACGCCGCCTGCATTGGAAGCAATACTAGGCATAGAAGGTGTTACCTCGGTAGAAAGCATTAACGAGGATACTCTGCGCATCAACCTGAATCCCGAATCAAACGCAATCGATGCTATTGTTGATAAAGCCGCGAGCGACAAATGGGGCTTGTTTAAACTCAATCCCGGCGACACATCACTTGAATCCGTATTCATGCGTTTGACCCATAGTGATCATAACTTGCCAGCAGAAAAAGAGAGTCCGGCATGATCAGAAATATAAATTTAATCGCTGCCAATGAATTAAGGCGTTTATTCAAATCGCCGCTGGCCTGGATAATTCTTGCCGTAGTTCAGTTCCTGCTGGCCATCTTCTTTTATTTATTGTTATCACAATATATGCAACCGTCGTCTGCTGCATCGGGCTTAACCGATGTTGTTGTATCGGGCATGTACCAGATTTCCGGCGTCGTTATGTTGTTAGTTTCACCATTATTGACCATGCGTTTAATCACTGAAGAACGCCGGCTTGGCACCATCAAACTGCTAGTCTCTTCGCCCATCAGTATCACCGAACTAGTGCTTGGTAAATATGTCGGGATGACTGCATTTTATTGTTTGATGTTATTCATGATTAGTTTAATGCCGGCATCATTAATGTTCGGCACACAACTGGATCTGGGTCAGATCGCTTCGGGGCTGATCGGTGTCTTTTTATTGATGTCTGCGTTTGCTTCTATTGGTTTATTTATTTCATCATTGACCAGTTCACCAGCCATCGCAGCAATCAGCACCTTCGGTGTTCTGTTTTTATTGTGGATAATAAACATTGCCGGGACTAATGCGTCGGAAGGCATGGCAACATTGTTTTCTTATATGTCCTTGCTCAAACACTACAGCAGTTTATTGACAGGTGTATTCAATTCAACGGATGTGTTGTTTTATATTATTGTCTCTGTCTTTTTCATTATCCTGAGCATCTGGCGACTCGATGCTGAACGAACTTATGGTTGATTTAAAATGTTCGTAACTAAAAAGACACGCTTACAAAACCGACTCAATAGTATCATTATGTTTTGTCTTTTGAGCACAAGCGCCGGTTTGCTTGCCTGGTTAAGTCATAAACATGCCGTAGAATATGACTGGACTGCAACCGGTCGTCACACTTTGTCTGAAGCTAGTCGGGATCTGTTAGCGCGTATGCCGGACAAGATAGAAATCACCTCTTATGCACGTGAAAATTCATTGTTACGTGATGCCGTTAAAAAATTCATCGCAAAATATCAACGGCATAAACCGGATATTGTTTTACGTTTCGTTAATCCGGATGCAGTTCCCAATGAAGTACGTAATCTTGGTATCAGTGTTGATGGTGAAATCATTGTTCGCTATCAAGACCGCAGTGAACATGTAAAGTCTGATAAAGAACAGGTTTTTACAAACGCCTTACAACGATTGGCGCGTAATCAGGAACGTTGGGTTGCTTTTGTTGAAGGTCATGGCGAACGGAATGCACTGGGTGATGCGAACCATGATATGGGTGAATGGGTAAAACAGTTATTCAATCAGGGCTATCGGGTGCAACCCATCAACCTTGGCGAAACCCAGGCCATCCCGGACAACACAAGCATTCTGGTAATTGCCAGTCCACGCATTGATTATCTTCCGGGCGAACTGGATCTGATTCTTAATTATATTAATCGTGGTGGTAATTTATTGTGGCTGCATGAACCCGGCCCGCTCTATAAACTGGATGCCCTGCAAAAATTACTTTCCTTGAGATTTTATAAAGGCGCCATTATTGATTATGCCGGTCAATTAATCGGCATTAATGATCCCACTATTTCGTTAGTCACTAAAACATTGTATTCACCGCATCCGATAACAGAAGGATTTGAATACACCACATTATTTCCGATGGCCGGGGCTATAGAATTACTCAAGTCAGACAAATGGAATGCCAAACCGATATTAGGCACGGGGGATCACACCTGGAGCGAAACAGCCAAGCTGGAAGGCGAGGTAGAATATAACCAAGACAGCGATACCCTTGGGCCGTTAACGATTGGAATTAGCCTGGAACGTGAAGTTGACACAGAGCAAAGCGATGAACTGGTTACTAAACAGCAACGCATTGTTGTAATGGGTGATGGCGATTTCCTGTCAAACACATATCTGGCCAACAGCGGTAATAATGAGTTCGGCACACGCATGATAAACTGGTTAAGTAGCGATGATGAATTTATTTCTATCCCACCTAAAGTAGCAAACGACACACAACTGAATATTTCAGCAACGGTATTGGGGATTATCGGCATCGGCTTTTTATTTATCTTGCCAGCTGTTTTGATTGTCATCGGCATTACGATTGGTCTGCGCAGAAAAAGACAATAACGTGGATAAACGCACCTGGATTAATGTCGGCTTACTGGCCTTTATTATTGCCTTATCCTTTGCCTTTCTTATCCCCGAAGATAATACCGAAGTTGAACTACCTTTAGTATCTAACATCGATCCTAAAGATATTGTCCGCATAGAAGTATTGAGAAAAAGTCTGGATGACTTTATTTTTAATAAAGAAGGTGAGGCCTGGTATATGAGTGCTCCACAACAGTTCCTGGCGAATAACTCACGCATCAACGCAATCTTGCGATTATTAAAAACGGAATCTTACGGTCAATTAAATTCAGATGAAGTAGAGTTAGCGCGGTTTGAGCTTGCCGATCCTGTCATCACGCTTAAACTCAATGATCACGTTTTCCAATTCGGCAACACCGACGCAATCGATCAACGCCGTTATGTCTTGTTTGATAAAACAATTCATCTGACTAATGACTTTCTCTATCAACAACTAACAACTAATGCTGCATTTTTTGCAGACACTAAAATCTTGCCTGCCGGTTTCAGCATCAAGGCAATCGAGTTTCCGGAAAACAAAATTGAGCTGCGAGACAATCAATGGCAATTACAATCCTTGATGGATATTAAGCCGGATCAATTGAAACAAATTGTTTCTAATTGGGAGAATGTTAATGCCATCTCGGTTGGTAGTTATAACAAACCAGAAATTGAATCACACATAGTGGTTACATCAATGAATGACAGTTTCGTCGTGTTTGATATTGTTTCAACCGAACCGCACCTGATTCTTGGTCGCAGAGACCTTGGCATTCAATACCATCTGGGTAGTGATGAGACAGACAAGCTGTTATTAACAGAAAACCCGGACACCAGCGTAACGCCGGAACTGCCTGACGTTGAGTAGCGATCAATGCCAGAACTTCCCGAGGTTGAAACAACGCGCAAAGGCATTGCACCCTATGTTGTCGGCGAGGTCGTTAAAGACATCATTATTAGAGAGCGACAACTACGCTGGCCAATACCAACATCCCTGAAACGATCTCTAAAAAATCAACTCATAAGAAAACTGCGTCGTCGCGCAAAATATTTACTTTTTTATACCGAACAGGGCTGCATGTTATTACACCTTGGCATGTCCGGTAGTTTAAGAGTGTTACAAGATAAACAAATGCCCGAGAAACATGATCATGTTGATATTGTTTTTACATCAGGGCATACATTGCGTTTTCGTGATCCACGAAAATTTGGCTCGATACTCTGGACAAACGATGATCCTATGGAACATAAATTAATCCATCATCTTGGGCCAGAACCTCTAAGTGATGAGTTTGAATCAACTTACCTGTACGCCCGATCAAGAAAACGCACTCAGGCCATTAAAACATTCATCATGGATAGCCGCATTGTCGTTGGTGTAGGCAATATCTATGCAAACGAAGCACTTTTTATGGCTGGCATCAATCCAGCACAAAAAGCCGGAAAGGTATCCAAAGTACGTTTCGAAAAACTGGTTATCGCTATCAAGCAAGTTTTAGATAGCGCTATAAAAAAAGGCGGCACTACCTTGCGTGACTTCATCAATGGTGAAGGCAAGCCCGGTTATTTTAGAAATGAACTACAGGTTTACGACAGAAAAGACGAAGCTTGTAATAACTGCAAAGCGCCGATAAAAATGATTCGTCTTGGTCAGCGCTCAACATTTTATTGTGGTTTCTGTCAGCGTTAAATGGCTACGGCTAAATTAACAGGAATATTTCTGCTATTAAGCGTTTTCATATCGTTTCCATCATTAGCCGAGTCACCACAATCAAACATTAACGACTCGCTTTCCTGTTATGCAAAACACCTGAACTCGGATGAAACGGTTAAAGTAAAAACTATCAGCGGTTTTGCAGGAAACAAGATTGCCACGGCCCAGTGGCCATTGGGTTATCCCACCATAGTGCTTGATGATAGTGCTTTTGTTAAGCTATCAGAAAATATCCGGCAGTTTGTCTATTATCATGAATGCGCACACCTGCAATTAAAACATAATGATGAGCGCGTCATGGATTGTGAGAGCATTAATCTACTGATAGTTAACAACAATTTCACTTCATTGGATATAAGAAGGCTCGTTCAAAGCCTGACGCAGGAATTTGGCTGGAGTCAACGCTGGAGTAATTTGCTGCGCTGCGAGAGTTTTAATAATGCTGATTAGATTAAACTTAACAGCGACTTCTGTGTCTATAATGGTTCGGCATTCCAATATATGCAGAAAAATATAATTTTAATACACAATAAGAAGAATACCTTATGATTAATCAATCCGTTTTAAACTCAGCTTTATTTAACGTAGACATAACTTATAAAAACAGCCTCATTAGTCTATTCTTTTTAACAATTCTTGTTTTTCTACCGACCACGAAAACTATCGCACTGGATTATGCTGACTATGCTGCGCAAGGGCGCCAGCAACCAACTACACAGGCCGAAGAGATAAAAATATCAAAGCTGTTGATTCAGGCAAGAGCCGATCTTGAAGCAGGTCGACTTACAGAACCATTAGATAACAGTGCTTACAATAAAGTTATCGCTATATTAAAAATGGATCCGAACAATCTGGATGCTGCCAGAGTGCTTTATGCAATTATAAAATCACATATGCAGTCATTACAAACCGCTCTCAATAAAGACGAAACAGAAGACGCGAAACACTATCTCCAACAAATCCGTTACATGAATCCAGATGCGATAGC
>JBFIJV010000093.1:0-6423 GCA_041600575.1 Gammaproteobacteria bacterium | reverse complement strand
ATCTTCACGTGTGTACATAGATGAATCGTGACAACGCACACAGTTTTCATCATGTAGTGCCTTGCCATTATCGATATCAAACGCCTGTGTTGGCACACTCAATACCAAGAGTATTACCGAGTGTACCAGCAGAATCTTATGCGCTGGTTTCATGCGAACTTACTCTTTAAATGTGCAATCCTGATCGGCGCGGGCGGATGTGAATCATGGAACGCCGAATAGAGCGGATCGGGTGTTAATGTATTTGCATTTTCACGATATAAACTCACCAATGCTGTAATCAGGTTTTCTGTCTGTGCCTGCCCTGCTGCAAAATCATCGGCCTCAAATTCATGTTGGCGAGATATAAACGAGAACAAGGGCTGTAAAAAGAATGTAAATGCAGGTGAAGCGATTACAAATAGTATTAATGCCATGTAGGTCGATGGTTGTTCTACCCCTAGTCCATTATAAAACCAGGGTTCATTAATTAACCATCCGAGCATAGCCAGTCCAATTAGAAAAACTGTGGCTAATACCGAGATTCGTTTACGAATATGGTTGCATTTGAAATGCCCCAGTTCATGAGCAAGCACAGCTTCAATTTCGTCATAACTAAGCTCATCGACCAGCGTATCAAAGAAAACAATACGTTTATTTGCACCAAGGCCGGTGAAGTAGGCGTTGCCATGGGTTGAGCGGGTTGAACCATCCATTACAAAGATGCCCTGACTTTTGAATCCATTGCGCGTAAGCAGGTTTTCTATTCGTGTCCTTAATTCTTCATTCTCTAGAGGCCTGAATTTATTGAATAGCGGAGCAATGAACGCCGGATAGGCCCACATCATCAATAAACTAAAACTTAACCAGGTTGCCCAGACATATAGCCACCAGTAGTTACCACTGTTTTCCATAATCCAGAGCACCAGTATCAGTAATGGTGCACCGATCACTAATCCTACTAATGCGTTTTTTAATAAATCGATAATAAAGATCCTGGGTGTCATTTTATTGAAGCCAAAAGATTGTTCCAGTTTGAAGGTACGATAGATGGACATTGGTAAATCGAGGATCGACATGATGGCAAACGCACTCAGGATTAAGCCAACACCGGTCCATAATTCGGAAAAACCAAGCGAGCGCCACGCGTCATCCAGAAATTGCAAGCCACCTGCTAATGTCCATAATAATAAAAATACTGAACCAATGATGAGTTCTGCCAGACCGGTTTTAACCTTTGCCTGAGTATAGTCTGCTGCCTTGTGATGTGCTTCTACCGGAATTTTGTCATTAAAGGCTTCCGGTACGTTTTCACGATTTGAACGAATATGTTTGATATGTCGTTGTACAAGAAACCATTGCACAATAATGCTTGCACTCAAGCAGATTAAAAAAATACTGGTAAAAAGGTTCACGTGGCTTTTATCTCCCGGATAATTAAAGTCTATTATGCAATACGTAACTAAATATGTTCATATATAGTAAATAGTGTTTAAAATTCATTAATCAAACAAAACTGGATACATAATGTCATATTCTGAAAATAACCTCATATGGATTGACCTGGAAATGACAGGTCTTGATACGGATCATGATCTTATCATTGAGATAGCCACCATTGTCACTGATTCTCAGCTGAATATTTTAGCTGAAGGCCCGGTCATGGCGATCTATCAAGCCGATGAAATATTGAATCAGATGGATGAGTGGAATACACGACAACATAATCAATCCGGCCTGGTAGAAAGAATCAAGAAAAGTTCATATAGCGTTGCTGAAGCTGAGCGTTTGACACTGGAATTCCTCGAGAAGTTCGTTCCTCAAGGACTATCACCGATGTGCGGTAATAGTATATGTCAGGACCGTCGTTTTATGCACCGTTTGATGCCAAAATTAGAGACTTATTTCCATTATCGAAACCTGGATGTGAGTACCATCAAAGAGATCATGAAACGTTGGGCACCTAAAAAAGAAGGTTATGTTAAACAAGGTACCCACCTTGCCATGGACGATATCCGTGACTCGATCAGTGAATTGAAGTTTTATCGCGAACACGTCTTCAAGATTTAATATGTCCAATGTAAAACAAAACTTGCCGGTTAATTTATATTCCGCTGGTCAGGTTCGGGAACTTGATCGTATTGCGATTGAAGAACTGGGTATCGCCGGTTATACCCTCATGCAACGTGCTGCTCGTTTTAGTTACGCAGCATTAACACAAAATTGGCCAGAAGCACGATCCATAGCGGTTGTCTGTGGTGGTGGTAATAATGCAGGTGATGGCTATCTAGTGGCTAAATTGGCCATAGATGATGGTAAACAGGTTTTTGTTATTAATATGTTTAATCCTGACAATCTCAAAGGTGATGCAGCCACAGCCTATAGTGATTTACTCACGACAAAGATTAAACCGCATAAATTTTCATCCACATCATTTGAAAATGTTGATGTTATTGTCGATGCCTTGTTTGGCACCGGGCTTGATCGAGATGTAGAAGGACAGTATTTTGATATCATTAACGCAATTAATACTTCAGTAGCCAGGGTTCTTTCGATCGATATCCCGTCAGGTTTGAATGCGGATACGGGTAATTGCATGAGGATTGCCGTGAACGCTGATGTCACTGCTACATTCATAGGATTAAAGCAGGGCATGTTTACCAATGATGGCCTTGCTGTATCGGGCCAGATTAAATTTGATGATCTTGAAGTACCGGAACAGGTTTATTCAAGTGTCGGTAAACCGACCGCAAGCAGATTAGTGCTCGATGAACTAAATTCTGTCTTGAAACCGCGCTATAGAAATTCGCATAAAGGTCACTTTGGTCACGTGCTTGTAGTAGGTGGTGATGAGGGTTATTTGGGGGCGGCACGTATGGCAGCGGAAGCCGCTGCGCGCGTGGGTGCCGGGCTGGTCAGTATTGCCACCCGTTCAATACATGCCAGTGCACTCAGTATTATGCGTCCTGAAATTATGTCACACGCTGTCGAATCGCTTGATGCGTTGATGCCTTTGATCAAGCGAGCTTCTGTCATAGCAATTGGTCCCGGTTTGGGCCAATCGGAATGGGCAAAATTATTATTTGCACGTGTACTTGAATCACATCTTCCACTTGTTATTGATGCTGATGCTTTGAATTTATTAGCCGAGGAAGGTCACGCAACTGATAATTGGGTAATGACACCGCATCCGGGTGAAGCAGCACGTCTACTAAAAACAGATTCTAAATCTATCCAAAGCGATCGTTTTAACGCCATAAAAATGTTGCATAAACAATTTACAGGTCCTGTCGTGTTAAAAGGCTGCGGAACTTTAATTGCAGATACAGAGGGTCAATTATTTATTTGTGATGCAGGAAATCCCGGTATGTCTTCAGGCGGAATGGGTGATGTATTAACAGGTGTCATCGCCGGTTTAATTGCACAAGGTATTGAGATAAACCATGCCGCTAAATTAGGAGTTTGTTTGCATGCAAATGCAGCAGATCGAGCGGCGAATGCGGGTGAGCGTGGATTAATGGCAATGGACCTGATGCCGCATTTGCGTAATTTGGTGAACCTCGAATAATGCATTTATCACTTGGCGATGAATCAGAAACAGTTGCCTTAGGTGCAAAGCTGGCCAGCCGGTTACAGGGTGGTGAGTCAATCTATCTGAAAGGTGAACTCGGTGCTGGTAAAACGACCTTTGTGCGAGGATTACTCAATGCCTTGGGCCATGAAGGCACTGTAAAAAGCCCTACCTATACCTTGGTGGAGCCTTATACCATTGCTGGGAAGAATGTTTATCACTTTGATTTATATAGAGTTAATGACCCTGAAGAGCTTGAAGCAATGGGCATTCGTGATTATTGTGATGGAGAATCGATTTGTTTATTTGAATGGCCAGAATATGGTGAAACTGTGCTTCCTTCACCTGATATTATTCTATCGTTAGCACATATCGATACAGGTCGAAGCGTTGAAATAGAATCTGCATCGGTAGCAGGTGAATCGATTTTAAAAAATTTCTAAACAGCCTCAGAAAAGCCACTTTTCGTATTAGTTGACAGTCATCAAATTTCTACTATTATTCATAAAAAACATGGATATAGGTTGCTTTTTTAAAAAAAACTTGAAACTATTAATAATCGAAGCAATTCAAAAAATAACAGGAACAGAAATCAGGTCAGCGAAAATGCGATTAAGCTTATTTAATATTTTCGTTTTTTTATCATCATCAGTCCTGGCTGAGACGGTGACGATCGACAATGTCCGGGTTTGGGCTGCACCCGATAGCACTCGTGTTGTATTCGATGTCAGCGCTCCGGTAGAGCATAACCTGTCGATGTTAACTGACCCTTATCGAACTGTTATTGACCTCAAACAGGCCTCAATGTCGAAAAAACCAGTGCAGCCTGGAACGGAAGATAAATATTTACAAGCCATCCGTTCAGCAACTCGTAATGATAATGATCTTCGCATCGTCCTGGATCTGAAAAAATTCGTAAAATATAAAAGTTTCCAGTTAAAACCCAACACTCAGTACGGCCATCGTTTGGTTATTGATCTGTATGGTACGGAAGGTAATGAAATAAAAACAACCACAGTTAAAGAAGAACTGACAGCAGCCAATCGACCGCGAGATGTAATTATTGCGATTGATGCCGGACATGGTGGTGAGGATCCGGGCGCGAAGGGTCCGAGTGGTGTCTATGAAAAAAATGTCGTTTTTGAGATATCGAAACAACTTGTAGATGTTATTAATAAAGAACGAGGCATGCGTGCTGTCATGATCCGTAAAGGTGACTACTACATGCCATTACGAAAACGGATTGATACTGCTCGTGAATACAAGGCAGATTTATTTATGTCGGTTCATGCAGATGCATTTCGCGATTCCAGAGTGCATGGATCTTCAGTCTATGTATTATCAAAAAAGGGCGCCAGTAGTGAAGCAGCGAAATGGTTGGCTGAATCGGAAAATGCATCTGATCTGATCGGTGGTGTCAGTCTCGATAACAAAGATGATGTGTTGGCTTCGGTATTATTGGACTTATCACAAACAGCCAGCCTGGAGGCCAGTATAGATATTGCTGACCGAGTTCTTAAAGGGCTGAAGGGGATTGGTAAGGTACATAAGCGCACTGTTCAATCAGCTGGTTTTGCGGTACTAAAATCACCTGATATTCCGTCTATCTTGATCGAAACGGCGTTTATTTCGAATCCACAAGAAGAACGAAAGTTATTGAGCAAGAAACATCGCACGGATATGGCAAATGCGATAGTGGTTGGACTGCGTGGTTATTTTCGTGACTTTGCTCCGGAAGGAACTTTATTAGCTTCTCGTAAACATATCATCGAGCGTGGAGAAACATTGTCGACTATCGCTCAACATTACCGAGTGAGTACAGATACCTTACGCAGATACAATGATATAAAAGGTGATTTGGTGCGAGTAGGTCAAACTATTAGTATTCCTGGAAGTAGCAGCGGCACTTAGCATTTATTTTGACCCTTAAACGTATGTTTAATGGGTCAGCACTTTTCATTCTTTAAGCTATTGTACTTCACGTTTATCACATGCCTGCCGTATCATACGGTTTATGTCAGACAATGTAAGCGTTCCCCGTATTCACAAACTTTCCGTCGCAGTCGCTAACCAGATAGCCGCTGGAGAAGTGATTGAACGACCTGCATCGGTAGTAAAAGAGTTAATTGAAAATAGTATTGATGCTGCTGCAACACAAATACATATCGATCTGGAAGCTGCAGGAGTAAGTCTGATAAGAGTTCGCGATAATGGTCAGGGCATACATAAAGAAGACCTGGAATTGGCATTACAAGCCCATGCTACGAGTAAATTATCAGCGTTCTCCGATCTATCCCAGATCGCCAGCATGGGTTTCAGAGGCGAGGCTATTCCGAGTATTGCCTCCGTCTCTCGTTTTAAAATGACATCACGCCTTGTTGGTACGGAGCAAGCCTGGTCTATTGATAATCAAAATCAGCTTAGACCGGCGGCGCATGAAGTAGGTACCACAGTAGAAGTGAATGATCTTTTTTATTCTACGCCAGGTCGTCGTAAATTTTTAAAATCAGAAAAAACCGAGTACTTACACATACAATCCTTGGTACGTGCACTTTCACTAAGTCATTTTTCAACCGGGATATACGTTAAACACAATGATCATGCTTTATTCAGTTTGCCGGCATGTAAACATGATATTGAACAACGGGTTCAGAATGTTTGTGGTCGATCATTTCTAAATAAAAGCGTTCGTGTTGATTCAAAACAGGAAGGTCTACATCTATGGGGATGGTTGGGCTTAAGTGATGTGGCTCGAAGTCAATCAGATAGACAATATTTTTATGTCAACGGTCGTCTTGTGCATGATAAGCATGTAAATCATGCATTAAGGTTAGCTTATGATGATCGCATTGCCGTAGGTCGTTATCCCAGTT
>JBFIJV010000092.1:0-6557 GCA_041600575.1 Gammaproteobacteria bacterium | reverse complement strand
CGTAAAGGTTTTAATACCGGATTGGTTGCCTTAACCAGAAATTGGGATAAGGGATTGTAAAAATCGGCACGCACTCTGGCTAAAAGATAACGTAATAGTAATGCCAGAATATAAAGCCCAAAAACAATCTCAATCAGGTAAACGCCTGCTTGTGCAAAATAGTTTCCACTCATAACTTATTTACCAAATGATTGTGATAACTCTATCGAACGTTGTTTAGCTGCATCCATGGCTTCACGAACCAGTTCTTCCAGCTTGCCTTGCTTGAGCACATTTAAAGCTTGTTCAGTCGTTCCGCCGGGAGAGGTTACTTGTGTTCGAAGCTCCGCCAGATCAGAAGCTGATAATAAGGCCATCTTGGCAGCGCCCAGCGCAGTTTCTATGGTTAATAATCTGGCTTGCTCATTATTCAAGCCCATATCGATAGCAGTCTTTTCCATCGCTTCCATGAAATAAAAGAAGTACGCCGGCCCACTGCCCGATAAAGCTGTGACGGTATCCATTAAATCCTCTGACTCTAACCAAATAGCCGATCCAACGGATCGCATCATGGCTTCTGCGGTATTCTTTTGCGAATTAGTAGTATGTTCATTGGCAAATAATGCAGCAGCGCCTGCCTTGATCAATGCAGGTGTATTGGGCATTACTCTAATGATTGCTGATGATTCGCCTAGCCATTCCGAAAGTGAATCGAGTTTTATCCCCGCAGCTATAGAAATAAGCAGCTTCGAACTTCCTTTAACTGCATCAGCAAGTTCACTAACAACCTGGTGCATGACTTGAGGTTTTACTGCCAGCACGATCACATCAGCATTGGCTACGGCCGCATTATTATCTTCCAGCGTCGTGATACCGAATTGTTCTGCGATATTCTGTCGTTGGTCTTCATCGGGGTCAGTGGCGGTCAGGTTTTCTGTCCTGACGTTATTAGCTATAAGTCCGCCAATCAGACTACGTGACATATTGCCGCAACCAATAAACGTTATGCTGCAGTTTTCCATAATAATTTAATGTGTTGTGATGAATGTGAAAAGTATAACGATGTAAACATAAAATATCAGGATTTGATTGATGTGAAATATTATTGTTCTCTAAATCATAAAAACTGTGTTTTAGCGTTTATCAAAATTATGTAACGCGCGGGCCAAAGAGTGCGGTGCCAATACGCACAATTGTTGCGCCTTCTGCAATGGCAGCAAGCATGTCCTGGGTTGTGCCGATAGATAATGTGTCCAGTTCAGGTCTGGTTTTTTTTAATTTCTGAAATTTATTGTTCAGTAGTGAAAACGGTTTGCATTGTTGTTCAAAATCAGTGGCTGGGGCCGGTAATGCCATCAACCCCCTGACTTTAAGCCGTTCCAGGCTTTCCAGTTCATTGATAAAGTCCTCAACAGTATCCAGCATAATCCCTGATTTGCTCGTTTCGTCGCTGACATTGACCTGAACACATATATTTAGCGGCGCCAGATTGTCGGGTCGTGCATTATTCAATCGTTGGGCGATCTTGATTCTGTCGATGGTATGAACCCAGTCAAAATGACTGGCTATCTGTCGCGTTTTATTTGACTGAATAGGACCTATAAAATGCCAAACTATATCGGGACTCTCGGTTTTTTCGATCTTTTTCAGCGCTTCCTGGCAATAATTTTCACCAAAATGACGCTGCCCGGCATCAAAAGCGGTCATAATCTCGGCAATTGACCGTGTTTTACTAACCGCTAATAAGCACACTGATCCATTACTACGATTGTAGCGTTTTTCTGCTAGGCTTATTTCATTGTGGATATGAGCCAGATTGTCAGCTATTTTCATAAAAAAGAAGCTATTACGGTAGTCTATAATTTAAAATATCAGTAAGATTGTTAATGTATATTTGTTAGAACGATAATAATCACGGTATTTTGATTTCATCTGTGTGTGAGTAAAATATAAAAACAATATTGCAACACGCGTAGTTAACTTTGTCATTACCTATTGGGAGGTATAAATGGATATTGGTGAGCTTTTAGCCTTCGGTGTAAAAAATGGTAGTTCGGATTTGCATTTATCTGCTGGCGAGCCGCCGATGATACGTGTCGATGGAGACATGCGCCGAATCAACGTCCCGACCATGGATCATAAAGATGTGCATGACATGGTGTATGACATCATGAATGACAAACAGCGTAAAGACTACGAAGAATTTTTGGAGTGTGACTTTTCGTTTGAAATTCCCGGTCTGGCTCGTTTTCGTGTTAATGCGTTTAACCAGAATCGTGGTGCCGGCGCAGTCTTTCGTACCATTCCTTCTGAAATTCTATCCCTGGAACAACTCAACGCTCCCAAGATATTCGAACAGATTTCAGATACGCCTCGAGGCGTTGTACTGGTAACGGGTCCTACCGGCTCAGGTAAATCGACAACGTTGGCGGCCATGGTGAATCACAAGAATATGACCGAATACGGACATATCTTAACGGTTGAAGATCCCATCGAATTTGTGCATGTTAGTAAAAAATGTCTGATCAATCAGCGTGAAGTACATCGCGATACGCTTGGTTTTAATGAAGCCTTACGTTCAGCACTGCGTGAAGATCCTGACGTTATACTGGTTGGTGAAATGCGAGATTTGGAAACCATTCGTCTGGCCTTGTCTGCCGCTGAAACAGGCCACCTGGTATTTGGTACCTTGCATACCAGTTCTGCTGCAAAGACTATTGACCGTGTGGTCGATGTATTTCCGGCCGCAGAAAAAGACATGATTCGGGCGATGTTATCTGAATCACTGAAGTCTGTAATTTCACAAACCTTATTGAAAAAGCAAGGTGGTGGGCGTGTTGCCGCACACGAAATCATGATGGGTACGCCGGCTATACGTAACCTGATACGCGAAAACAAAATTGCGCAGATGTATTCCGCAATTCAAACCGGTCAACAGTTTGGTATGCAGACACTGGATCAAAACCTGCAACAATTGGTGCAGAAGAATGTGGTGACACGCCAGGAAGCTCTATCGAAATGTGCAAATAGAGATAATTTCTAGCAGTTAATAACTGAATTCGGGAGAGGTCGAATGGAAAGAGAACAGGCGATAAAATTTATGCGCGATCTTCTCAAATTAATGATCGAGAAGAAGGCATCGGATTTATTCATTACAGTTGGTTTTCCGCCGGCAATGAAAATCCACGGTAAAATGACCCCGGTTTCCAAGACTGAACTGACCCCGGAAAATACCAAAGCATTGGCCTATGCGGTCATGAACGACAAGCAGTTAAAGGAATACGAAGCAACCAAGGAGTGTAACTTCGCGGTCGCGCCAGTTGGTATAGGACGTTTTCGTGCCAATGCGTTTATTCAACAAAGTTTTTGCGGTCTGGTTCTACGAGTAATTGAAACCGAAGTCCCGAATCTTGAAAAGCTCGGCCTGCCAGAAGTATTGAAAGATGTTGTTATGACCAAGAACGGGCTGGTCATTATGGTCGGTGGTACCGGTTCCGGTAAATCAACCTCACTGGCGGCAATGATCGATTATCGTAATGCCAATACTTATGGTCATATTATAACAATCGAAGATCCAGTTGAATATGTTCACCCGCATAAAAACTGCATCATCATGCAGCGTGAAGTTGGCGTGGATTGTGATGATTGGGACATTGCCTTGAAAAACACATTGCGTCAGGCGCCGGACGTAATTCTGCTTGGCGAAATTCGTGATCGTGAAACTATGGAATTTGGTATTGCCTTCGCTGAAACGGGCCATTTAGCAATGGCGACCCTGCATGCTAATAGTTCTAACCAGGCACTTGATCGTATCATCAACTTCTTCCCGGAAGAGCGTAAAACACAATTGTTGATGGACTTGTCGCTTAACCTGAAGGCAGTTATTTCACAGCGTTTGTTAAAAACAGTAGATGGCAAGGGTCGAGCTGCAGCAATTGAAATACTACTTAACTCTCCCTTGATTTCAGATTTGATCCTGAAAGGTGAGGTTCATGAGATTAAGGCAATCATGGCCAAGTCTAACGAGTTGGGTATGAAGACCTTTGATCAGGCGCTGTTTGATTTGTATGAAGCAGATAAAATTACACTGGAAGATGCCCTGCGTTCAGCTGATTCCATGAATGAGTTACGCTTGAGGATCAAACTCGAGGGTAAAAATGCCAAAGATAGAGACGCTATGGACGGTCTGGAACATTTGAGTCTGGAAGAGTCGGAAGAAGAATCAGGTATGATGCGTTAATACAGATTGCTTATATTCAATTTGAAGATTCAGTAACTAAATAAACAAAAAGGTAAAATCGACACAGCATGGATATAACACCTTATCTAAAATTAATGGTCGAGAAGAATGCCTCTGATCTTTTCATGACAGTTAATTCGCCCGTCAAGGTAAAGATGGAAGGTAAAGCGACTTCCGTAGGTAAAACAGTTTTAACCGGTGAACTCACCAAGACCGCCGCCTATGGAATAATGAACGAAAGGCAGATTAATGAATTCGAAGAGAGGATGGAATGTGACTTTGCTATAGCGCTGGAAGGACAAGCACGTTTTCGTGTCAATGTATTCCGTCAGCGTGGCGAAGTCGGCATGGTCTTACGCCGTATTCCAAATGAAATACCAACCATAGCCGAGCTTGGTGTGCCAGATATATTACAAGAATTGATCATGAACAAACGTGGTCTTATCTTGATGGTGGGTGCAACCGGTTCTGGTAAGTCCACTACACTCGCGGCGATGATCAATCATCGTAATGAAAATATGGCGGGTCATATCCTGACGATTGAAGATCCGGTGGAGTTTAGCCATCCAAATCTAAAGGCGATAGTCAACCAACGTGAAGTTGGTGTTGATACAAGATCTTATGCGAATGCACTTAAGGCTTCTTTGCGCGAAGCACCGGATGTTATTTTGATTGGTGAGATTCGAGACCGGGAAACGATGGAAGCTGCACTCGAGTTGGCTAACACCGGTCATTTGGCTATCTCTACGTTGCATGCCAATAATGCCAACCAGGCTATGGAACGTGTTATTAATATGTTTCCACAAGATATGCATAAACAATTGTTTATGGATTTGTCGTTGAATATTCGAGCCGTTGTTTCACAACGATTGGTATTGGGTGTTGATGGTAAACGTACAGCCGCGATAGAGATTTTAGTTAACACACCACATATACAAGAGCTCATTCTTAAAGGAGATATTGATGAACTCAAGGTCGCGATGGCCGAGAGTGGTCAGCGCGGTATGCAGACCTTTGATACAGCCTTATTCAATTTATATAAAGATGGTCGTATAGAGCTTGAGGAGGCATTGAATAATGCCGACTCAAGAACTAATCTTGAGAATAAGATTAGTTTTGGTTAACAATAAAAAAATAACTAATATTTTAAGGGGGCATATAGCCCCCTTTTGTTTTTTTAAAACTAAAATCCGGTGACTTTAAAAAAAGAATATTTGAGGTTCTTCATTGAGAGAATTTATTCGGCATCCTGTTTCAGTGCCTTTCCAGCTGCAGCAATTGGATGGTGAACTACAGTATGGCCCGACCACATTAAATAATGTCAGCATAGGTGGTGTCTCTTGCCAGGCTTCAGATCCTGTTGAAAAGGGCAAGACAGTTAAACTGAAGATTGAATCTATAAATCCAGATTTTGAAATTACCGGAAAGACAGTCTGGTGTCGTATAAAAGATGATCATTATGAAATAGGTATAGAATTTATCCTGACTGAAGATAAAGCGTTCCTGCTTAAGATGATCGAACAGATTTGTCACATAGAAGATTATCGTAATAAAGTTTTACAGAATGAAGGCCGTGACCTGAGTAGTGAGAAAGCTGCAGAGGAATGGATTGAGAAATATGCGAGTAGTTTTCAGGCTCCGAGATGACAGACATGGATAATAAAAAATCATTAACCGGTTTTCAGGTTCTCAACAGTGCTTCTTTGAATAAAGGCACTGCCTTTACTGCCGAAGAGCGTAAACGGTTTAAACTTAGAGGTCTTTTGCCGCCAAGAATTGTTTCCTCTGATATTCAATTGCAACGCACTTTGAAAAATTTGCGTCGTCAACAAGACGATATTGCAAAATATATCTTCCTGACAGCGTTACAGGCTCGTAATGAACGCCTGTTTTATACGTTGGTAATCAATCACATAAAAGAGATCATGCCTTTGATTTATACGCCAACGGTAGGTCAGGCCTGTAAGGAATATGCACATTTGTTTCGCCGACCCAGGGGCATGTATATCACCGCCGAAGACAAAGGTGAAATTAAAGATATCCTTGGTAACTGGCCATACAAAGACATAAAGGTAATAGTGGTGACCGATGGTGAACGGGTACTGGGATTAGGCGATCTGGGTGCCAACGGTATAGGTATTCCGATTGGTAAGTTGGCCTTGTATGTAGCTTGTGCGGGAATCCCGCCGCATCAATGTCTGCCTATTATGCTAGATGTGGGTACAAATAATGTAGAGTATTTGCACGATCCTTTTTACCTGGGTTTGCCACAAAGCAGGATTACGGGCGATGCTTATAATGACCTTGTTGATGAATTTATTCAAAGTGTGAAACAAGT
>JBFIJV010000091.1:0-6714 GCA_041600575.1 Gammaproteobacteria bacterium | reverse complement strand
TCAGTGAAAGGATCCTTCTTTTTCTCTTCTTTAGACTCTGTTTCTTCCGTATTGGTTTTTGCAGTTATTGAAACTGCAAATTCCTTTGAAAAATAAGCCTGACAAGAAGTCGTTGCAATCTTTAGTGCCTTATCAGATTGTTCCTGATTCATATTAGCGATCACATCAGTTCTTAGTTGTGCTACTAATGACACTGCGTGGCGTAGGCAGGCTTTGTTGATTTGTGCTTCTACATTATCTGCAGAAGTAATAGATGGGTATAAGGTGATAAAAAATAATAAAAGCGAAGTTCTCATAAGTTCTCTCATAAATTAATGTTTTGCTATAGCGATAAATAAGCTTGCCCAGGAAAGGATAAATAACAGGCCACCAAAGGGGGTAATCATGCCTAGCCAACGCAAATTAAGAATGCTCAATAGATAAAGGCTACCACAAAACAGAATGATCCCAACAAGCATCATCCAGCCGGCACTTTTTAGCCATGCGTTAACCGGTAGATTCAGGGCAATGATACCCACCAGAATTAATCCAAGCGCGTGATAAAAATGATATTCAACACCCGTTTGATATACCTTCATTAACGCATCATCCAAGCTCGCTTTCAGTGCATGTGCACCAAAAGCACCTAGTATCACTGCCAGTGCCGCATTGCCTGAACCCAGTAGTAAAAATAATTTTGCAGTTACATTAAGTTCATTCATTGCTTAACAAAACGTAATGTCATGCGATCACTTTCACCTATTGCTGAATATTTGTCTTTATCAATATTACCCAGGCGCAGCGTTGGAGGAAGTGTCCAGACACCTTCGGGATGATCGTGAGTGTCTTTTGGATTAGCGTTAATTTCAGATGTCCCAACTAACTCAAAGCCTGCATTTTCTACAAGTCTGATTAAATAAGATTCCGGGACATAACCTTTTTCAGCTGATGCTTTAGGATCGCTGCCTTTGTCGGCACGATGTTGGACAACACCCAGGATCCCACCTGGTTTCAAGACACGATGTAATGCTGTATAAATCTCCTCTATACCACCATAACGAACCCAGTTATGTGAACTACGAAAGGTGAGAACCATATCCTGCGAATTATCAGCAACTGCTTTAAGGTAGCCACCGTCTTTAAAGTTGACAACTTTCACCTTGCCATAGATATCGGGTTTTGCAGCCATCATCTGCATCATGTTTTTATGCAAACTGGCCAGATGATCGTTTGGATGATTTTCACCAAAGTGGGCAATAGTTAATTGTCCCTGATCGTTTAATAATGGTGCGAGAATTTCAGTATACCAACCTCTCCCGGGTAATATCTCAAGTACCTGCATATCGGGTTTGATACCAAAAAACTGCAATGTTTTTTGCGGATGGCGATAGATATCACGTGCCTTGTTTTCAGCCTTTCTATTCGTGTCGTTGACGGCAGTTTCGATATAGTGGTGGTCGTCAGCATGGGCATTAAATGCCAATAATGAAAATAATGTACAAACAATGATGGATGCTTTGGTAAATGTCATTTTATTGTTCCCTGTTAATGTTCAATGTAAATTCTTTTCCACCATACTCATGAACGAGATCATATGCACGGATAGTCACCCGATGATACTGTTCCGGTATAGTAATAGTTAATGAACGAGTAAATGGTTGTTCATTAATATGGGGATGTCGTAAAATTCGAGACCCCAGTAATGTGCCATCTACAGCGAGGACTTCATAAGCTTTCGCAAAATGGTTCCAGTCTTCGTCCGTATGTTGCACAGTCACATCAAAACGGTAAAAGTTACCGCCCAGATTGCTGACTTTTACAGATAATACATCTGCTTCGCCAGCAAGACTAATAATTGGTAGAACTAGCAGACTTAATAGCACATTACGCATATCATTTAGAATTAATTTATAACTATCACTTTTAAAGTATGAATCAGATTATGGACAAGCATACTAAAACACAAGTTCCAGTAAAGTTGCTCTTGAATCCGCTACATTGTTTATCTCTCGGGTTTGGAAGTGGACTCGCACCAAAAATGCCCGGTACGATAGGGACTCTCGTTGGTGTAATACTGTTTTTAGTCTTGCCTGTGCTTGATTGGAGAATTTATCTCGGGATCACTTTATTGGCTTTTGTTGTGGGTATATTTTTATGTGAATATACAGCCAGGACGCTGGGCGTTCATGATCATCCTGCAATAGTTTGGGATGAAATTGTGGGTTATTTTATTACCATGATGATGGTGCCGAAGAGCTGGGTATGGATTTTATCCGGATTCATTCTGTTCAGAATCTTTGATATTTTCAAACCCTGGCCTATCTCCATTGCGGACAAGAAGCTAAAAGGTGGTCTGGGTATTATGCTGGATGACCTGATTGCGGGTCTTTTTGCATTGATAATTATTCAAATAACTCTATATTTGTTATAAAGTTAACTAAATTACTTAACAAATGGTTTAAATATTTAAAAACCACATGCGTAATCATAAAGTTACATTGCTGTGTTTATTAGTGTTCTCGATTATTTCGATGCCGAGTCAGGCTGATATCTATAAATATGTCGATAAATATGGCCGTGTGATCCTTACCGACAAACCCTCGCATACTGGTTTCAAACAACTGGTCAAAACATGGAAAGGTTGGGAAGAACGAAAAGCCGTTTCCAGGAATTATAATTGGGTAAAGAATCAGAAAAAGTTTGATCCAACTATAAGAAGCGTGGCTAAAATATATAAACTTCCACACACACTATTGCATGCTGTTATCACTGCAGAATCATCTTATGACCCCAATGCGATCTCGCGTGCTGGCGCAGTAGGTCTGATGCAACTAATGCCGGAAACAGCGAAACAATATGGTGTGAGTAATCGGCGTGATCCAAGACAAAATATTTACGGTGGCTCACGTTATTTACGTTATCTGCTTAAATTATTCAAGAACGATCTGGTTCTGGCACTGGCAGCTTACAATGCAGGCGAGGGTGCGGTTAAAAAATACGGAAATAAAATTCCGCCCTACAAAGAAACCCGAAACTACGTTAACAAGGTCATTAAGTATTATAAGAAATACCGAAGTTCAATGAGTTGATACCAGACTTAGTTTTTTCTGAAATCAACAACATTATCCTCAGTTTGATTAAAATCCGGTTTGTAAATTTCGACCTGGTTCTTGCCATTCTTTTTTGCCATATATAATGCCTGGTCTGCAATTTCAAACAGGTCATGTCTTTCCGATATCTGGTTATTATCCGCTATGCCTATGCTTACAGTATTAATATTTGATTTATCGCTTAAAGAATTAAGATCATTTAAAATTTTCAGTGAAAGTTGCTTGGCATGATAGCGATCTGTTTCTGGCAAAATAACAGCAAACTCATCTCCACCTATTCTAAAAATTTCATCACTCTTTCTTAAGCTGGATTTAACCATGTCGGTAATATTACAAATCAGGTTATCACCGACTTTATGACCTCTTGTATCATTGATCACCTTTAGATCATCGATATCAAATAACAGCAGAGAGAATACTCTATTGTACCGATTGCCTCTTTGAATTTCCTGGAACAGGAAATTTTCATAGGCGTTTCTGTTAAAAACTCCGGTAAGAGGATCATGTACTACATCGTGTTCAAGTTTATTGCGAACATTCGTGATAAGGAGTGTTATGACTATAAATGCATTGAGCAAATTCAGAGCCATTATTAGAAAATAGGTGAATGAAGTTGATGCGATTTTATTCTGCACAGATAACTGAGCCAGTAGTACAGTAGTATTTGCTATTTGCCAGCATTGCTCACTGGATGCGATTATATTTTGATATAATACTGCAGATGGTTTTTCAGAATAGGCAAGGATTAAACCCTTCAGGTTATTCCATTCGTTAATGAGTAAAGATAGTTCTTCGAGATAGTTTGAATCATATCGGGACTGCATTCCTTCTTCTTGCATGACATACGATATCTTCTGAATAGTCTTGTCGGTCGCAAGCTGTATCCGTTTGCAGTTATTGTTACATTCTGAAAGAGACAGTTTTGATAATCGTTGGATAGAACCGCGCACAATACCGGCGTGGTTTATAAGTTCAACCTCAGCGATTAATTTATTGTGGTTGGAATAGAGTATATAAGCCAGAGACGAGTTGATTAATAAAAATATCGTAACAATAGATATTAGTATGTCGGATGTCTTCCCGATTTTTAGATAATCTCGCATATTGTTCGTAATCAATAGACTTTCGGTAATACGTATCGCCTGATTTTAGCAGAACAATCTAATCGGTTTCTTAATTATTCATCCGTCACACAGCCTTCAGAAGCCGTTTTTACAGTCTTAATATATTTATAAAGCGTGCCGCGCCTGGCTTTATAAGGAGGCATGGCCCAGTTTTTCCGTCTGTTTTCGAGTTCATTATCACTGACCTCAAACGAAATCTGGTTCTTTTCTGCATCAATAGTAACCACATCACCATTTTCCACGAGAGCAATCGGGCCGCCTTCCTGTGCTTCAGGGACAACATGACCAATAATAAATCCATGCGAACCACCAGAAAATCGACCATCGGTAATCATAGCAACGTCACTGCCTAAACCCGCACCCATGATGGCTGATGTCGGCGTTAACATCTCCGGCATTCCGGGGCCACCTTTTGGGCCTTCATAACGGATGATAATGACATCACCTTTTTTGATTTTGTTTTCTTCCAACGCCTTCAACATGTCTTCTTCAGAATCAAACACATTGGCTGGCCCGCTAAATACGAGCCCTTCCTTGCCAGTAATTTTTGCAACAGCACCTTCAGGAGCGAGATTGCCTTTTAATATTCGAATATGACCACTCTTTTTCAGTGGTTTATCCAGCGGCGCAATAATATCCTGTTCGGATTTAAATCCTGGTAGATCAGCCAGGTTTTCCTTTATGGTTTTACCGGTTACCGTCATGCAATCACCATTGATTAATCCATTCTCAAGTAAGAACTTCATAACGGCCGGTGTCCCACCAATGAGGTGCAAGTCTTCCATAACATACTTGCCACTCGGTTTTAAATCAGCAAGATAAGGCGTGCGATCAGTAACCGTTTGAAAATCATCAATCGTTAAATTGACATTCACAGCACGTGCCATGGCCAGCAGATGTAAAACAGCATTCGTCGATCCGCCCAGGACAGTAATCAATACCATCGCGTTTTCAAATGCCTCACGCGTCATGATATCGCGAGGTTTAATATCTTTTTCCAGTAAGTTTTTGATTGCCAGACCTGCGTTGAAGCATTCTTCCAATTTGCCCGGATCAACAGCCGGTGTTGATGAGCTATACGGTAAAGACATACCCATTGCTTCAATCGCCGAGGCCATCGTGTTAGCGGTATACATACCACCACAGGCACCAGCACCGGGACATGATTTCTTCACAATCTCCTGACGTGTTTTGTCATCAATACCACCGGTAATAAATTCACCGTAACTTTGAAACGCAGAAATAATATCCAGCGTCTGTTCTTTACGATGGCCCGGTTTGATCGTGCCGCCGTAGATCATAAGTGACGGACGGTTAAGTCGTCCCATCGCTATTAAACAGCCAGGCATATTTTTATCGCAGCCGGGTAGAGAAATATTCGCGTCGTACCATTGAGCAGACATGACGGTTTCAATCGAATCGGCGATTAGATCACGTGATTGTAAGGAGTAACTCATGCCATCCGTGCCCATCGAAATACCATCGCTGACGCCGATGGTATTGAAACGCATTCCAACCAGACCGGCAGCGACAACACCTTCTTTTACCTTTTGCGCCAGATCGAGCAAATGCATATTACAGGTATTACCTTCATACCAGACACTGGAGATACCGACTTGCGCCTTACTCATATCGGCCTCGGTCATGCCGGTGCCATAAAGCATCGCTTGTGACGCACCCTGGGATTTAGGTTCGGTTATACGTGAACTGAATTTATTTAATTTATTACTCATTATTAATGTTCCTGTCTCGATTCTTTCGCCATGACTGAAAAAGGTGCGTTAGAATACATTAGGTCTGGCCACTTGTCAGGCTCAGAAAAGAATAACAATAAAGATTAAACGAATGAGAAAAACACCGGAATTTGAAGATTGCTTTGCAGAGTTAATCAGTTTGCCCTCTGTCAGCTGTACTGATCCCGTGCATGATCAAAGCAATCGCGGAGTAATAGACGCGCTTGCCAATTGGTTTGATGCGCTCGGTTTCGCCTGCGAAATTATGCCGCTTAGTGATGATCCTGAGAAATGTAATTTAATCGCCCGTCGCGGTGATATTGATGACAAGAGTGGGCTGGTTTTATCCGGACATACCGATACGGTTCCTTATGATGCGAAAGGCTGGGATACCGATCCGTTCAAACTAACGAAATTGAATGGCAACTATTATGGTCTCGGTACCGCTGATATGAAGAGTTTTTTTCCTATCATCCTTGAAACGCTGGAAAGATTATCGGAGGTTAAATTTAATAAGCCTCTTACCATTGTTGCCACAGCAGACGAAGAGAGCACGATGTCTGGTGCACGTGCCATTCAGCAAGCAAATAAACCGTTGGGGCGTTATTGCATCATCGGTGAGCCGACTGGACTGATACCACGACATAGTCATAAAGGAATTATTATTGAAACGATCCATATACAAGGTCGTTCCGGTCATTCCAGTGACCCTACTTTAGGTAATAGCGCCCTGGAAGGGATGAACGATGTCATGAATGCGCTTCGAGC
>JBFIJV010000090.1:0-6766 GCA_041600575.1 Gammaproteobacteria bacterium | reverse complement strand
GGTACCAATAAGCTGCCATTGAAGTCATTGGCAGACATGATCAAGGGTAAGCAGGGACGTTTTCGTCAAAACCTGTTAGGTAAACGTGTTGACTACTCTGGTCGTTCAGTAATTGTTGTCGGACCAACATTACGTTTACATCAATGTGGTATTCCTAAAAAAATGGCATTGGAACTATTCAAGCCGTTTATCTTTAGTAAGTTGGAAAGACGCGGTCTGGCAACTACTATCAAGGCAGCAAAGAAGTTAGTTGAACGCGAAGGCTCTGAGGTTTGGGACGTATTGGAAGAAGTGATTCGTGAACATCCTATTATGCTTAACCGTGCGCCTACCTTGCATAGATTAGGTATACAAGCATTTGAACCTGTTTTGATTGAAGGTAAAGCGATTCAGTTACACCCGCTGGTCTGTACTGCATTCAATGCTGACTTTGATGGTGACCAAATGGCTGTGCATGTGCCTTTATCAATAGAAGCACAACTTGAAGCCAGAACCTTAATGATGTCAACCAACAATATATTATCACCTGCTAATGGTGAGCCAATTATTGTACCGACTCAGGACGTTGTTCTCGGCCTTTATTATCTGACGCGTGAATCAGTTGAAGCAAAAGGTACGGGTATGGCCTTTGCGGATATTGATGAAGTACATCGTGCTTACGAAAATGGCGTTGTCGATTTACAGGCAAAGATTCGTGCGCGTATACGGGAAGTGACGTTTAACGAAGATGGCGAAAAGCAGGTAAAAATGACGCGTTATGAGACGACAATTGGTCGTGCATTATTATCGCGTATATTGCCTGACGAAATGCCTTTTGAACTTATCAATAAAGTTCTGACGAAAAAAACCATTTCTCAATTAATTAACACTTGTTATCGCAAGCTGGAATTAAAAGATACGGTCATCTTTTCTGACAAGCTAATGTACACCGGCTTTAAATATTCAACCCGTGCCGGGGTATCTATTGGTGTTGAAGATATGGTCATACCTGAAAGTAAAGATGAAATTATTAGTAAGGCTGAAGAACAGGTCAAAAACTTTCAAGAGCAATATTCATCAGGCCTGATTACAGATGGTGAACGTTATAACAAGGTAGTTGATATCTGGTCACATACCAATGATCAGGTTGCCAAGGCAATGATGGATAAACTCGGTATTGATATACGTATCGATGCTGATGGTAATGAAGTCAAAGAACCTTCATTCAATTCGATTTATATTATGGCTGATTCAGGTGCTCGTGGTTCAGCAGCACAAATCAGACAGTTAGCAGGTATGCGCGGTTTGATGGCTAAGCCTGATGGATCCATTATTGAAACGCCTATCACGGCGAACTTCCGTGAAGGTCTTGATGTACTGCAATACTTCATCTCAACCCACGGTGCACGAAAAGGTCTTGCGGATACGGCACTCAAGACAGCCAACTCTGGCTACTTAACCCGACGTTTGGTTGATGTGTCACAGGATCTGGTTGTTTCGGAAGAAGATTGTGGTACCACAGAAGGTCTGGTCATGAATCCGATTATTGAGGGTGGCGATGTTATTGAGCCGCTTAGAGAACGTGTCCTGGGTCGGGTGTTATCAGTCGATGCGATCAAGCTTAATGGTGAAGTCGTTGCTGAAGCGGGTACATTACTTGATGAACGTTGGGTGGATATCCTGGATGATGTAGGTATTGATCAGGTAGTAGTGCGTTCAGGTATCACCTGTGAGACGCGTTATGGTATTTGCCGTAAATGTTACGGTCGTGATTTGGGTCGTGGTCATCTAGTCAATATTGGTGAAGCTGTTGGTGTAATCGCAGCACAATCTATTGGTGAACCCGGCACACAGTTGACGATGCGTACTTTCCATATTGGTGGTGCAGCCTCACGTGCGGCAGCAATCAGTAATATCGAAGTCAAAAATGGCGGCACGGTTCGTTTACAAAATGTAAAAATCTTGAATCAGGAAAGTGGTAATAATGTTGTGGTTTCACGTTCAGGTGAAATTACCATCCTTGATGATGTAGGTCGTGAGCGTGAACGTTACAAGATCCCATATGGTGCAGTATTAACCATAGATGATGGATCAAGTGTAACCTCCGGTCAGCAAATCGCATCCTGGGATCCTCATACACATCCGGTTATTACTGAAGTTAAAGGCCGAGTTCAATTCTCTGATATCGTTGAAGGTGTCACGGTGACTCGTCATGTTGATGAAATTACCGGTTTGACCAATACGGTTATTCTGGATCCAAAACAACGACCTGCTAATGCAAAAGATTTGCGACCAACGGTTAAATTAGTTGACGAAGATGGCGAAGATCTGAAAATACCAGGTACTGATCAGCTTGCACATTACCTGTTACCTTCAAAAGCGGTTATTAATGTCTCTGACAGCAAAGAAGTTAATATTGGTGATGTTATTGCGCGCCTTGCACAGGAATCGGTCAAGACACGTGATATCACTGGTGGTCTACCACGAGTGGCTGATCTATTCGAAGCACGTAAGCCGAAAGAGCCAGCAGTATTAGCGGAAATCTCGGGCATAATCAGCTTTGGTAAAGAAACTAAAGGTAAGCAACGTATTGTTATTACAGGTAAAGATGACAATGTTCATGAAGAACTCATTCCAAAATGGCGTCATGTCAGCGTTTTCGAAGGTGAGCATGTCGAGAAGGGTGAAAGTATTGCTGATGGACCTCCGACACCCCATGACATCCTGCGTTTGAAAGGTGTTGTTGCACTGACAAACTATATTAGTACCGAGATTCAGGATGTTTATCGTTTACAGGGCGTTAAGATCAATGACAAGCATATTGAGATTATCGTGCGACAAATGATGCGTAAGGCCGAGATTACCGATGCCGGTGATACGTCATTCCTAAAAGGCGAACAAATTGAGCGTTCCAGAGTATTGGAAGAAAACGAACGAATTGAAGCTGATGGAAAAACCCCTGCGCAATGGACACCTATATTGTTAGGTATCACCAAGGCTTCTTTATCAACAGAATCATTTATTTCTGCTGCATCATTCCAGGAAACAACGCGTGTGCTAACTGAAGCAAGTGTAAGTGGTAAACGCGATGATCTGCGAGGATTGAAGGAAAATGTCATTGTTGGTCGCTTGATCCCTGCCGGTACAGGGCTCGCTTATCACGCTGAACGCCGCGAACGTCTGGAGAAGAGACTCCAGCCAGAAGCAAGCGCAGAAAATGTAGAAATAGAGGATGTTGAAATACCTGTAGAGGGTTCTGATTCTGAACCTGTAGAGGGTACGACAGGAACTTGAAAAATAAGCTGTAATCTTCCTTGACAGGGTTGTCCTCAAAGACATAAAATCCCGCCTCTTTGACAGGCTGAGTCAGTTTTCTCAGCCTGTCATTTTGTTTTAAGTACTGGAAATATTGGTGGATTTTAGAAAAATCTACTGAAACGCCAGATAACACCTCCAGGATATCCGAAGAAATATCTCCGCATGTCCGCACTGGGATTTTAATTTGTATTCAAATAAGAATACGGACAGTTCGGGCAGGTGAGGTGGTCTGCGCACTTAATAAACTGAAATATAAGAACTTTTTTATGGCAACGATTAATCAATTAGTTAGAAATCCGCGTAAACGACAACGTGTAAAGAGTAATGTCCCGGCACTGGAGGCATGTCCTCAAAAGCGTGGTGTGTGTACCCGTGTATATACAACCACTCCAAAGAAGCCGAACTCTGCATTACGTAAGGTAGCACGTGTTCGACTGACTAATGGCCAGGAAGTAACCACTTACATTGGCGGTGAAGGTCACAATCTTCAGGAACACTCTGTGATCTTGATTAGAGGCGGTCGTGTAAAGGATTTACCTGGTGTTCGTTACCATACTGTTCGCGGTACCTTGGATACATCGGGTGTCAGCGATAGACGCCAGGGCCGTTCTAAATACGGCGCCAAACGACCCAAGTCATAATTTGCTTGATATTCATATATATAGATACAGGAATAGTTTGAACCATGTCCAGAAGACGCGTTGCTGAGAAAACTGAAATTCTGCCTGATCCGAAATACGGAGATAAGGTATTAGCAAAATTTATCAATATTATTATGCGTAGTGGTAAAAAATCTATCGCAGAAAAAATTGTCTATGGCGCGCTGGATGAGATAAGTGGTAAAGGTAATCCAGAGCCTTTGGAAGTATTTAACAAGGCACTGGAAAACGTCCGCCCATTGGTGGAAGTTAAATCACGTCGTGTTGGTGGTGCAACTTACCAGATACCGATTGAAGTTAGAACGGCTCGCAGTGTTACCCTGGCAATGCGCTGGATGGTTGATGCTGCAAAGAAACGCGGTGAAAAAAATATGGGTCTACGATTGGCAGGTGAATTATTGGATGCCTCAGAAAGTCGCGGTTCAGCTATTAAGAAACGTGAAGACACGCATCGTATGGCTGAAGCTAATAAGGCTTTTTCACATTACCGTTGGTAATAAATAGACATTAAATATAGAAATTATCATGTCACGTCACACACCAATCGAGCGCTACCGTAATATCGGGATTATGGCTCATATTGATGCTGGTAAAACAACCACTACCGAGCGAGTGCTGTTTTATACAGGCGTGTCACATAAAATTGGCGAAGTACATGATGGCACTGCAACCATGGACTGGATGGAGCAAGAACAAGAACGAGGGATAACAATCACTTCAGCTGCGACGACTTGTTTTTGGAAAGGATCTGCTGCCCAGTTCGAAGAACATCGCATTAATATTATCGATACCCCGGGACATGTTGATTTTACCATTGAAGTAGAACGTTCACTTCGTGTATTAGATGGTGCCTGTGCAGTATTTTGTGCGGTCGGAGGGGTCGAGCCACAGTCAGAGACAGTGTGGCGTCAAGCAAATAAATATCATGTTCCACGTATGGCGTTCGTAAATAAAATGGATCGAGCCGGAGCAGATTTTCTTAGAGTTGTACGTCAGATACGTGAACGTTTGGGTAGTAACGCTATTCCAATGCAACTTCCGATCGGCGCAGAAGATAAATTTGAAGGTGTCATTGACCTGGTAAAAATGAAAGCGATTTACTGGGAAGAAGAAAATATGGGAATTAAGTTTGTAGAAAAAGATATTCCCGATGAGTTGTTAGCTGAAGCGCAACAATGGCATGACAATCTTGTTGAAAGTGCTGCAGAAGCAAATGAAACGCTGATGGAGTTGTATCTTGAAAACAGTGTTCTTTCACAAGAACAGATAATTGAAGGTATACGTGCGCGGACATTAACCAATGAACTAGTGCCTGTGTTTTGTGGATCAGCCTTTAAGAATAAGGGTGTGCAGACAATGCTGGATGCGGTTGTTCAATATATGCCATCGCCAGTAGATGTGCCTGCAATTAAAGGCATCCTTGATGACAAGAATGAATCAGATGGGGAACGACATCCTTCTGACGATGAGCCCTTTTCCGCGTTGGCATTCAAGATTGCAACGGATCCATTTGTTGGAACATTAACTTTTCTTCGTGCTTACTCAGGCGTGCTTAAGTCTGGAGATACTGTTCTTAATTCAGTCAAGGGAAAAAAGGAAAGAATTGGCAGACTATTACAAATGCATGCCAATAGTCGTGAAGAAATCAAAGAAGTTCGCGCGGGTGATATCGCTGCGGCAGTTGGATTAAAAGATGTAACGACAGGTGACACGCTCTGCGATATTAATGACGTTATTACATTAGAGCGGATGGAGTTTCCAGAACCGGTCATCGCGGTTGCAGTGGAGCCTAAAACTAAACCGGATCAGGAGAAAATGGGTCTGGCACTTAGTAAGCTTGCGCAAGAGGACCCTTCTTTTCGTGTCCATACCGATGAAGAGTCCGGCCAAACGATTATTTCCGGAATGGGAGAGCTTCATCTGGAGATTATTGTTGATCGCATGAAGCGCGAGTTTAAAGTTGATGCTAATGTTGGTAAACCGCAAGTAGCTTATCGTGAAACTATTCGCTCAACACTTGAGAAGGCAGAAGGTAAGTTTGTTCGTCAATCAGGTGGACGTGGACAATATGGCCATGTTGTTTTCAAGATTGAGCCTAAACAGGCTGGTGAAGGATTTGAGTTCGTCAATGAAATAGTTGGCGGAACTGTGCCAAAAGAATATATCCCTGCAGTAGAAAAAGGTGTTGTTGAACAAATGGAAAATGGCATCGTTGCAGGGTATCCGGTAGTTGATGTGAAAGTAACTTTATACGATGGTTCATATCATGATGTTGACTCCAGCGAAATGGCGTTTAAAATCGCCGGCTCGATGGGATTCAGGGAAGGCGCAAGGAAAGCAAACCCTGTGTTACTAGAGCCTGTAATGAAAGTGGAGATCGTTACCCCTGAAGAATATATGGGTACGGTTAATGGTGATTTGAATCGCCGTCGCGGTATTTTGCAAGGAACCGAAGAAACACCTGCTGGAAAAATAATTAAAGCAGAAGTGCCTTTAAGTGAAATGTTCGGGTATGCAACGGATCTTCGCTCTGCAACTCAAGGGCGCGCTGTTTACACAATGGAATTTGAAAAATATAACGAAGTACCAGCAAATATTGCTGAGAGCATTACAAGTAAAAACCAATAATTTTTATTAATAACTAAATATATTGAAGAGGTGATAAGCCGTGTCCAAGGAAAAATTTGAACGCACGAAGCCGCATGTGAATGTAGGAACGATAGGCCATGTTGATCATGGTAAGACGACCCTGACGGCGGCGATCACAAAGACCATGGCAGAGAAACATGGTGGCGAGTTCAAGGCGTACG
>JBFIJV010000089.1:0-6890 GCA_041600575.1 Gammaproteobacteria bacterium | reverse complement strand
TCGATCAGCATCGTGATGCAGAAATTAGAAAGATCGGACTAGATATTGGCAACGGCATAAAGAAGAAAGCAAAATGAGTTTAAAAAAAGCCTTATACACATATTTAACAGCACAAGTCGGCATTACTAACTTGATTAGCACCCGATTATATCCAAGTGTTGCACCAGAATCAGCCGCTAAACCTTACGTTATTTTTTCAGATGTTACATCAGATCATAAGCATCACCTGACAGCAGCAGCAGGGATCGTTATTAAAAGAGTTCAATTCACTATATACGCTACATCAGCATTGATCGCAGACGCGATAAAAGAGGCGTTTAGGGCTGAATTAGACGGTTTTAGGGGCGTTATGGGAACAGATAGTTTAGATGTACGTCATGTAATGTTAAGTAATGAAATAGATGGGTTTAATAACCCGATAGATGGTGATCAAACAGGAATACACACGACTATTTTAGAGTATGAAATATGTCACAGAGAATCAATACCTACTTTTTAACGGAGACAAGTAATGGCAGATAAAGGCACAGGATCAACAATAGCATTCGGAACATCAAGTTATTCCGTTAATGTTACAAATATATCAATCTCAGGTGAGGAAGTCCCTGTTATTGATGCTACACACATGGGAACAACGGGTTATCGTGAAAAGATATTCGGTGATCTAGTTGAACCGCCAGAGGTCACAGTAGAAATATTTTATGATCCTGATGAGCCTCCGATTGTTAGCGGTGCAGTTGAGACAATCACGATCACTTTCCCTCCTGGCACTGGTCAAGCAACAGGTGCGAACATTGCAGGAACAGGCAAGATCGTGTCATGGGATAACAGTATTCCTTTAGAAGATATTATGACTGGCACTTACACCGTTAAGTTTGATGGTTACACCGGCCCAACTTATACCGATGGTTCTGTATGATCCTAACTAAAGAGAGCATTTTATCTGCATCTGATAAGAAGATTGAAAAACTCCCTGTTCCTGAATGGGGCGGAGAGATTTTTATCAAGGTTATGAGTGGATCAGAACGTGATCGCTTTGAGGCATGGTCAATAAAGCAAAAAGGCAAGTCTATTGTTCCTGACATGGATAACATTAGATCAAAACTTTGCGTTTTAACGATATGTGACGAAGCAGGGGAACGTCTTTTTAATGATAACGATGTGATCGAACTTGGCAAGAAGTCAGGCGCGGCATTATCACGAGTCATGGACGCTGCACAACGCATCAACCTTATTTCAAATGAGGATATTGATGAACTTGTGGGGGAGTCCGAGAGCGTCCAGAGTTAAGGTTTTGGCATCGACTATCCCTGTCTTTGGGGATGTCGGTGCGAGAGGCGCAAGAAAAAATCGACTCGCAAGAGTTTGCACATTGGATCGCGTTTAATCAATTAGAACCTTTCGGCGAAGAACGGCAAGATTTACGCTTTGCAATGGTTTGTTGCTTGATCGCAAATTCACAATCAAGAAAGACCTTCAAGTTAGAAGATTTCATGCTGAAATTTGACCACGACAGAAAACCGATGGACTCAGAAGAAGCACAATCAATCCTTAAGAGCATATTAAATGGCAACAATAGCAAATCTGGCAGTTAGTTTAACGGCAAAGATCGGATCGTTTGAGAAAGGCTTTAAAAAGGCACAGAAACGATTAAAGAAATTTGCTGATTCAGCTATGCGAACGACTAAGATAGTTGCAGCTATCGGGATCGGTATGGCGGCGATTGCTGCGGGTGCTTTAACGTCATTTGTGAAAAAGCAATTCGGGGTGATTGACAGTATATCGAAACTCTCAAGGACGTTAGGACTCACGACAGAAGAATTGTCATCTTATCAGTACGCGATTCAATTAGCGGGTGGTGATCAAGAGGGATTTAATAAAGCTATCGTTAGAATGAACCGATCTATCGCTGATGGTGAAGCAGGACTTTCAACCATAACGAGAGAGTTTGATCGCGTTGGGTTAAGCGTTAAGGAATTAGGTGGACTGTCAACAGATCAACGCATCAAGAAAATAGCGGATAGTTATTTACAGATCGGTGATGCGGCAGGGCGATCTAGTTTCTTGATGAATATATTTGGTCGATCAGGTCTAGCAGTTGGCAACTTATTTGAGCAAGGATCAAAAGGTATTAGTGCGGCACAAATGGAAGCGGCTGAATTAGGCTTAACTTTCAACAATATCTCAGGTCAACAAATCGAAATAGCTAATGATGCAATCACTAAGATGCAGAATCTTTTTCAAGGTGCGGCAAGAGTTATTGCAATACAGGTTGCCCCGTTCGTTACTGCTTTGACAAATAGAGTTATTGAGTTATCCAATCAGAGCGGGGGTCTTGGTGTTGTAATCTTTAACTCCATGCAAAACGCGACACGAAGTATTGCACAAGTATCTGATTGGGTTCAATTATTGATTGCTGGCTGGCAGTCTTTCAGGGCTTTGGTGTCAGGAACGACATTTGTGGTTCTTAAATTTGCACAACTAGCCGTGAATGCTTTTAGACCTTTTGCTCGATTTTTCCCTCAAATGGAAAATGCTTTTATGACGCTAGATGATCTAGTTGTTAAATTTGGTGATGATGCAAAGTCATCGGCAGAAATAGCAGCAACAGCATTTAAAGCATTTACAAATAAGAGCGGTTCAAAGTCTTTGCTTCTTGAATTTGAGGAAATAAAGAAGAAGGCCGATCAAATTGCAAAAATATCAGCAGATAAATTAAGCGCGGCTCGTTTAGGCGGGGGTGATGTTGGCGGAACAACCAAAACATCAGACTTTAAACAGATCGACTTATCAAAGACAGTCGTTGGCGGTATTCAATCACAGGTTAAACGTCAAGAGGTTCAAGTCGAGCAGTTGGATGAAACCAACTCATTATTAGAACAGATTAAACGAGGCATGACGGGCGGTAATGTGGCGGTGGCGGCATAATGGCGGTCATATCAGACATAATAGACGGTGATGTTACCTTTGATGAATCAGGGTATAAACAAACCCGAACATTTCTAGTCACGGGAGTTGAGGGTGCGGCAGAGTTCAGGTTATATAACGCAACTATTGCACCTGGGATACCTCAATACGGTGATTTACATCCTGTTATACCTAACGTCATTGTTACAGGCTTAAGCGCATCACCTGAAAAAAGCCAAAACGCAATCGTTCGAGTCAGTGTTAATTATGAAGCGCCCTCATTTGACGTAAAGGAAGCGGATGAAGCGGCATCTCCTACAGTACAGGTAGGATCATCTTTAACGACCTCTAAGACACAGAAAGACAACAAGGGCGCACAATTAACGCTCACTATTACAACGTCATCAAATAACGAAGAAACGCAGACGGGTGAAGTAGATATTCAATCACCACAAACCGTTATCCAATTTGAAAGAAAAGAACAATCATCACCATTGATTAAAAGTCTTGAATATACAGGCTCAGTCAACAAGTTAAAGATCAACTCATTCGAGCAGCGCACTTTGTTGTGTACAGGTATCGAGGGGAGTTCAGAGGATAACGGAATAACCTACTCTGTGATCTATCGTTTCCAATATAAGCCTGACACATGGGATGCAACAGTTGCTTTTATTGATCCGGCTACCGATAAGATTCATGTTGACGCTAACGCAGAGACAAAAAACGGAGTAAGTATATTTGAAGTTTATCCAGAGAAAGATTTTAGAAGTCTTAACCTAAACTTATGAGAAAGCGATCAGATCGCGCACTTCCTAAACAGGAAAAAGGCAAGCCGATAAAAGCGGCAACCATAAATGGCGCGATAGAAGAAATCAACCGAAATAGAAACACTGACAACGCTATATCTCAGCCAATTCCAAACGGGAAGCAGGCAATAGGCCGATTTCAAGTTATAGCAGATCAAGGTGATTATTTAACGTGCTATTCCTATTCAGGCGATGCCGTTACATCCAGTGTTATTAATGTCGCTAAACCTTACCTGTTAAGAAAGACACCTTTTGATGGATCAAGCAGGAACAGCATAAGTTTTGTCTACTCAAGCAATTCAGCACGAACAGCGACCAGTGGCGACACAGAAGATCAAGTCATTGTTCCTTCATACGTTGCAGGCGATGAGATACTTGCGGTGACTAACATAGTCGGATCAACAGGCGTTAGAGATTCCGGCAATAAATTAATAACGTGGGACGATCTCAATAGGGATGGCCGTGCATGGGCTAAAGTAGCGGTTTAATGGCATCAGATTTCGATAGTTTTGACAGCTCAATTTTAGGCGCATTTATACAATCAGATTTAGACGCTAGAGGTGATGGCGTTGTTCTGTTCTCAGGCGATCTCTTTGTTGTTCATGCAGGGTCAACTTTTGACGGTGTTACAACTAACGGATTTGCTTATTATAATACAGATACATCATTATGGGCGGCAGTACCCACAACAACATTCTTTACGCCATTATCTAGTGTGTTTTTAACATCAGGAACAAGGTTTTTCGCTTTAACATCAGGGTACAATTTGTTCCTTTACGGAACATCGGGCGGAACAACAAAGTTCCAGTCGCCAGCAACAACAGCCTGGCGGGATGATCTTGGTTACAGTTCTAATTGGCCTCAATTAAATACAACCGATGAGGATGTGATCATGGATTTGCAAGGAGACTTGCTGATCATGAATACAAAACTTGACAACACTTATCAGAATGTAACTCTTGCAGGAACACCAACAGCATCAAATAACATTGTAAAACATAATCCATCACTAGGTTATTTTGAGTCTTTCGGTGCTGCACCTGAGAATATTTTAGTTGATGAAGTTATCACGCATGATAATTATATTGTGGTTACACCATTAAGAGGGATGATAGCAGTTACACTCAGCCCGACAGGCTACACAAGCGCATTAGTATCTGATTTAGGCGCGACAGTTACCTTCAAGGAAACGGGGGATTTTCAGCAGTCCACAGGGTCAATAGACACACTGGACACCCCAGCATCTACCAACACATTCACTGTTAATATTGACGGACAAACTGAGAGCATTGTAGGTTTCGCACCGCCAGAATCATTAACGGATGCGTTAGTCACTCAATGCAATGAATCTACACAATCTAATTTCCAGAATGTAACTTTTTCACGTGCGCTAGGTGATTTACGGGCTTATGGTGATTATCCAGGTCAAACTTACACGGCAACATTGTCAGTTAGCGGTTCCGGAACAGGAACGGTTACTAACTTCTCTGATGCGTTTGTTGCAGACACTATCACTTACGCATCAGGCCCGTTAAAGCGGTTCAATAACGCTACTAGGACATGGTATGTCCAGACGGGTGAAATCACACTAGATTTTTTTAACAATTATGCGGATGTAGCGATCACATCTGGAACAGGTGCGGGGACTTACGAAAGCACGACACCGATTGTTGATGAGACAGGATTTTACTACACGACCAACGGATCAGTATGGAATGCGTCCTCTATTCAGTATCAGACTGAAACAGAAGGAACTGCATACGCAGGATCAGCAGGCGGCAGGCTTTTTGTTGGTGGAAACAGCATTGGTGGATTAGCACCACCATTAATAAGCGGGGCTACTGAAAGCGGTTTGTTTGAATGGAACATCGCAGCAGATACATACACAGCGATTGATTGCGACAAGTTTACTAGTTTTGACAATTTTTCCGCTATTGGATCAACGGTTTACTTTAGACAACTTGTGCAGGGCATACCAAGTGATGGCATATATAAATTATCAGGCACAACACCCGTTATCGTGTCGGCTGAGAATATTGGTGATGACTCGACAGGGTTGAGCACGTTCGAGACAAGGGGGGCTGATCTATTAGTTGGAACAAACGCAAGCACACTCAATATCGCAAAACCACCAAATAATTTTTTCCAACTGCTGAATCAGGAATACATTGAATACTTAGGAACAAGCGGCACATCAGCATCAGGGCTACTGGTTTCTAAAATTATTAACCCTGAAAAAACAGCAGCATTAACACTCATGGGTTCTTGGGTCGGACTTTCGATTATTAGCGCGACACCAACATTAGGGCCGCAATCTGGGGGAACAAGCATATCAATAACTGGGACAGGCTTTACAGAGTCAACAACGGTTACATTTGATGGCAATGCAGCCACTAACGTATCTTATATATCTGCAACATCATTAACCTGTGATACACCAGCAGGAACAGGAACGGTCGATGTTGTTGTAACAGATAGCGGTAATAGTGACACATTAACGAATGGCTATACCTATGAGGTAGCTTTAAGCATCATATCAGTCGCACCAACATCAGGCACGACAGCAGGCGGAACAAGCGTAACGGTTACAGGAACAGGGTTTATTGATGGCGTTACAACAGTGGCTTTTGATCGTGACCTTGCGACGAATGTCGTTTTCAATAGCAGCACAGAGGTTACTTGCGATACGCCTGCCCACGTTGCTGGAACGATTGATGTAATAGTTTATAACGGCGCAGACAACGACACATTAACGAATGGTTATACATACACTTAAGGATCACTATGGCAATTAAATACTGGATAGGCGGCGCAACAGCAGTTGCACAAGTTCACACAGGATCAATAGATTCAGTCGATGCAACACCAGCAAACAACACCTTCACCGTGACTATTGGTGGAGTCGCTATCTCTCAGGTCGGTGATACGAGCGTGGCAGTTACAGCAGCCGCATTGGTTGCACTTTTAAACGCTTCAACACATCCGTATTTCTCGACTATAACCTGGACGAATCCAAGCGCGGGAAATATTGTCGGTACAGCAGACACCGCAGGCGTTCCATTTGTAGCGGCATTAACTGAGACAGGCGCGGGAACAGGTGCGGTAACAGACTTTGCAGCAACTACAGCCAGCGCGGGGGCTAGTGATTGGTCAACGGCGGAGAATTGGAGTGATGGA
>JBFIJV010000088.1:0-6891 GCA_041600575.1 Gammaproteobacteria bacterium | reverse complement strand
TTGGTAACGACATTAAAACAACAAGTAATACTTGATACCCAAAAACTGGCCTTACAACAAAACATTACGACCTTAAGAAAACGTGTGAATGAATTGGGTGTCGCAGAGCCTGTCATTCAACAACAGGGACTCAGTCGGGTTGTTGTACAACTACCGGGTGTTCAGGATACGGCCAAGGCTAAAAATATTCTGGGTGCTACCGCGACTTTGGAATTCAGGTTGGTCGATGAAGATCATTCTCCTCAGGATGCTGTTGATGGACGTGTACCAGCAGGTTCAGCACTCTATTACGAACGAAATGGTCAGCCTATTCTGTTAGATAAGGAAGTTATGTTAACTGGTGACGCTATTATCGACGCTGCATCAGGTATTGACGGACAAAGTGGCGGACCCAATGTCACCATTACGCTTGATGGTAAGGGCGCGAAAAGAATTAGTCATGCAACGCGAGATAATGTGGGTAAACGTCTCGCGGTAGTTTTTATAGAAAATAAAATCGAAACAGTAGAAAAGAATGGTGAACTTGTTGAAAACAAGATCGTAGTCGAGGAAGTGATTAATGCTGCTGTCATTCGAGAACAACTTGGTAAACGTTTCCAGATAACCGGTCTTGAATCGACTCAGGAAGCACGAACACTGTCATTATTACTACGTGCAGGTGCATTGGCCGCTCCAATTTATATTATAGAAGAACGTACAGTTGGACCGAGCCTGGGTCAGGATAATATCGATAAAGGATTTAAGTCGGTGTTAATTGGTTTCGCATTAGTGCTTGTCTTCATGGCCGTTTATTACAAGGTCTTTGGTCTGGTTGCGAATGTTGCCCTGGCATTGAATCTGGTGTTAATCGTTGCGCTGTTATCTTTGCTACAGGCTACTCTGACCTTGCCAGGCATCGCCGGTATCGTATTGACAGTCGGTATGGCGGTTGATGCAAACGTGCTGATCTTTGAACGAATTCGTGAAGAAATTCGAAATGGTAATTCACCTCAGGCCAGTATTCATGCTGGTTATGAAAAAGCATTTTCAACAATTGCCGATGCCAACATTACTACCTTGATTGCGGCATTAGTTTTATTCAGCTTTGGCACCGGCCCTATTAAAGGGTTCGCCGTTACATTGTCATTGGGTATTATTTCTTCAATGTTTACCGCCATTATGGTAACGCGTGGTTTGGTTAATTTAATCTATGGCGGACGTCGCCTGGAAAAATTAAAAATTTAAATACTCAAATTCTGGAACGCATCAAGCAGAGAACGCTATTATGGAAACGCAAAAAACAAAATTTAATTTCGATTTTATCGGTAAGCGGAAAACAGGTTTAGTAATTTCTACTGTACTGATACTTATCTCGATAGTTTCAATATCGATGGAGGGATTAACCTTCGGTATTGATTTTACCGGTGGAACATTGATTGAAGTCGGTTATTCAGAGTCTGTTGATCTGGACTTGATTAGACAGTCCTTGAGTAACTCGGAATTTAATAGCGCCATTATTCAGTACTTTGGTTCAGCTAATGATGTACTAATCCGAATTCCGCCAAGCGAAGGATTAAACAGTGCCGACATCAGTAACAGGATACTTTCCTTACTTGCAGATACCGGATCAAATATAGAGATGCGCCGGGTTGAATTTGTCGGACCACAAGTTGGTGGCGAATTAAAAGAAGATGGCGGTTTGGCAATGATTTATGCCTTGATGGGTATCTTTATCTATGTTGCCCTAAGGTTTCAAAGACGTTTTTCTATTGCTGCTATCGCAGCACTTGTGCATGACGTAACTATTACGGTTGGTGTATTTTCGATCACTCATTTTGACTTTGATCTAACCGTTTTAGCGGCATTGCTGGCGGTGATTGGTTATTCACTTAACGATACGATTGTGGTGTTTGACCGTGTACGTGAAAATTTTCGCAAGTTCCGAGAGACATCGCCAGCAGAGGTGTTCAACATTTCACTGAATCAAACGCTGAGTCGAACCCTGGTGACCTCGTTAACGACATTGTTAGTTTTGACCGCATTATTTATCTTTGGCGGAGAGATTATCCATAGTTTTGCCACAGCTTTAATTATTGGTGTTGTAATAGGAACCTATTCTTCTATTTTTGTGGCCAGTCCAATTACCCTTGCATTAGGGATAACAAAAGAAGATTTGATGCCAGTACAAAAAGAGGGCGAAGAACTCGACACGATGCCTTGATTTTTAAGGACATCTGAAAAGTTTATAGTCTAAAGGTGTAACCTTTAAACAGTACTAATGACTGCCTCACTTTCCATTGTTGCTGATCAGCAAATACTTTTCGCCAAAGAGGTGTTCTCGAATTTTGGCACAGTTGAATTAGTTGATGGTCGTTCTATAAATCAGGCAAGCGTCAAAAATGCCGATGTTCTATTAGTCAGATCAGTAACCAAAGTTAATGAAGCCCTGTTGAAAGATAGTCAGGTTAGCTTTGTTGGCTCCGCGACCAGTGGCATCGATCATATCGATACGAACTATCTCGAAAAATCCAAGATTCATTTTACCCATGCCCCGGGCAGCAACGCGCGCTCTGTCGCTGAATATGTACTCAGTAGTTTGTTTGCAACGGCTGAATATAATGGTTTTGATTTGACCAAAAAAACGGTGGGCATTATTGGTTGTGGTCAGGTCGGCTCCAGAGTGCAGCGTTTTATGGAAGCGCTAGGCGTTCGCTGTCTATTAAATGATCCGCCGCTCAGTGAACAGAACCCGAATGCCGATTACGTTGATCTCGATCGTATTATGGAAGCAGATATTATTAGTTTGCATGTACCATTAACGACGGATGGAAAATATCCAAGCCATAACTTAGTCAATGAACAATTTTTAAATAAATTAAAGTCGGATGTTACATTGATTAATACATCGCGAGGCCAGGTTATCGATGAAGCAGCCGTATTGTCATTTAAAGAAGCCAATCCCAAAGCGACCTTGATACTCGATGTCTGGTGCAATGAGCCGTTAATTAATATTGATTTATTACAACAAACATTTATTGGCACCCCACATATCGCCGGATATAGTTATGATGGCAAGCTGAAGGCAACCAGAGTACTCGCCGAGGCATTACAGTGTAAAACGGGTGTCAATTTAACTGACACAGCGACATTACATGCTGAATATATGACCGATACAATTGAGTATAACGATGAGAATGCAATTCAATTGGCCGTGATGAGAACCTATGATGTCAGGAGTGATGCCATTGCATTGGGAAGTGTGTCGGGTCTTACACCTGAGGAACGTGGTATGTATTTTGACAGTTTAAGAAAGCATTATCCTATCAGGCGTGAGTTTACCAATCGGGAAATCAATACAAAGAATTTGAATGAGAAGATGAAACAATCTCTGCAAGATCTGGGTTTTAAAGTAGGCATGGCATGAAGAAACTGGGTATTTTAGTATCCGGCCGTGGCAGTAATATGAATGCCATTATCGAGGCATGTCAGCAAGGAAGATTAGCAGCCACTGTGGAGCTTGTAATCAGTAACAACAAGGATTCAATGGCACTCAGTCTGGCACAGAAAAAAAATATAAAAACGGCTCATTTAAGTTCAAACCTGTATCCCGATGCTGATGCTTTGGATAGTGCAATGTGTGATGCATTGACTGCGAGCAAGGTGGATTTGGTCTTGTTAGCCGGCTTCATGAAAAAAATTGGCCCGAAAATGCTGGCCCGGTACAAAGGCAGAATCATCAATATACATCCCTCCCTGTTACCAAAACACGGCGGTCAGGGGATGTTCGGTATCAATGTACATCGCGCGGTTATCAATTCCGGTGATAAAGAAAGCGGGGTAACCGTCCATTTGGTTGATGGTGAATATGATGAGGGTGCAATATTGGCGCAGCAGGTTGTTGCTGTTGAGCCAAAAGACTCGCCCGAGTCATTGGCGGCCAGGGTTTTGAGGGTCGAACATGTTTTATTTACAGAAACAATACAAAAAATTATTGATGGCAGTATCATATTGCCCACTGATTAAAGTAAACGGAGGAGACTTATTATGCGAATGTTGCACACTATGTTGAGGATTGGGAATCTGGAAAATTCGTTAGCGTTTTATCAAAATGTACTTGGAATGACCTTAATTCGTAAGCATGATTATCCCGAGTTTGAATTTTCATTAGCCTATCTTGGATATGGTGATGAATCCGAGACTACTGTTCTGGAGTTAACCCATAACTGGGGCACCGATTCGTATGATCTGGGTAATGCTTATGGCCATATTGCTATTGGTGTCGACGATGTTTACAAGGCCTGTGACAAGATTAAAGAATTAGGCGGTAAGGTTATCAGAGAAGCTGGCCCTATGCAGGGCGGTGATACAGTTATTGCCTTTGTAGAAGATCCTGATGGATATAAAATAGAAATTCTGGAAGACAAATAATAATTAAATCATAAACCGGACCTCAACTGCTTGAGGTGGATTCTCATTGCTTGAAAGAACCTGGTTTAAAATCAGTTGTGCATTGATTTACGTTAATAAAATAATATAAAAATCTAAAATAATGATATCGCTAATAAAATCAATGTATTCAGAAATTGTCTTGAAACAAACCGTGTTGGTATGTCTTTTGATGGCAATAATACTTGGTTTTTTTGCCTATCAAACAAAAGATTTCAAGCTTGATGCTTCGGCAGATTCCTTGCTGTTGGAAGATGATAAAGATCTCAAGTTATTTCGAGAGACTTTGGAACGTTATGCAACAAGGGATTTTTTGTTTGTGACGTTCACACCTGATGAAGACCTTTTTTCTCAATCCTCTCTGGATAGACTTACTAGCCTCCGCAATGAATTTCGCGCATTAGAACCAGTCGAGTCTGTCATCAGTATGGTGGATGTGCCGCTGGTCAAGCAGGTCGACGGTAGCTTGACTGACATTGCCGAGAATGTGCGTACCATTGAAAGTGGTGATGTTGATATAGAAAAGGCTAAACAGGAATTGTTGAATAGCCCAATCTATAAAGAATTGATTATCAGTGCAGACGGTAGAACAACCGCTATTCAGGTTAATTTGAAAGACAAGCCTGAGTTTCTTGAATTACAACGAGAACGTACTCAATTATTAATAAAAGATAAAACCGAAGGACTGGATAAAGCTGAGCAACAAAGACTCAAACAGGTTTTAGCCGAATATACGGCGCAAAAAAATGTAATTGATAAAATTAATCATGACAATATTGTCGATGTAAGAGAAATTATCGAAAAGTACAAACCCTACGGCGACCTGCATATGGGCGGCGTCACAATGATTACTGACGACATGATCACTTACATAAAGAATGATTTGATTGTTTTCGGTGTCGGCGTTTTTCTTTTTCTGGTGGGTATGTTGTCGATTATTTTTCGCAAACTCAGGTGGGTGTTATTACCGCTATTGAGTTGTTTTTATGCCGGTCTATTAATGATTGGTCTGCTCAGTCTGATCGGTTGGAATGTGACCGTGATATCGTCGAATTTCATCTCTCTGATGTTGATCATAACTATGTCGATGAATGTACATCTTATCGTTCGTTATCGGCAATTAATCAATGATTTTCCAGATTATTCGCAGCAGGAGCTGGTATTGACCATGGCCAGTAAGATGGTCTGGCCCTGTCTCTATACCGCGTTGACGACCATTATGGCGTTTAGCTCTCTGGTAGTTAGCGGCATTAAACCGATTATTGATTTTGGCTGGATGATGACAATTGGTCTGAGCGTGACCTTCATTACCTCGTTTATCCTGTTCCCATCAATTTTGGCAATGTTGCCAAAATCAACAGAAAAAATAGCTTCCAAAGACGAATTTCAATTCACCTCAAAACTGGCGAGCATGACTGAGAGACACGGCAATAAAATATTATTGCTTACTGTTATTCTGGCCGGGGTCAGCGCCTATGGCATTACCCGTCTTGAAGTAGAAAACAGTTTTATTAATTACTTTAGTGAGAGCACTGAAATTTTCCAGGGTTTGCGGTTGATTGATAAAGAAATGGGCGGCACAACTCCGATGGACATTCTTCTTAATCTTGAAGACACAGCGGATCAGGAAGAGGGGGATGATGATGAAGAATTTTCAGACCTCGATGCCTTATTTGGCGAATTTGAAGATACACAGGAAGACGTTTGGTTTACGCCGGAACGGATAGACACGATTAAACAAGTACACGATCACCTCGAGACCTTTCCGGCTATTGGTAAAGTGTTGTCACTGGCGACGATCATTCGTGTCGGTGAAGATATCAATGGCAGTAAGTTTGATGCATTCGAGCTGGCGATTGTGAGCAAGAATATGCCGGATGAAATCAAAACCAGCATGATCGATCCTTATGTGTCTGAAGAAAATAATGAGGCTCGGATCAGTATTCGGATCCTGGATTCATTAAAGGATTTACGGCGCAAGGAATTACTGGAAAGAATTAAAGCGGATCTTGTTGAAAAGATCGGACTCGATGAAGACAAGGTTAAGATTACCGGTATTCTTGTGCTTTATAACAACATGCTACAGAGCCTGTTCAAATCCCAGATATTAACCTTGGGCGTGGTCATGGGTGGTATTGCCTTAATGCTGGTTATCTTGTTCCGTTCTATTCCGCTCGCAATTATCGGGATAATCCCGAATATACTCGCGGCAGCCATAATACTTGGACTAATGGGATTGCTCAGAATACCGCTGGATATGATGACCATAACAATAGCTGCGATCACAATCGGTATTGCTGTTGATAACAGTATTCATTACATCTATCGGTTTCGCGAAGAACTACCCAAAACAGGCGACTACATCAAGACGATGCATTACTGTCATGCCAATATAGGTAAAGCCGTTTTTTATACGGCCATTACCATTATTATAGGGTTTTCTATTCTGGTTCTTTCGAACTTCAT